>JAJEHF010000132.1 GCA_022823865.1 Bryobacterales bacterium
CCTGCCAACAAATGGAGGAAGCGCACCACCGATCCGACCGCAAGCCAAGCCTGAAACCCGCCCCTTTCGGCCTTGCTCAGTCGATTTGGCCTCCGATCTGTAAGTTAATGCGCCTGTGTCCCAAAGTTAATGCCATTGCGGCCTTGGTCCAATAACTGACGCAGCGAACGGCTCTCCATTTCCGGAGGCACGGCGAGATCGGCCAAGTCGACGAAGGTGGCGGCCAGATCCATCAGGCTCACGAGTGCGTTGCTTGAATGCCCCTCTGCGATGCCCGGACCGGCCATCACCAACGGAACTCCCGCCGAAGCTTGGAACGGCACGCTCTTGCCCCAGCGTGACTTGTCGCCCAGCATTTCCCCGTGGTCGCTGGAATACACGACCACGGTGTTGTCGAGATCGCCTCGTTCCGCCAAGCGTTCCTGCGCGGTCCCCAGCCAGCCATCAATGTTCTCGATCATGGCGGAGTAGTTCTGGCGGATGCGGACGTGCTGCTCTGCCGGAAACGGCCCGGAATACTCTCGCGGCTGCGGGAAGTCCTCGATCACGCGATCCGGCCCGCGGTACCGGCGCTCCATGCTGGCAGTGATATCCATCGGCGGGTGCGGGCCGTTGAAGTTCATTACCAGGAACCAAGGCGCGTCGTCCGGCGCTTGCTCCAGCAGCCTGAGACCCTCTCTGGCCGTGAAGTTGTCAAGGTAGTGCTCGTCGTCGAGGGGGCACGCCTCTGTCATGCCCCACCAATTCTCTTCGCGAGGCTCGGCGCGGCGCTGGATGTCGTCGGCACAGATGCGGTCCAGGGGAGGATCGAGTTCGGCTAGGTAGGCGTAGTAGGGTTCCTTCGGCCCTGGCGTTCCTCCAAAGTATCCCCCGCCCTTCCCCGCCGTGATCTGCATGTCCGAGAAGCCCCACTCGTCCATGTTCTTCCGGCCATCGAGCGTCCGCCCGAGCACACCCTTGTGCAGGTCGATCTTCCCGGTTGCCATCGTGTGGTAGCCGCTGTCGCACAGGTGCCTGTAGAACGTGGTGATCGCGGGATCGTAGGGATCTTGGTTGACCTCCACGCCGCAGTTCTCGTACTCCATGCCCGACGCGAGGCACGAGCGCGACGGGCCGCACACCGGCGAAGCCACGATGGCCTGAGTGAAGTCAACGCCGCGAGCGGCGAGACTGTCGATGTTCGGGGTAGGTATGGGAATTTCCGGATTTCGCCCGAGCCAGTCCGACCGGTGCTGGTCCGACAGCAGGAACAGGAAGTTTGGGCGCTTCACGGCGCGCGGCCCGGGGAGCGGGTCGGCACACGCACCCAGCGAAGCGGCTGCGCCGACCGTGCCCGCGAGCACCTCTCTTCTCGAGATCAACAAATTGCCCGAATGCATATGCGACATCCTCCGGCTCACAGACAGGTCCGGAAGCCCGGTAGCGAAGATTGTAAGGCAGAGAACCGTTGCACGAAGCCACCAAATGCCTCCCGATCAAGCTCCGCTGGAAGCCCGAGACTGTGAAAAGCCGCTGGGGCTAGCCCACTCGAGGCCGGCTGTGCCGCGTCATCCGCGCATGCTCAGGGCGCGACGAGCATCACGCCCCAGCCTGCGCTTGAAAGGGCGCGAGCGGAACCGCTCAGCCCATCGGCATGCGCCTGTGCCTGCGAGCGGAGACTTGCGAGACTTGCCGAAGGGGGATAAAATCCTCCCGAGAGGACGAGTCCTCGAATTCCCCAGGAGCCCGCCATGCGAATCTTACTGCTTGTTCTAACGGCCATCGGACTGTGCGTCGCTTGGCAGTGCACTGCCCCGCCCGCGGTCGAGACCGTAACCGAGACAGCAACGCTCAAGCTAGTCAAGGAGGGCATCTGGTTCCGCATGGGCGAGCGAGATCAAGGGCACTGCAACAACGTCGTCATCGACATCGGCGACGGCCTGCTGGTCGTTGACGCAAACTTCCCCAGCGGTGCCGAAGCGCTCATGAAGGACATCGAGCAAGTGAGCGAGAAGCCGGTCCGCTACGTGTTCGACACCCACCACCACGGTGACCACGCCTACGCCAACGCGGTATGGACGCGGCAGGGAGCGACAACGCTGGCATACATCGGCGTCGCCGAGGAGATGAAGCGCTACGAGCCGGCCGGGTGGCAGGCCGCCGCCAAGGCACGGCCCGACGTCGCGGCGGTCGGCGCGGATACGGTCGAGCCCCCGATGGAAACCTTCGAGGTCGTGCCACATACGCTCGAGGGAGCCAGCCGCAAGGTCGAGTTCCACCACTTCGGGTGGGCTCACACGCGGGGAGACGGCATGGTCTTCCTGCCGGACGACGGCATCCTGTGCACAGGCGACGCGATCGTCAACGGCCCGTTCAACTTCACCGGGCACTCCAACACAGGCAACTGGCCCAACGTGGTCAAGCAGGCCGAGGCGCTCCAGCCCACCACCATCCTTCCGGGGCACGGCCCCAGCGGCGGACCCGAGATCGCTGCCGGCCAGCGGCAGTTCTTCGAGGAACTCAACGCGGCGGTCGAAGCCGCCTTCGCTGACGGAAAATCCCTCGAGGATGTTGTCACGGTCGAGGACGGTGCCGGAGTCGAGACGGTCATCGAACTCTCCGACGACGTGAGCAACTGGGTTGCCGCCCGCTTCGCCGAACAGGTCCGCGTTCGCTATGCCGAGCTAGCCGAAGGCAAGCCGCACGGCGAGATCGTGGGCGGGCCGTAGCGAGCCAGACTGATAGCGTTCTCGCAGCCGAGCATCATCGATCGAATCATGGCCTCCCGAAAGCTTGGTCCGCTCGGCGCGGTCTCCGTCCTGTGGGCCGCCCTTGCCTGGACCGTCGGCTGCGGCGAAGACATGGGGCGAGCGCGACCGCCGAACGTCATCGTCATCCTCGCTGACGACCTAGGCTGGGCGGACACCGGCGTCTACGGCAGCCAATTCTTCGAGACTCCCCACATCGACGCGCTCGCCCAGCGCGGCATGACGTTCACCAATGCGTATGCTGCAGCGGCGATTTGTTCGCCGACACGAGCCAGCATCCTCACCGGCCTGCACCCAGCCCGCATCGGCATCACTTCCGCTGCGGGCCATCTCGAGCGTGAAGTCCTCGAGAAGAGTCTCCGCTCGCGCGCTCCGGAAATCCAGCCGGCTCTCCCGGCCAACAGCCTGACTCGACTCCGACTGGACTACTTCACGCTGGCGGAAGCACTCGGGGCTGCCGGCTATCGCACGGCACACTTCGGCAAGTGGCATCTCGGCCGGGAGCCCTATGACGCCTTGAACCAGGGTTTCGAGATCGACCTGCCCCACACACCTGGACCCGGCCCATCCGGCGGCTATCTCGGGCCTTGGAGGTTTTGGCCGGGCGAGGGAGCTGAGGGCGAGCACATTGAAGACCGAATGGCGACCGAGGCTGCGGAATTCATCCGCCAGAACAGTGAGGGGCCGTTTTTCCTCAACTACTGGTGCTTCTCCGTGCATGCCCCGATCCAGGGCAAGCCAGAGCTAGTGGAGAAGTACCGCGCCAAGGCCGACCCGGAAATGGCTCAACGCAATCCGATCATGGGCGCGATGGTGGAAAGCCTGGATGATGCCGTGGGAACGCTGCTTTCGGTGATCGACGAGGTGGGCATCGCTGACGAGACGATCATCGTGTTCTTCTCGGACAACGGTGGTATGGTCCACCGCTTGAATGCCGGAGTGCCGGTGACCAGCAACGCGCCCCTGCGCAGCGGCAAGTCGTCAATCTATGAAGGCGGCGTCCGCGAGCCCATGATCGTCGCCTGGCCGCCGCTGGTCGAGGCAGGCTCGCGCAGCGACGAGATCGTGCAAAGCATCGACTTCTACCCGACACTGCTGGAGTTGACGGGCGTACCTGCTCGCGACGGGCAGTCGTTCGATGGTGTCAGCATCGTGCCGGCCCTCAAAGGCGAGCCGCTCGAGCGCAACGCGATTTTCGTGCACATCCCACAGTACACGCCGGCCACGCTGAACAGGCCTAGCACCTCAGTGCGCCGGGGAGATTGGAAGTTGATCCGCTTTTTCTGCGATGGCCCGGACCAACAAGACCGCCACGAGCTCTACAACCTCGCCGAGGACATCGGCGAGACTACTGACTTGGCCGGACAGGAGCCGGACATCGTCAGCGAGCTGAGCGCACTCATTGACCGCTTCCTTTCCGACACCGAAGCGGTTGTGCCCAAGCCAAACCCGCAATATCGTCCCGGAGCCGACCCGTTTCCCAACGGCCCTGCCCTGCGGGACGATGGCCCGGCATAGCAGCGCGCTACGCACTAGGTCTCGGCAGTCCTGCCTCTTCGAACGCCGCGGCCATGCGCTCATAACAGAGGCTCGCAGCGGCAATCGGCTGATAGTCGTCAAGTCGATGGATCTGCGCGCTGACCTCGACGGTCGCATGCCCCTCGTAGCCCAACTGACCCAGCTGTCGGAACATCTCGACGTAGTCGGTCGAGCCGTCACCGGGCAGCAGGAACTCGTGCCTAGCCGGCGTTCTCCTCGCATCCTTGAGATGGATGTAGGGACTGACGGGGATCAGCGCCTGCAGCGAAGGCACCAGCTCGTGCCCTGCAAGCCATAGGTGGCTGAAGTCGTACGTGCAGCGAAAGTGCCGGCTGCCAACTTGCTCGACCAGCCACAGGCTGCGCTCGACATTGTTCACCGCATCGCCCACATGCGGCTTGAAACAGATCACCGTGTCGCCGTCCGCGGCCTCGCGGGCCAGCTCGCCGATCTCATCGACCATCTGCCCCTTAACGGTGTCCCATTCGTCCGGCGCGCGGCCCAAGACGGTCTCGAAGATGGGAGGCTTGCCCGGCACAACATCGTTTCCGAGATCGATCGCGCGGCGCAAGCGATCGACGTTTTCGGCATGGGTCTGCACCGGGTCCACGAGTTGCAGGTTGTCGAGAAGCGCCGGCAGGGCAAGGCCAAGATCGCGGAGCATGCCGCGCAGCCGAAGACGATCACCTCTCGAGAGCTGTTTGGGCGTCGTCGACCACTCCGGCATCAAGGCGAGTTCTACCCCGTCATAGCCGGTGCGGCCGATCAGCTCCAGCGAGTCCTCCCACCTGAGCATCCACAGCGCATACGTGCCGAAGCTCAGCCCGACAGGCTTGGGTGCCGCAACGGCGCCCGCAACGCCTGCGACGCCGGCGATGAAACCGCGTCGAGTCAGGTCCGGGCCTCGGACTGCGGCGCACCTCATGGTCAGGCCGCTCGAGACCAATCCGCCGCGCTCATACGGACCCACTCGCGCGTGCCAAGACTCAACCGCCGACGTAGGTCGGGCGGGCGGAGGCTTGGCTCAGGTCGCGCTTCCAGTCTTCCAAGCCAGCACCTGCGAGCTGCTCGGCACGCTCTCGGATCGCGGTCATCTGCTTGTCGTCATACTGCTTAAACTCGCGGGCTATCCGCACGTCGTCCTCGATCTGCCCGAGGGTCGTGCAGCCCACCGCCAAGCAGTGGATGGGCAGGCTCAGAACGTACTGAATGCACTGGCGAACGCTGAGCGACTGCAGCAACTTGGCGTTGGCCAGGCCCTTCATCCCCTGGATGCCCAGACCCCGCTTGCGTGCCTCCGGCAAGACGATCTGCTCAAAGCTCAGGTACGACGGGTCCGCCGGATGCAGGGGCATCAGGATCGTGTCGTAGTCGTCGTACCGCTCCAACATCGCCATGTGCACGTGGGGGTCGCGATGGCCGGTGAAACCCATGAACCGGCACTTGCCCGCCCGCTTGGCCGCCTCGAAGGCCTCGATAGCGCCCCCGGGGCCGAAGATCCGGTCAACTTCCTCCATCTCCCCGACAGCGTGGATCTGCCACAGGTCCACGTAGTCCGTCTTGAGGCGCTTGAGGGAAAGATCCAGTTCCTTCGCGGCTCCCTTGCGCGTGCGATCCGTGCTCTTCGTCGTAATGAAGACATCCTTGCGTACGGCGGGCAGCACCTCCCCGAAGACCTCTTCGGAGCGCCCGTTCCAATAGCTGTGGGCGTTGTCGAAATAGTTGATGCCCAGATCGTAGGCGCGGCGGACGATGGCCTTAGCCTCGTCAAACGTACACAGCGGAAAGCGTCCTCCCGCCTGCCCGATCACGGTCAGGTTCTCTCCGGTGCGACCGAATACGCGCGTGGGCACGTCTCCGCGCTGGCCGGCCGACGCGGTCGCCGCGATGGCGGCCACGGATGTGCCTGCTAGAAATGTCCGTCGATCCATGGCTGTCTCTCCCGGCCCGATGATACCACCCTGGCCAGCGGCTCGGTGCCATCCTTTGACATTCAGGACGGCGACGCAAGCGCACCATCCCGCTGCTGAATCCGGCGCGTACCGCGCCGACAGGTCAGTCTTCCAGTGCGGCGCTCGGCTCCGGCAGCCAGAAGCTCGCGATGAGGCCGATGACGTGTACGGCAGTGCCGACCACGCCGGCGGCGAAGGCGAGTTTGACGAACTCGCTGTCGCCCGGAGCGACGGTCGCGAGCTGGGTCGTCACCAAGGCCGCGAAAGTGCCCAGCATGCGCCCGCCAATGTTCGCCGCGAAAGACTCGCCCGTACCCCGTAACCGCGTTGGATAGACACGGGGCAGGTAGTTCCCCCAGAAGCTGAACTGCGCGATAGTCACAAGGCCGGCCACGAACATACCGACCTGCAACATGACCAGGTCATTCGTGGCGGCATAAAAGAACACCATCGGGAAGGCGATCAGGCCGCAGAGCTGGAACGCTCGCAACATGTTCACGCGCGAGAGGATCATTACCACCAAGACCGCCAGCAGGACGCGCCCAGCGACGCCGCCGATCTCCTGAACGGCCTGCACTTGGCTGACCGTCTGCTCTTGGACCACGCGGTCCGCGCCCTGAATCAGGCCGGGGACGATGCGCGGCACGTGCTGGATCGCTCCGAAGGCGGCACCGTAGCTGCACGCCACGAGGATAGCCGTCACGACAGTCGTCCGGAAGTACTGCGGCTGGAAGATCTCAGTGATGCGAGGCCGGCTGAGCTTCCCTTCGGCGCGCTTCTTCTCCCACATGGGTGATTCGGGCAGGAACGGACGGATGATCATCAGCGGAATCGCCGGGATCAAGCCCGAGATCAGGGTGTAGCGCCATGCTTCGTGGCCGCCGTAAATTTCCGGGAACGAGTCCCCGTAGGTGACCGACAGGTAGTAAGCCCCGGTCACCAAGATTCCGCCGACGGAACTGAACGCCTGCGTCCAGCCAAGCACGGCCTCTCGCTGCTTCTGGTCAGAGAAGAGTTCGGCCAGCCACGCGATGGCTGCCACGAATTCGACCGAGACACCGATGAACGTCGTGCAGCGGAAGAAGAGCAGCATCTCCGGGGTGGTCGAGAATCCTGCAGCGGCCGCCGAGAAGCCGTATAGCAAGATGCTCCAGACCAGCACCGAGCGGCGCCCGAGCTTGTCAGTCAGCCAGCCCCCGAGCAGCCCGAAGACGCCGCCGCAGACGGCCGGGGCATAGAACAGCAGGCCGACCCAGTGGTTGAATGCCGCCGAGCCGGGCGGCGCGGCGGCCAGTTCCAGCAATGCCGGCCGCACGATGAGCGGCAGCATCAGCAGCTCATAAATGTCGAATGCGAATCCCAGAGCAGCGACGAAACAGATCAGCCACTGCGTCCGGGTCAGGCTCGGGAGGTTCATTGCGCTATAGCCTACACCCTACTCCCCGCAGCGTGTCCCGCCGGCTACAGGACCAAGTTGTCGGGGCGCATGCCGCCGCAGCCGCCCTGCTTGAACGGCCGAGGACAGTGGCCGGTATAGCAGCCCGAGCCGCTGAATCCGTCCGGAGGCTTGGGGCCGATGAACGCGATCCACTCCTGTACCTTGGAGCGCACCTGATCGGCCGACGCATTCTGCTTCGCGATCATGTACTGGCTCAAGCCCCAGATTGTGCGGGAGATGTTGCACGGGCAGCAGCAGGTGTAGGCGCTGTTGTCGGAGCAGCATGGGGCGGGAATATTGCCCAGCGCCGCTTTCTTGACAGCCTCTTGAGAGTCGGTGAGGCGGATCTCCTCATACCAGCGCATGAATTGCCGAGACTGGGTCTCGACGTCGCGGAACTCGATCTCGTCGGCCCACAGCATGTCGCCGGCGGCAGCGACAAGGCCCGCCCCGGCAACCAGCCAGAAGTCTCTCCTGCGCAGTGTCACTCCGATCATCGTAACCCACCAGACGGCCATCGGGCGACTGTGGCGGGAAGGTGGGGCATCCACAACACCCCCGTCAGCCCGGCGGCCGACAGGTGACCTGCTTCGCTGCCCGATCCCCGGACAGGTATCCTCGTGGCTGGTACTACCGATGACAACCAATGCACCATCTCAGCCACGCGTCGCCGTGGTAACCGGCGCAGGCAGCGGCGTGGGCCGACACAGCGCCCTGGCACTGCTCGGAGACGGGTATCGCGTCGCGCTGCTCGGGCGACGCCACGCCGCGCTTGACGAGACCGCCGCTCTGTCCGCGGAGAGCAGCCACTGTCTGGCAGTGCCGACGGACGTCGCAAGCGAGGCCTCCGTCCGGTCTGCTTTCGACCAGATCATGGACCGGTTCGGGCGCGTCGACGTGCTCTTCAACAACGCAGGAGGCAATGCCCCGCCCGTACCGTTGGAGGATCTCACGCTGGCGCAATGGGAGGGAGTCGTGGGCGTCAATCTCACCGGCATGTTCCTGTGCACCCGCGAGGCCATGCGCATCATGAAGGCACAGACACCTCGGGGCGGTCGCATCATCAACAACGGCTCGGTGTCCGCCCAGACGCCCCGCCCTCACTCGGCGGCGTACACCGCGACCAAGCACTCTGTCACGGGGTTCACGAAATCCGTCGCCTTGGACGGCCGCGCGTTCGACATCGCCTGCGGGCAGATCGACATCGGAAACGCCGCCACTCCGATGACCGCAAGGATGTCTCAGGGAGTCCGGCAAGCCAACTTCGAGCTTGCGCGCGAACCGACAATCGACGTCGATCACGTGGCGCGCGCCGTGCTGTACATGGCCAACCTGCCCCTCGACGCCAACGTGCTCACGATGACTGTGATGGCGACTCAGATGCCGCTGGTGGGAAGAGGCTAGCGAGGCTTCGCCGACCGACCAGAGTTCGCAAGCGTGGGGCGAGATGACGTCCGAGTGCTACTCGTGAGTCGGCCGTGCGTAGCGAGAGGCAATCTCGTTAGCGGCTGCCTGCCATCTCACGGACCGGACGGCCGCTGCGAGGCATCGGCTGAAACCGTCGCCCTGGGAATCAGAACGTTATAGGTGGCTTCGAACAGCAGATCCTAGGCCGTGCTGTATTGCCGGTTGGCCGGAGTCCGCTCCGGGCAGTAGAAAGCTATCCCGACTTGTCGGACAACCGCAATCGGGCCTCAAGTTCGCGGATCCGCTGATTTGCCGCGTCGCGCTCCCGCTTCGTCGCGTCAAGCTCCTGTGTCGTCGCGTCAAGCTTCCGTGTCGTCGCGTCAAGCTCGCGCACTGCCCGGGCGCGCTCCCGCTCCAATGCCCGCGACGCCCGCTGGGACTCCGAATGGGTCACCAAGGCCCGCCCAGTCTGCGGGTCCCAGAAGCGCAGCAGCCGCCCTTCCGCCCGCAACTCCAGCCCCAGCGCCTCACTCCGGTGCCAGCCATCAGCTCTCTCAGCCCGCACCCGCTCGTAGCGGCCGCCCTCCAGCCGCCAGCCCTGCAAGCCTTCCCGGATCAGCACCCCTAGCGGGTCGAACCGCCAGTATTCGCTCACTCCCATCTGCTCGTAGGTGGCGCGTTTGCTGGTCGCGTCCCGGCGGTCGGTCGAGTCCGAGGCCACCTCCACCGCGAAGGCCGGCACTACCCCGCCTTCCTCCCAGATCAGATACGACCTGCGCTCCTTCTTCTCCACGCCCAACACCACGAACACGTCCGGAACCACCACCGCGTTGGGATCGCCCTGGCGATAGAACACGGCCATGCTGCCGGCCACGTAGGCGTCCGCCCGGGCCTCGAAATGCGTATCCAACTGGTCGCGCATGGCGACGATCGACCGCGCATGCGGGTCGGTCTCCATCAGGATCTTGCCGTCGGAATAGGGGTATTTCTGCTCCGGCAGCTCAGCGGAGGGGCGTGTGGCGGGCTCTACGAGCGAGGCAGGAGCGGCCATGGCTGTAGGATAGCAGGCGTTATTGTGGCCGGAACCGGCCCGGCAAGCAGGTACATTTTTTTGTCGATACGTGACTCGTCTGATGGGACCGGATCGTTGCTCGTGCAACTAGGGCAGCCTGTCGCTGGAGTTGCAAGGGCCTGCGCGAAGGGCGCTGGACCGCTCTTCGCAGCGCCCGGCAGGGGG
>JAJEHF010000139.1 GCA_022823865.1 Bryobacterales bacterium
TGATACGGGCACTGTCGCCTAGGCGACCATACGGCGGCTCCGGCCGCAGAGCGGAGCAGCGTCCGGAACCCGCACTCCATCCCGAGTATGACCACGCAGCTTCGAACCGAGTCTCGTCGGTCTGAGGCTCAGCCTCTCTAGCATTGCGTCGCAATGTCGCTGCGCAGTGCGGGTCAAGCTCGACAGCGCAGCAAGTCTTGAAGCCGCAACGGTCCACGCCGATGTCCAAGCCGCCGGCTCCAGCAAACAGGCTCAGAGCTGGGTGTTTCATCCCGTCAGGTCGCTGTGGTTCGAGGCACGTCTTGTCGCGTTCTCGTTGTTCTCGGGGAAAGAGCGGTGCCGCCGTCCCTACGCGGGCTCGGTCCAAGGCTGGTCGATCCGCCAGCTCTCAAGATTCTCGACCCAAGCCTGGCGGCGCTGTCGCAGCCGAGCCAGGGCCGCGGCATGGTCTTGCGAGCTCGCCAGATTGACGGTCTCCTGCGGATCCACCGCCAGGTGGTACATCTCCTCGTGCGGGGGATCCGCTTGCTGGAAGACAAAATACTTCCAGTCACCGGTATGCACGCCTTCGCTCATCGGGACGCGCGGATTTTCGAAGAGATGCTCGTAAAACCACTCTTGCCGCCACTGCGGTGATTCTCCCCTTGCGAGCGGCATCAGGCTGCGTCCGTTCATGGACTCGGGTCGGTCGAGCCCGGCCGTGTCCAAGATGGTGGGACAAACATCGATGTTGAGCGCCATCTCGCTGCGGCGGGTTCCCGCGCGCCCGCGCAAGCGCGGATCGCGGATGACCATTGGCGTGCGGATCGATTCCTCGTGCATGTACCATTTGCCGGCCCAGCCGCGCTCTCCGAGGAAGAATCCGTTGTCCCCGGTGAAGATCACGACGGTGTTGTCCAGTTGGCCCAGCTCGTCGAGCCGTGCGAGCATGCGGCCGATCTGGATGTCGACCCCATGGATTAGGGCGTAATAGCGCTTGACGGATTCCTCCCATTTCTCCGGCGTGCCGAAGCGCCTTACCCAGCGGATGCGGCTTTCGGTGTTGTCCTTGAGAAACTCCGGCAGCGAGTCATAGTACGAGCCGTCCATGTGGGGGAACGGCTGCAAGCGCAGCCCGTCGTATAGGTCGTCCAAGCGCGGGTCGTTGATGAAGTAGGGGTCGACTCGGTCCTGCACGTGCGGAGCCTTGAAACTCACCGAGAGGTTCCAGGGTTGGTCCGAGTCCGACCCGTCGAGAAACTCCACAGCTTGGTTTCCCAGATGCTCGGTCATGTGTGCTCGCCCCGGCACTAGGTACTGACCCTGTCCCGGCCAGCCTTCGAAGTAGTCGTAGCGGGACGCGGCATCTTCGATATCGTCGGCCCCGCCGACGCCGTATTTTCCGATGAAGCCCGTCCGATAGCCCGCGTCGCGGAGGCGGACTGGATAGCTGAGCTGGTGCTGGTCTTCGCTCAGCGGTGTTCGAAAGCCGTGGATGCCGTGGCACCGAGCGTACAGCCCGGTGAAGAACGACGCTCTCGAGACGGCGCAGATGGAAGTGGTCACGTAGTTGTTCGTGAACATCACGCCCTCGTCCGCGAGCCGGTCCATATTCGGCGTCCGAATGATCGGGTTCCCACCGGCCCCGAACATGTCATAGCGCTGGTCGTCGGTGAGCAGAAACAGGATGTTGGGGGGGCGATCCGTGCTGGGGCGCGGCCCGCAGCCCAGCCCGATGGCGGCCGCGCCGCTTAGCGTCCTGAGAAGCTCGCGTCGGGTTCGTCGCATCGCAGGGCAAGCATAGCAGAGCCTACCGGGAATCGGATCTCGGGGGTTACGAGCGCGACAATGGGGGACTGGCAGTGCTCGGCCCGCACTTCAACTCGCGCAGAACGCTGGTTATGGGTGTCCTAAATGTGACGCCGGACTCGTTCTCGGACGGCGGGCGCTATTTGGATGTTGTGCCGGCAACCGAGCGCGGCGTCCGAATGGTCGAGGAAGGGGCAGACATGATTGATGTCGGCGGGGAGAGCTCGCGTCCCGGCTCAGGCCGCGTCAGCGAGGACGACGAACTTCGACGGGTACTGCCGGTACTGGAGGCTCTGGCTGCGCGGGTCAGCGTGCCGATCTCGATCGATACGCTCAAGCCGGGTGTCGCGAGGCGCTGTCTGGAGTCGGGCGCGAGCATCGTCAACGATATCCGAGGACTGCGTGACCCACAGATGCTCTCGGTTGCGGCCGCGGCCCGGGCCAGCGTAGTGATCATGCACATGCGCGGCGAGCCTGCCACGATGCAGCTGGACACGGCCTATGGCGATGTCGTTGCGGAAGTCTGCTCGTTTCTGAAGGCCCAGTCCGAACGGGCCAGACAGGCGGGAATCCGGGAGATCGCTGTCGATCCGGGCCTAGGCTTTGGCAAGTCGGCGGGACAGAACTTCGAACTCTTGGCGCGGTTAAGGGAGTTCCGCGCACTAGGCTGCCCCATCTTGGTGGGGCCTTCGCGAAAGTCGTTCTTGGGCAGCCTGCCCAGCCGCCTGCCCGTCGATGAAAGGTTGGAAGGCACTTTGGCGGCTGTTGCGACAGCTGTGATCAACGGGGCTGCTGTGGTGCGAGTGCACGATGTGAAGCAATGTCGGCGCGTGGTAGACGTGGCCGATGCTATCAGGGAGGCGGGAGATGCGGGATAGGGTCGTGCTGCCCGAGATTCCGGTGCAGGCGCGCGTGGGCTGCGCCGAGCAGGAGCGCGAAGAGTCGCAGATGCTGTTGATCGATATCGAGTTGCGCTGCGATCTGAGCGAGGCCGCGAAGGAGGACTCAATCGAGGCTGCGATCAACTATGTGGACGTGCGCGCCGAGGCCGCACGGGTGGCTGGTATCCGGCCCTATGCGCTGATCGAGACGATAGCGGAGGGGGTCGCGGCAGCCCTGCTGGAGCGGTTTGCCGCCGAAGAGGTGCTCGTGCGGGTGCGCAAGCCCACGGCGTTGGCCGAATTCGGTGTCCCGTGGGCTGGGGTTGAGGTGGTCCGGAACCGACGTGGCTAGGGCGTATCTGGGCCTGGGATCGAATGTCGGTGACCGGGAACGGCACCTGCGCTTTGCGATGGGCGGTTTGAGCCGAGTTGGCACGGTGCTCGCTCGCGCGCCCCTGATCGAGACCGAACCCGTCGATTGCCCGGGCGGCATGTTCCTCAACACTTGCGTCTGTCTCGAATCGGCCTTGGATCCGTCCGAGTTGCTGTTGGCCGCGATGCGGCTCGAACAACGGCGAGGTCGCAACCGAACCACACGCAACGAACCGCGCGTGCTCGACATCGACATCTTGCTCTACAGCGATCTCGTGCTATGCGAGAAGGGCCTGCAGATTCCGCACCCGCGCATGCACGAGAGGGGGTTCGTCCTTGAACCGCTGGCAGAGATTGCTCCGAATCTCGTACACCCGTCGCTCAACGTCACGGTCCGCAGACTGCTCGCGGGGCTCAAGGGCGCGGCGGGTAAATAGCAAGCCTAGCGAGGGCGGTTCGCTATGCGATGTCGAACCGCAAGGAGCTTGCGTCTGCGTGCCGCTCCAGCGCCAACGCCAGCAATCGCTCGATCAAGCGCTCGTACGGGAGGCCCGATACCGCCCACATGCGCGGGAACATGCTGATCGAGGTGAAGCCCGGCATCGTGTTGACTTCGTTGACCACGATGCTTGGCCAGCGCGGGTCATCTGTGATGAAGAAGTCCACTCGCGCCAATCCGGAGCAATCCAGCGCGCGGAACGCCTTGACCGCGAGGTCGCGAACCGCTTCGACTCGTTCGGTCTCGAGCTTGGCCGGCGCGATCAACTCAGCGGAGTCAGTGACGTACTTGGTCTCGTAGTCGTAGAACCCGCCGTGAGTCACGATTTCTCCCGGCAGGGATGCCTCGGGCGATTGATTGCCGATCACCGCGCACTCGATCTCGCGCGCTTCGATGCCCGGCTCCACGATCACTTTCGTGTCAAATTCATGCGCATAGCCCAGCGCACCGACCAGGGCCTCCCGGTTCTCCACCCTGCGAATGCCGACAGACGAACCCAGGTTCGCCGGCTTGACGAATGCAGGGTAGCCCGCATTGCGCTCGATTCGGGAGACACTCTCCTCGGCTTCGCCTTGCAGTACGGTCTCGTGGGGCAGGGTTGGGATCTCGCTCTCGTTGAACAGCCGCTTCATGACGTCCTTGTCCATGCCGCAAGCCGAACCGAGCACGCCTGAGCCGACATAGGGCAAGCCAGCCATGTCCAACAGGCCTTGGAGCCGGCCGTCTTCTCCGTACGGGCCGTGCAATACCGGAAACACCACATCGAAGCCCCTCGAGCAGCCCGGCTGGTGAGAGATTTCCACCTCCCTCAAGGAACACTTGCCCGCCGCCTCGTGCGGCAGCAGGCTTGCAGACGCTGCCGGATCCAGCCACCTGCCCGAGCGCTCGATTGCTATCGGAATCGCCTCGTAACGCGCAGAGTCCAATGCCGAGATGACCGAAGACGCGGACAGGACCGAAACCTCGTGCTCGCTCGACCGGCCGCCGAACAGGACTAACACGCGGATCGTTTGCGAAGCCATCTGCGCTGAGGCCGGTGGAGCAAGATGGCGGCGGGCCTAGAAGGAGCTGTGATGCCGTCCCCGGCACCCCTTCAGGCCAGTTCCGCCAGTCGGGATCCGACCAACTTACAGTATGGCGAAACAAGGAATCGTCGCCTCGCTCGAAATCTCGCGGTCGGAAAGCTTCCGGTCGTTCAGGCTTACGTCAGAGGTGTGGCGATTTCCGGGCCGGCCCGCACGTCGCTGTTCGAGACCGGCGTTCCCGCAGCAAGGTCCGTCCCACGCAGTGCGGAGCGATATCTGACCGGGCCACTATCGATCTAGCGCGGATTGATGTGCCGGGCGCGTCGCCTCGTCGCTGGGAGTAGCCGGGCCCCCTGACCCGGAGTCTTAGCCCCACAGTCAATCAGGTCGTCCGCGATCCTGCAAACTAGTCAGTATGGAGAAGCGAGAGATCGCCGACCTCGTGAGGGGAGCGGTTGGCGTCGGGACGGAAGTGGCTGTCCAAGGCTGGGTGCGCACCCGCCGGGACTCCAAGGCGGGGCTGTCGTTCCTCCAGATCAACGATGGCTCCTGCTTCGCGAGCCTGCAGGTGGTGGCTGATAGAACGCTTCCGAACTACGTGCAGGAAATCCAGCACCTCGGCAGCGGGTGTGCGGTGACGGTCAGGGGCGACCTGGTCGAATCGTTGGGGCGCGGCCAGAGCGTCGAGATTCGCGCGGCGGAGATCGCGGTCGAAGGCTGGGTGGACGATCCCGACACCTATCCGATTTCGCCCAAGCGCCACAGCTTCGAATTTCTCCGCGAGGTTGCTCATTTGAGGCCTCGCACCAATACCTTCGGGGCGGTCGCGCGTGTCAGGAACTGCTTGGCGCAAGCGGTCCATCGGTTCTTCGACGCCAGCGGCTATCTTTGGATCCACACTCCGATCATCACGGCTTCGGACACGGAAGGTGCCGGAGAGCTGTTCCGCGTGAGCACCCTCGATCTCGCGCGCCTGCCGCGCGAGGCCGATGGCGCTCCCGATTTTTCTGAAGACTTCTTCGGCCGAGAGGCTTTCCTGACGGTGTCCGGGCAGCTCAACGTCGAGGCCTACTGCCTGGCCCTGAGCAAGGTCTACACCTTCGGTCCCACGTTTAGGGCAGAGAACTCCAATACCAGCCGGCACTTGGCGGAGTTCTGGATGATCGAGCCGGAAACTGCCTTCGCAGACCTCGACGACAACGCCGACCTAGCCGAGGCGCTGCTCAAGCACCTGTTTCGAACGGTGCTGGAAGAGCGCGCCGATGACATGGAGTTCTTCGCGCAGCGAGTTCGTCCCGACGCGATCAGCCGCTTGCAGGCGGTGGTCGAACAACCGTTCGAGCGTATGACGTATACCGAGGCAGTGCGTGCCCTGCAGAACGCCAAGCGCAAGTTCGCGTTCGAAGTCTCGTGGGGCGCCGACCTGCAGTCCGAGCACGAGCGCTATCTGACCGAAGAATACGTGCGACGCCCGGTCGTCGTGACCAACTATCCGAAGGGAATCAAGCCTTTCTACATGCGCTTGGATGACGGCGGCGAAACGGTTGCGGCGATGGATGTGCTTGCTCCCGGAATCGGGGAGATCGTCGGCGGCAGCCAGCGAGAGGAACGACTGGACGTTCTCGACAGCCGGCTCGCCGAGTGCGGGATCGACCCGGAGCCTTACGGCTGGTACCGCGATCTGCGCCGCTACGGCACGGTGCCGCACGCCGGCTTCGGCTTGGGCCTGGAGCGCACCATCAGCTACGTGACCGGCATGGCCAACGTGCGCGACGTGATCCCGTTTCCCCGCACGCCCGGGAGCGCGGACTTCTGAGTGTCCGCGCCGCTAGAGTTGGCGGCGCTTCCTCCCTATCCAGCGACAAGTGCACTGGTAAACAGGAACCTGATTACCCAGCAGTTCCAGCCACAGTTAGGAGCCGATCGGGCAATGGCGGGGTGCGCACAGCAACGTAGACCAGACGGGGCACTAGGTCGGCCAACTCGTAGCGCCGATTGAAACGATACGAAAACTCGGCGAGATAGCGTCCCGCATAGCGCCCGTCGCAAGCGTGATAGGTGCCGTCGATCGCACGCTTGACGTTGCCCAGCAGCGTGTTCACCCAGCTCAGCCCCGGCGTCTCACAGCTGCCCTTGCCGCCTCCGGTGACCTGCGCTTGGTGTTGGCAGCCAGCCGCCTGCACGCCCCGGAAACAGGCCAGCCCGTCCGAGCGCACCAGCGTGCCCGCACGCAGGTGCCGCTCGGCCCAGGCTTGCAGCGCCCGCTTGCGGAAGCCCGCCACCGGGCTTAGCCGCAGCCGCTCCGGACGCCCGTCGGCGCTGACTTGCGCCGCCGCCACGAAGGGCGTCTTGCGGGCGGCACCACGCCCCCGCTTGCCCCCGCTGGTCTCCCCGCCCAGATAGGCGTCATCGAGCTCGACGATGCCGCGCAGCGGCTGGCTGTCATCCCGCTCGCGCATCGTCTGCATGAGTTTGTGCTTCAGCATCCAAGCGGTGTTGTAGCTCACCCCCAACTGGCGCTTGAGATCCATCGCCGCGATCCCGTTCTTGGATTGGGTGAGCAAGTAGATCGCCAAGAACCAAGTCGTCAAGGGCAGCTTGGTGTTGTCGAACACCGTGCCGGCGGTGAGCGAGGTCTGCTGCTTGCAGCGGATGCACTGCAAGACCTTACGCTGGCGCAGCTGGCAGCACTTGTGGTAGCCGCAGTGGGGGCAGCGGAAGCCGTGCGGCCAGCGCGCCGCAAACACGGCCTGCTCGCATTGAGCGACGGTTCCGTAGCGAGCGAGGAACTCCGGCAGACTCTGGCCTTTCTGAAACTGGACCTTGTTTTTAGGCATAGATAACTCCTTTCTGATCAGATACTTAGTATACATCAATCTGTATTTTATGTCAATTATTTCCTATATTCAATCGACAAATTTTCGCGCCGTAAGTATGGCTGTGACTTCGGGGTAATCAGGAACAGGAATGACGGGCTGAGGTGAGATCTCCAGGAGTTCGAGCAACTAGACTTCGGTTGCTCAACAACCTCTCTTAACAGGTCCCGCGGCAGCTTCAGGCCGCGATAGCCTCGTCGCGGATCAAACGAAGCCTGATCGCGCGCGGCGCGCTACCTTCTTCGAAGTGGCAGAGCACGGCGTCTTTCGCCATGGCCTTCAGGTCGTTCCAGTCGTCCCCCTGAGTGAAGATGCTGTGGCCAAGGGCACGAGCCTCGTATCGGCCTTCGTCGGACTCGGTCACCTCGAAGATGATCTCGGCGATTCTCATTGACCCCTTCCCGTCGTTCGTCTTCGCCAAGTCACCCTTGCCGGTGCTCCGATGATCTTCGCGAGCGGCACTATCGAGATATAGCCTTGAAGGCGATCAGGCTTGTGCCGCCTCTCTCGCCTCGCGCTCCCGGATCGCCCGCTTGAGCTCGCGCGGGAAGATCTTCTTGAAGCGCGGTGCCATCGACCCCCAGTGCTCCAGCACCCATTGGCCCTTCGGGCTGCGCGTATACGCCACGTGGCGCTCCAACAGGTTCCGCACGAGTCGCAGGTCGGCCGGGTCGTCGAACGGGTCGATGTCCACTTCCGCGTTTTGCAGGCAGCGCTCGGCGAAATCGCCCCGCTCGTCCAGAACGAAGGCGATGCCGCCGGACATGCCCGCCGCGAAGTTTCGCCCGCACTCGCCCAAGATCACCGCGTAGCCGTTCGTCATGTACTCGCAGCCGTGGTCGCCGACGCCTTCGACCACCACGGAGGCACCGGAGTTGCGGATGCAGAATCGCTCCCCCGCCATGCCGTTGACAAAGGCTTCGCCTCCGGTGGCGCCGTAAAAGGCCACGTTGCCGATGATGATGTTCTCTTCAAAGACAAAGCTGGATCCGGGCGGAGGCGCGATCACCAAGCGTCCGCCGGACAGTCCCTTCCCGAAGTAGTCGTTGGCGTCGCCCCGGATCTGCAGGGTCATGCCGCTGCTGGCCCACGCTCCGAAGCTCTGCCCGGCACTGCCCGAGAAATGGATCTTGATCGTGTCGTCTGGCAAGCCCGCCGCGCCGTAGCGCCTGGCGATCTCATGGGACAGCATCGTGCCCACGGTGCGGTCCGTGTTTCGCAAGTCATAGGCGAATTCGACCGGGCTGAGTTCCTCGATCGCCGGCCGGCAGAGCTCGATCAACTGGTTGTCGATCTGCTTGTCCAAGCCGTGGTCCTGCGCGCCGGTGTGGTAGCGCGAGATTGCCCGGTCGACCGGCGGGTCGAAGAACACCTTGGCAAAGTCCAGCCCCTTGCTCTTGTAATGGTTGACCGCTTCGCGCGTGTCGAGCCGGTCAACCTTGCCGATCATCTCGTTGAACGTCCGGAAGCCCATGCGGGCCATCAGTTGGCGCACTTCCTCGGCCACGAAGAAGAAGAAGTTCACCACGCCCTCGGCCGTGCCCTCGAACTTCTTGCGAAGTTCCTTGTCTTGCGTCGCGATGCCCACCGGGCAGGTGTTGAGGTGGCACTTGCGCATCATGATGCAGCCCATCGCGATCAGCGGCATGGTGGAGAAGCCAAACTCGTCGGCCCCTAGCAGCGCTCCGATGACGACATCGCGTCCGGTCTGCAACTTGCCGTCCACCTGAACGCGGATGCGGCCGCGCAGGTCGTTCATGACGAGGACCTGCTGCGTTTCGGACAGGCCCAGTTCCCACGGCGTGCCGGCGTGCCGGATGGAGCTCACCGGCGACGCGCCCGTGCCGCCGTCGTGGCCGGAGATCAGCACCAGGTCGGAGTGGCCCTTGGACACTCCGGCGGCAACGGTTCCGACGCCGACCTCGGAAACGAGCTTGACCGAGACGTTGGCATAGCGGTTGGAATTCTTCAGGTCGAAGATCAGCTGCGCAAGATCCTCGATCGAGTAAATGTCGTGGTGCGGCGGCGGCGAGATCAGGCCCACGCCCGGAGTCGAGTGGCGCAGCCATGCGATCGTCTCGTCGACCTTGTGGCCCGGCAGCTGGCCGCCCTCGCCCGGCTTCGCCCCCTGGGCGATCTTGATCTGCAGTTCATCGGCGTTCGCCAGGTAGTGCGCCGTGACGCCGAATCGACCGGACGCAACCTGCTTGATCTTCGAGCGGCGCTCGTCCCCGAAGCGCGCGGGATCTTCGCCGCCCTCGCCGGTGTTGGAGCGCCCGCCGATGCGGTTCATGGCGCGGGCCAAGGTCTCGTGCGCCTCGGCCGAGATCGAGCCGAAGCTCATCGCGCCGGTGCAGAAGCGCTTGACGATCTCCGAAGCGGGCTCCACCTCGTCCAAAGGCACCGGCTCGGCTGCGTCCTTGAGATCGAACAGACCGCGCAGCGTGCAGAGCTGGCGGTTGAGGTCGTTGACCGCGCGCGAGTACTCTTCGTAGGTCTGCCAGTGATTCAGCCGAACCGCGTGCTGCAAGCGGGCCACTGTGTCGGGGTTCAGCAGGTGTTGCTCGCCGCGCAGCCGGTACTGGTACTCACCGCCGACCGGAAGATCCGTGCCGGCCTCCGACGTCGGGGAATAAGCGTAGGCATGCTTCTCGAGGGCTTCGCCTGCTAGCGTCTCGAGGCCGACGCCCTCGATCTGGGAAGTCGTGCCGGTGAAGTACTGATCCACCAAGTCGCGGGCCAGTCCGATCGCTTCGAAGATCTGCGCGCCGTGGTAGGACTGCACGGTGGAGATGCCCATCTTGGACATCACCTTCAGAGTCCCCTTGCGGATCGCCTTCTCGAAGTTCGCGTGTGCCTGCTGCAAGGACAGCAGCGGGTCCTCCAGCGCTCCCCGCGCGTGCATCTCGGCGATGGAGGCATACGCCAGGTAGGGGTTGATCGCGTTGGCCCCGTAGCCGATGAGCAAGCAGAAGTGCATCACTTCGCGCGGCTCGCCGGACTCGATCACGATGCCCACCTTGCTGCGCTTGGCTTGCCGGATGAGGTGATGGTGCACGGCGGCGCAGGCGAGCAGCGACGGGATCGGAGCGTTGGCCTCGTCCACGCCGCGGTCGGACAGGATAAGCACGCCGGCCCCGGAGTCGGCCGCTGCCTCCGCCTCCGCGCAAAGGCGGTCGAGCGCGACGCGCAGGCCGCCCGGTCCTTCCGCAACGGCGAATGTCGTGGCGAGCGTCTGCGATCCGAAGCGAACCTCGGGCCCCAGGTTGCGCAACTGCTCAAGCTTGGAATTGTCGATGACCGGCAGCGGCACTTTGATCATGTGCGCATGCTCGGGCCGCTCGGCCAGCACGTTGCCCTGCGGGCCCACGTAAGTGACAGTCGACATGACCAGTTCCTCGCGGATCGGGTCGATCGCGGGGTTGGTCACTTGGGCGAACAGCTGCTTGAAGTAGTTGAAGAGCAGCTGGGGGCGCTCGGACAAGCAGGCCAGCGGGATGTCAATGCCCATAGACCCGGTCGGCTCGGCGCCCTTCGAGGCCATCGGCGCGAGCAGCATGCGCTGGTGCTCGAGCGTGTAGCCGAAGCTGCGCTGGCACTGGAGCAATGTCTCTGGGTCGGTTTCCTTGACCGAAGCGGGTCCTGGCAGTTCGGCGATGTCGACCAAGTGCTCCCGCAGCCAGTCGCCGTAGGGCTGTCGCTTGGAGATCGCTTCCTTGATCTCCTCATCACGGATTATGCGGCCCTCCTGCATGTCCACCAAGAACATCCTGCCCGGTTGCAGGCGGCCCTTGGTCCGCACGTCGGCCGGGTGGATGCCGCTGACAACGCCGGTCTCCGAGCCCATCACCACCAAGTCGTCCTCGGTCACGCAGTAGCGCGACGGGCGCAGCCCGTTGCGGTCCAGCGATCCGCCCACGAAGCGCCCGTCCGTGAACACGATCGAGGCCGGGCCGTCCCAGGGCTCCATCATCGTGGCGTGGTACTCGTAGAACTCCTTCTTGTAGGCCTGCATGTGCTCGTGGGACGACCACGCTTCGGGGATCAGCATCATGAAGGAGTGCGCGATCGAGCGCCCTGACTGGATGAGCAACTCGAGGGCGTTGTCGATCTGTGTCGAGTCCGAGCCGGTCTCGTCGATGATCGGCTTGATCTTCTCCGCGTCGGAACCGAACAGCTCGCTCTCCAGCGTCGCCTCGCGCGCACGCATCCAGTTTGCGTTTCCTCGCACGGTGTTGATCTCGCCGTTGTGCGCCAGGTAGCGGAAGGGTTGCGCCCGCTCCCACGTGGGGAACGTGTTGGTCGAGAAGCGCTGGTGGATGAGAGCGACGGCGGACTGAAAGTCCGAGTCGCCCAGATCCGGGTAGTAGTCGAAGATCTGCGGCGCGAGCAGCAGGCCCTTGTAGCAGATCGTCCGCGACGAGATCGATACCGGGTAGAAGCGCTCCAGCCGCTGGTTTCGAGCCTCTTGCTCGGTGCGTTTGCGCGTAATGAACAGCTTGCGTTCGAACGCGTCCCCGCTCAGCTGTGGCCCGTCAGCCTGCGCGATGAAGGCTTGGTAGACATGGGGCTCGCTTTCGCGGGCAAGCCAGCCGATCGCCTTCGCATTGGTCGGAACTCGCCGCCAGGCGAGCAGGCGCAGGCCTTCGGCTTGGATCACTTCCTCGACCATCTGTTGCGCCCGCCTGGTCTTGGCGTGATCGGGCGCCACAAAGATCATGCCGACGCCGTAGGCGCCCGGGTCGGGGAGCGAGAAACCTAGCGACGCCGCCTGCTTTAGGAAGAAGCCGTGGGGTATCTGCAGCAGCAGCCCCGCGCCATCTCCGGTCTCGGGATCGCACCCACAAGCGCCCCGATGTGTGAGGTTGACCAGTACCTCGACGCCCTGCTCGATGATCTTGTGGCTGGCGCGGCCCTTGATGTTGGCGACGAATCCGATGCCGCAGGCATCGTGTTCGTATCGCGGATCGTAGAGGCCCTGCCGCGGGGGCAGCCCGTGCTTCGTCATGACAATTTCCCTAGCACCCGGTGGCTCCGAGCCATCCCTAGGCGCCATGGGGCCGCGGTCGAAGATCGGAGTTGAGGCGCAAGCGCAGCCCTAGCGCCGTGGGTGGCGACGGGGCCGCGTTCCATATCATACCAATCAGGCGGCGCGTGGTATTCTTGGGCGCTTCGGCACTGCACCATGGGAATCGCGAATCGCCGTCAGGTCCATCTCGAGAACGACCGCTTGCGTGTCACGCTGCTGCCGGGCGGGGGCCACATCGCAGCAGTCGAGTTGAAGGAAACCGGGGTCAATCCGCTCTGGGATCCTCCGTGGGAGACGATCGATCCGTCAGCTTACGAGCCCGCTGCCCACCCGCAGTATGGCGAGGGCTTTGAGGCCCGCCTGCTTTCCGGCATCGCGGGGCACAATCTCTGCTTCGACATCTTCGGAGTGCCGTCCGCCGAAGAGGCTGCTGCCGGGCTGGGCGTGCACGGAGAGGGCTCCTCGGTGGACTGGGAGGTCGTCTCCGGCGAAGGCTGGGTCAGGCTCAGCGCCGAGTTCCCGCTGGCGGGCATGCGGTTCGAACGGCAGCTGAGAGTCGCGGCGGGAAGCGGCCGCGTGGACGTGTCCGAGACGGCCACGAACTTGGCCGGCATCGACCGACCGGTCGGCTGGACGCAGCACGCGACGCTGGGACCGCCGTTCTTGGAGAAGGGCGAGACGCTGTTTGAGATGTCCGCCACTCGATCGAAGGTGCTGGAGGGCGAGTTCGCCCCCGGTGCCGATCGATTCGTGGCGGGCGCGGAGTTTGACTGGCCGTTGGCGCCGCTGGCGGCGGGCGGCTTGGGCGACATGCGCCGCGCGGTAGAGGACGATGTGTCGGGTGCCTACACGGCGCACCTGATGGACCCCGAGCAGGACGAGGCGTTCTTCGCCGCCTACCACCCTGGCTCTGCGACGCTCTTCGGCTACGTATGGAAGCGCGGCGACTTCCCGTGGCTGGGTATTTGGGAGGAGAATTTCTCGCGCACGCACAAGCCCTGGAACGGGCGCACACTCACGTGCGGAATGGAGTTCGGAGCTTCTCCTTTTCCCGAGACGCGATGGGAAGCAGTGCAGCGCGGGCGATTGTTCGATGAGAAGACGATCGGCTGGGTTCCGGCCAGGTCTTCGGTGCGAGCAGAGTACGCGCTGTTCTTGGCTCGTGCCGGCGCCGACGAGATCCGCGGGTTTGGCTCCGGACTCGGCCTGGATGAGTTGCGGCGATTCGCCAGCGGCGGGAACTGAGGCAGCCTTCGACCAGACCGGGAGCAAACGCCTCCGATACACGGGCCGCATGGCCGGCTGGCAGACTGGCGCGAAGGTCGCCAGCAGCCGATGTCCTACAATGGGAGCGGTGGCAGCACCGGTTGCTGAGCGGTGCTTCGAGGTAGCCGCCAGCCTGTGCGCAAGTGGCGGAATTGGCAGACGCGCTAGGTTCAGGTCCTAGTGGGAGTTAAATCCCGTGGAGGTTCAAGTCCTCTCTTGCGCACCACTTTGCGGACAGTCCTTGGCCCGAGGCGGGCGGGCCCGTTGTGACCGCGCGTTCGATCGCACCCGCGAGTCGTCTATCATTGTGAGCATCCGGGACTTGCGCCATGGACGATGACCGCCCCCAGCTGGAGTTGCCGTCTTCCGAAGGCGACGACCTGGGTCCACTTGCCGAACTGGAGCGGCGGGTGCTGGGCTTGGTCGAGCAACTGCGCGAAGCTCGCACGCAACGGGTTCGGGCTGAGCTTGAGGTCGAGCGGCTGCGCGAAGAACTCCGCGACCGGGATACCCAGATCATCGTTCTGAGAGACGAGTTGCGCAGCGATAGCACGCGCGACGCGGTCAAGCGGCGCGTCGAGGCCCTCTTGCAGAAAGTCGCCGAGTTGGAGCGCGAAGGCTGAGCGCAGTGGGAAATCAACGCGTCAGAGTCGAGATCGGCGGCCGTGCGTACCATTTGGGCGGAGCCGATCCGGCGCGCACGCGCGAGCTTGCCCGGAAGGTCGACGAGGCCATCAATCGTTCCGCGGACACGCTGGGTGCGGGAACGGACAGCTATCAGCTTGCGATCTTGGCTGCCTTGCAGATCGCCGACGAGCTAGCGACTGCCCGCGACCAGCACCAACGCTACCGCTTGGAAATTGGTGCCGTGTCCCGTAAACTGCTGGACGGCCTTCAGTCAGCCGTCGACGGCATCGAGGCCGAAGTGGTGGCGTTGCGCGCCCAAGAACGGTTGCCCCAACGCACATTATTTTGAGAGACGAGTTGCGCAGCGATAGCACACGCGACGCGGTCAAGCGGCGCGTCGAGGCCCTCTTGCAGAAAGTCGCCGAGCTGGAGCGCGAAGGCTGAGCGCAGTGGGAAATCAACGCGTCAGAGTCGAGATCGGCGGCCGTGCATACCATTTGGGTGGCGCCGATCCAGAGCGCACGCGGGAGCTTGCCCGAAAGGTCGACGAGGCCATCACCCGCTGCGTGGACACGCTTGGCGCGGGAACGGACAGCTATCAGCTTGCGATCCTGGCAGCCCTGCAAATCGCCGACGAACTCGCGACCGCCCGCGACGAGCACCAACGCTACCGCTTGGAGGTGGGTGCCGCGTCCCGGAAACTGCTGGCTGACCTTCAGTCAGCCGTCGACGGCATCGAGGCAGAAGTGGCTGCGTTGCGCGCCCAAGAGCTGTCGCCCCAGGACGACTAGCACGCTAGCTGCCGTACCGCTACTTGGTAATGTAGCCGAGGCTCTCGAGAATCTTCGCATCCCGCTCGGTCAAGCGGGATTCGCTCTCGGCGAGGTTGGTGGTCTCGAACCAGCGTTGGAACGCGTCGCTTTCGAACGAGTACCGCCGGTCAGCGCCGGTTAGCGTTTGCGGCCGTAGCTCGTGCGGATCCTGAGAGAGGTCAAAGAGGTCAAAGCGCTTCTCGTCGGGCGTCCAGACTGCCTTCATGCTTCCGTCAAGCTTGCCGATGCGAAACGGCAGTCCCGAGTTTGGCTTCCACGCCCACGAGATCCATTTCGGGATGAAGCCCTTCTTGCCCTCAAACGACACGAATCGTATCTGGCGCGATTCGGGCGAGATTTGCTTCGTAATGGCCGCGACTTGGCTGCGGCCAGCGTAGGAAATGGCCACCTCTGTCTCGTCGCGGAACTCCGGGACGGCCAGGTCCAGGAGCGTCGGAGCGAGGTCCATCGTGGAGACACTCTCGGCAGCCACGCTGCCGGGCTTGATCGTGCCGGGCAGGCGCATGATCCAAGGCACGCGCACCGTGCTCTCGAACAGCCAGCGGCCGTGCCCGACGAAACCATGCTCGCCAAGCCCCTCGCCGTGGTCGGAAAGCAGCACGACGAGCGTGTTGTCACGCATTCCGAACTTGTCGATGCGGTCCAGCAGTCTCTGGATATGGCTGTCGGCGTAGCCAATCTCTGAGTCATAGCGGCGGATTCGGTTCTGGACCTCTTCGGAGTACTCAGCTATGGCCGGGTCCGGATCGCGGACCTGCTCTGGGTCGGCGAACTCCTTGCGGAGGTTGTAGGGCTCGTGCGGGTCAAAATAGTGCACCCACAGGAACAGCTTGTCCTTGTCCTTGTTCTCGTCGAGCCAGCGCAGCGCCGGTCGCGTGACGTCTTCGGCCCAGCGCATGGAGTGAAAGACCTGGTACGAGCGCTCGAGTTCCTCGTCGTAGTGGTCGAAGCTCCGGTGAAGCTGGGTCAGTCGCCCGATCAACGGCCAGGCGCTGACGAACGCGCCGGACGTGTAACCGAAGCGCCTGAGCACTTGCGGGATCGTCAGCCACTTGCTGTTGTCCGGAAGCGATACGCCGTTGATGCGCGCGCCGTGCTCTTGTGGGTAGCGACCGGTGAACATCGAGAAGTGCGATGGCCCGGTCATCGGGATGGGGGTGTAGGCCCGCTCGAAGCGAATGCCGTCCTCGGCTAGCTTGTCCATGGCCGGGCTGGTTCGCAGGTGATACCCGTAAGAAGAGAGGTGGTCGGCGCGCAGGGTATCGACCGTGATCAGCACGACGTGCGGATGCTGCCTTCGGGCAACCTCCGACGCGGGCACGTGGGTGCAGATAATCGCAGCAATCCCGGCTGCGACGACTGCTAGGATGCTTGGCCGCGGCTGATTCCGGAGCGTGAGCATTCGCCTACGATTGTAGCGCTAGCGAGCGCCTTTCTTCAGTTCAATTCGAGCCCGGCCGCCTCGGCGACACCTCACTCTCGCTCTGCCGGAGCAAGCGACCGAGCATACTCTTCCAGCGAAGGGAAGAATGCATGGAAATCTGCTTCCAAGGCGGCATATTGGTCGCGCAACACCGCCCCGCCGGATGCCAGCGGGTTCGCACGGGACACGCGCCTGGAGAGCCCCTGCAGTGCGCGGTCAACGCCGGCCAAGCTGGCGTAGCCGACGAGCCAGTTGTCGCGGCGCATCGCTGCCACGACCAGGCGGAACCGCGCAGACGGGAGGTCGCGATAGTCGTTCAGGACGCGGTACGTGCGATCGGCAAACCCGGCCAGCGAGCCGCCGGCTCCGTAGCGCTCCCAAGAACGCGCCAGAAAGTGGTCGAAGTAGATGTCGAGCAGGACGCCGCCGAAGCGGCGGTAGGGCGGCTTCAGCCGGCGCCTGGCGCGGGCGAACACCGGATGGCTGTCCGCGAATGAGTCGATGCGCTGGTGCGCGCGGATCCCGGCCTGGATGCCCGGAGCGAATGCGGCGATGTCGGCCGCCGTGACGAAGTCCGCCAGCACCTGTCCGACCATGGCTTCGGGGTCGTCCCCGGCCAAGAGCAGATGGGCCAGGTGGTTCACTGCCGAGATGGGCTGCCGGGCAGGCTACAGCTAGTCGATCGACACGCGCTCGCTCGAAAGCACGAACAGCACGTCGTTTGCTTTGTCAAGGCGCATCAGCGCTTCGCTGGCGCGGTCGGGTTCTATGTCGGCCCCCAACAGGCCGGTGATGGTCAGGTCCGCCTCTGCCGAGCGGCGGCCGACCTCCACGTTGATCGCCGCGCTGTCGGCACACTGCACGGCGGTGATGTTCTGGCTTGAGATGGGCAGGCGCCCCTCGGACAGCAGGCCTGCGAGCCGGTCCCCTTCCTGGTCGGCCTCGAGCGAGTCGAAACATGCGAAGAGCTGGATCTTCGCGCGGCGCCACTCCGGGTGCCCCACGATGATGAATGCGAGCAAGAGCATCATTGGAGCGCAATCGAGCGTTTCCTCGGTAACCCACAGGTGGATCGAGGAGCGGTAGCCGAACCGGTATTGCGTGGAACGCAGTATCAGCACGTTGAAGACGGACTCGGCGGCCAGTACGGCTCCCTGGGCGACTTCGCCGATTTCCTCCGGGTGCTGCTTGTCGAATTCGAACAGCACGCAGTTGTTGGGCAGGCCCGAGACCCCCGGCATTTGCAGCGTATGGGTCACGGCACCGCTGAAGGACGGGCAGATGAGCGAATCGACGAGGATGCCCGCATTGGTCATCTCGCTGCGCTCGATGAGCTTGCCGACCTGCGTTCGTGCCTCGATCTCTCCCCGGAACGAGTACTCGCCGTCGATGAACTGCAGGAAGTGCCCGAATCCGTGCCGATGGCAGATCCAGCGCAGCAGGTCGAAATGCCCCAAGCGCTCGTCTCCGAAGCGGGTCACCGCCACGATGGAAGGTCGCCAGCCGCCCTTGGCGCCTTCAGAGCGGCTCGTCTGCAGCATGATCTGCAAGCGGCGCGTGAGTTGGAACATCGTGCCTTGGAAGATCGCCGTCAAGTCGCGCTCGCCCTTGCGCGTGCGACGCAGGCCGAAGTACGCCAGCACCATCAGCAGGATTGACAGCAGCGCGTAGAACGGGCTGATCTGGAGCATGATCAGGGCGCACATGATGGCGCCCAGCAGTGACACGTACCAGCGCGAGTGGAACGTCGGGCGGTAGGAAGGGTTGCCCGCGAAATACTCCAAGAACGAGACCGAGCACAGCGCGCCGTAGGTCACCATGAAGAACATGGTCAGGACCTGGGCGATGCCGTCCATGGTTCCCGCCAGCACGAACACGACCGTGATCAGGCTGGAAACGAGCGTGGCGAAAGTCGGCTCGCGCTCGTTGCCCGAACCCGCCGCCAACATGCGGTTCAGGCTTGGGACAGGCAGCACCCGGTCACGGCCGAGCGCTTGCAGCGTGCGGGGCGCCACCAGGATCGAGCCCAGCGCCGAGGAGAACGCTGCGGCTCCGAGGCCAATGTAGATCGCCGGCCCCCAAACGGCGACCTCGGCCATGATGAACTGGTCGGCGGCCAGCGCCTCCGGCGTGGCGCTGCTCGCGAGCTTGATCGCCACCAGCGCATAGACCACCATCCCGGCGAGGGTGGCGCTGATGGTGCCCAGAGGAATGCTTTTCTCGGGCCGCTTCAAGTCCCCGGACAGGCCGAGGCCGGCGATCATGCCCGTGAACGCCGGAAAGCAGGTTGCGAAGACCGTGCCGAACGGATCGGGATCCTGGATCCGCGAGGTGAGGTTGAGCCCGGCGGGCCGCACCGCTTCCGGTCCCGTCCCCAGCAGGAAGAGCAGGATCGAAGCGAACAGGGCCGCGCTGACGAACCACAGCGCGCTGACGCCCGACCGGGCGCCCCTCGTCAGCACGATTGCGGCCAGCAAGGCGGTGGACGGCAGGCTGACCCAGCGCGGATCGGCCGCTATGCCGTGAGCGGAAGCCGCCCAGGCGTAGAGCGGTTCGAACGCTTCGGCGAAAGCGACGAGGTAGAAGGCCACCGAGATGACTTGCGAGAGATAGAGCGCAATACCGATCGAGCCGCCGATGCTGGTGCCGAACGAACGGCTGATGATGTAGTACGCCCCGCCGCCGGCGACGCGCCGGTTCGTCGCGATCTCGGAAACCGCCAAGACCGTGGGAATGGTCACCAAGTGGCCGAGCGCGATGATGCCGAAGCTGCCCCACAGCCCCACGTGCGCGACCGCGTAGCCGAAGCGCAGGAACAGCACTGCGCCAAGGATCGTGCTGATCGAAGCTAGGAATACCGGAGCGGTGCCGAAGCCGTGTCCGGTCTGCGGTGCCGTGCTTTCCGCCCAGGCCAGTCGGTGTCTCGGTCTGGCCACCAGCGCTCCGGCAAAGCAAGCGTGCCATTTCCGGCCGCGTCAGATCCTCCAGTCGCGCTCGCCGCAACTGTCCCGAGCCGGTTCGCGTCGCTTGGGAGTAGTCTAGCGGATGCCGGAATGTCCGAACACTTTGGCAGGAAGCGTCGTTGGACATGCGCCATCATGGACATGGGATCCGCGTGAGCCCAGCCCAGCGGCGGCCCGCGACGCGGGCCCTCGACAGCCCGGCCCCGTTGACTTGCGCTTTGCTACCAGCCACGACACGATTTTTCCGCCGGAGCGCCAGCCGCGGGCTGGCGCTGGCGCTGTGCGTTGCGGCGCTTGGCGCACAAGTGCCCGGGCCTGTGCGAGGGATCGAGTTTCGGACCGTGCCGGCGGACGCCCGGGTGCGCCCGTTCGAAGTCTTGGTGGTGCAGGTCAGGGCCGCGGGGGAGGGTGCCAGGCTGACGGGTGGCGCGGCTCCGGTGCCGCTCAAGCGTGGTCCGGCGGCCTTTCACGTCCACGGCAGCGACGGCGGCTGGGTTTCCAAGCCGTTCAGTCACCGGGGGAGCGGGGAGATCCGACCTCGCTACGACGGATCGGATGGCGCTGAAGGGAGGCTGCTCACGATGTCCGACAGGCAGTCGGACTTGTCGGACGCGGTCTTGTACACCGCGCCCGGCCGGGAAGGCGAAGCGCTGCTGACCGCTACGTTGGAGGGCGTCTCGGCGACGTTGAGGATCCGCGTCGATTCTGCCGCCGAGCCTACGGTGGCTGGCGAGCGCGTCACGTTCGGGGCCCAGCCGGCCGCGCCCGATCCTTATCGTCCGCTGGCAGAGCGGTACGCTCCGTTCGTAGCTCAGGAGACGTGGTTCCAGCCTAAGGCCGACTATCTGGCGCGGTTTGACGCCGATGGCGATTGGCGCGGCGACAACAACTGGGACAACACGCCGGAGAGCAGTTCGCAGGCCTTCGTCTACTACGCGGCGATGGAAACCGAGACGCATTGGTTCCTGATCTACAACTTCTTCCATCCGCGGGACTACTCAGACAAGTGCATCGCGGGAACGTGCCACGAGAACGACAACGAGGGCATGATCCTCACCATCGCCAAGGACGGCACCCCTTGGGGGCATCCGGTCGCCATGGAGACCTTGGCGCACAACAAGATCTATTCCTATCGCGCCGACCCGCGCGTCCGCGGCAATTTTCACAACTTGGACGGGAAAGTCGAATTCGTCGGCGGCACGCACCCGGTCGTGTTCGTCCATTCTGGGGGGCACGGGGTCTACGGATCCGGCCAGCACTCCGGGTACTCTCTTTCCGCGGACCATTTCGACGCAGGCACCGGCGTGACGTATGTTTACAAGGGCGTCGCGGAACGGCCCCGGCACCCTGCGGACCGCAATGTGGGGTACGATCTCCTGCCGATCTACGACCACTGGTGGATCCGGTCCCAGCAGGAGCGAGACGCGGGGGGAGCCGCGTTCAGCGGGTACTATCGCTACCAGCCACAGGGGGGGCGCCCGCAGGCCAGCCACCCGTTCGTCGCCGGGGCTTTTCTCAGCCGCAAGCATGCCGCCGATATGGCCAAGCCCTTCTGGGGTTGGCACGATAACGACACCCTGAAGCAGAAACTGCTGGCCAAGGGGCAGTGGGGGCTGGATCCCGCCTATGCGATCACCCGCAACCTGACCTTGCCCGGGCCGGTCTCGCTCCGCTACGTGTTTAATCCTTACCTGAGCGCGCCGGACTCCGTGTCTGAAGCGGAATGACCGCGGCGGAGCCGTGGAGGCGCCGTGCGCTCAGGACGGTAGCAGGGACTTCCACCGGGCGCGTGTTCGGTTGCGGCGGGGCTAGTTGCCCACCGGAACGCTCAACAGGGCACTCATGCCCTGGTTGCCGGCCGACTGCAGTGACAGAAGGTACGTCAGCAGGCTGAACGTCGCCTTGGAGTTCAGATCCGCATCGCTGATGTAGAACCAGTGGTCGCGATAGCGGATGCGCACGAAGGCGCCAGAAGGTTCGGCGGTCGAGGAGGGCACGCGAATCAGACCGCCGGAGACTTCGTCCCAGTTCGCTGCATTGCCGCCTGCTTGCTCGGCCACTGTAACCAGACCCCGCGCTTCGTGCTCTGCTGGCGGATCGACGCTGTGGGAGAGGAAGAACAGCGCTCCCAGGACTGACCTTCCGGTGAGGATGATCTCGTCTCTGCCGCGTACGGCGCTGCGAGCGGTAATGCGGAAGAGCTCGGTGTCGGGATCGAGTCCCAGCGTGGCGCGCAGTTCGCGCAGCACTCGGGAGCGGTCGTCGTCCCCGGCGGGCTTGCCAACGCGCAGCAGCGCATTGCCCGACGCATCGTCCTGCTCGAGGACGAACTCCAACGAACCCGCCAGCTGCAGAGACCGCAGGGCCTGGGCCACGCCGCGAAAGCGGCTGTTGTCGGGGATCAACGACGGGGTCGGGCCGCTCGCCACCGGCGCGTTGGCGATGCCGTTGATGCTGTCAACGCAGCACATCAGCAGGCGCTCGACGCTCCAGCCGGACTGGGATAGCAAGATGATGGTCTGCGGAGAGATGGGGGTCAGCAACCGACGGGTGAACTCCGCCCCCGAGATCGGCTCGTAGGTAATCGTCGGCTGTTCGCTGTAGCGCGCGCCTAGGTCAACTCCCAACTCCGTTCGGCCGGAGCCGTCCGCGCCGAACCTGGGCAGCGTGCCGACCCTTGCGTCCAGCGTGTATTGGGCGATCACTGTGCCGACATCGAGAAAGACCGGAGTGTCGCGGTAGCGCAACCGCACGAGATTGAGGAGGAGCTGGTCGTTTTGCGAGCGGGCAATGCGCTCGTTGTAGTCAAACCGGGCGGCCGGTATCGTGCGCGGGCCCATGCGGGTTGCACAAGCAACCAGCAGCAGCTCGCCTAGCAGGGCCGCCGCCATCGCGATCCGAGCGAGCATCTCACTAGTCTATCGGCGAGTGGGGTGCGGGGACCGTGATTGCAGGGCCCGGCGGGCTCTCGTTACCGCTCGTGTCTAGCGCGGACACCGAAAACTCGTGCGCTTTGCGCTCGGCCCCGCCATCGCTGTAGGTGGTGTCGACCGAGACCCCGGAAATCGCCATGCCGTCCCGATAGACGCGATAGCCGGCCACGTCCTGTTCCGGGCTGGACAGCCACGACAGTTCCACCGTGGTCTCGGTTCGTACCGCTCGCAGGCCCGCTGGCGGCGTCGGGGGAAAGGTGTCCCGCGGGGTCACGCTGACCGCGTCGGAAGCAGAGCCTTCGATCCATCCGGCCTCTGATCTGCGGAGCGGGCGGACTCGATACCGGTAGGTCCGGCCCCAGCCCACGGTCCGGTCGAGGAATGCGGTCGCAGCCAGGCGCCCCAGCGGCTGGTACTCGCCGTCATTGCCCGTCGCTCTGTCGACGGCGTACTCTTCGGCGCGCGCGGACGGCAGCCATGCCAGCGCCACGCCTTCAGCCTGGACTGAGTGCGAGGCCCAAGTCGCGCGCACGGGAGGTTCCAACGGCTGGAGCTGGACTTGGTTCGAGTATCCCGCGTGCCGGCCGGCGCGGTTCGCGACCGTCAGGACCAGGATCGTTTCCTGGCCGAGCGGCCAGTCGCCCAAGGGGAGGCGCGCATCGATCCGCTCGCCAGGCCCGAGATCGACCAGCTTGGGCTCGCCGACCGTCAGCACTTCGCGGCGGTACTCGTCGATCGTCTGTGCCGTAAGCGCGTTGCCAAACCCCGGCACGTCCACGGCCCACAGCGTGAAGCCGCTGACATTGCGAGCGGCCATGCCCTCGGTGGTGACAAGCGGCCAACTCCACTCGATCCGGACCTCATGCGCGACTTGGTGTGCCGCAAGGTCCGTGACCGGTTGCGGCAGATCCACCAGCGGTGGCAGCGGGTCACCCACCGATCCGCACGAGGTCACGATCACAGCCAACGCGCCGCATCGCGCGGCGTGCTGCAACCGGCTCCGCTGCCTTGGGGCCATCTGTCAGAGGATATAGCGGCTCAGATCTTGGTCCTTCACGATCGAGGCGAGTTGCTCGTTCACGTACGCCACGTCGATCGTGGCGCTGCTCTCCCGCATGTCGGGAGCTTCGAACGAGATCTTGTCCAGCAACTTCTCCATGATCGTGTGGAGCCGCCGTGCCCCGATGTCCTCGGTTTGCTCGTTGACGATCATCGCCGTGCGCGCGATTTCCTCGATCGAGCCCTCGGTGAACTCCAGCTTCAAGCCCTCGGTCTCCAGCAGCGCGATGTACTGCTTGGTCAGCGCATTCTTGGGCTCGGTCAGGATCCGGATGAAATCATCCTTCGTCAGCGGCTTGAGCTCGACTCGGATCGGGAAGCGCCCCTGCATCTCCGGAATCATGTCGCTGGGCTTGGCAACGTGGAATGCGCCGGCTGCGATGAACAGGATGTGGTCGGTGCGGATCATCCCGTAGCGCGTGTTGACCGTCGTGCCCTCCACGATCGGCAGCAGGTCGCGTTGGACGCCTTCGCGGCTCACTTCCGGCCCGCGGCCGCCTTCGCGTCCGGCGATCTTGTCCATTTCGTCGAGGAACACGATCCCGGCCTGCTCGGTGCGTTCGACCGCCATGCGCGTGATCTGTTCCATGTCGATGAGCTTTTGCTCCTCTTCTTGGGTCAGCGTGTCCAAAGCGTCCAGCACGGTCATCTTGCGGCGGCGGGTTTGCCCGCCGAACAATCCGGGGACCAGCTCCCGGATATTGATGTCCATCTCTTCTACGCCCTGGTTGGTGACGACCTCGATCGGGTTGTTGCGGTTCTGGATATCGATCTCGACCATGCGGTCGTCCAGCTTGCCTTCCCGCAACTTCTTGCGCAGCTTCTCGCGCGTAGCCGCAGTGCTGTCAGGCTCGTCCTGGTCCTCGCTCTTCTGGGGCGGCATCAGGATCTGCAGCAGGCGCTCTTCGGCGTTCTTCTCGGCCCGCTCCGCGACGAGGTCGATCTTCTGCTCGCGGATCATGTCGATTGCCATTTCGACGAGGTCCCGGATCATCGAGTCGACGTCGCGGCCCACGTAACCGACCTCGGTGAACTTGGTCGCTTCGACCTTCACGAACGGCGAGTTCGAAAGCCGCGCCAGGCGCCGCGCGACCTCGGTCTTGCCGACGCCGGTCGGGCCCATCATGAGGATGTTCTTCGGCATCACCTCCTCGGCCATCTCCGGATCGAGCCGCTGGCGCCGGATGCGGTTGCGCAGGGCCACCGCCACCGCCCGCTTGGCCTCGGATTGGCCGACCACGTGCTTGTCGAGTTCTTCGACGATCTCCCGCGGAGTCAGCTCGTCGAGAGCCGTCGAACTAGACCCGGAATCACCGGGAAGGAAGATGACCATTGCGTTAGCTCAATTCCTCGAACGCGATGTTTGAGTTGGTATAGATGCAGATGTTTGCCGCGATCTTCATCGCTGACTCGGCAACTTCTCGCGCGCTCAAGTCGGTGTGCTCCAGCAGGGCGGTGGCCGCGGCGACCGCATAGGAACCGCCCGATCCGACGGCGGCCACGCGGTCGTCGGGTTCGATGACATCTCCTGTCCCGCTCAGCAGCAGGGTCGACTTCGCGTCGGCCACCAGCAGCAGCGCTTCCAAGTGGCGCAGCGTCTTGTCCATGCGCCACTCCTTGGACAGCTCCACCGCCGCCCGGCTCAGATTGCCGCCGAACGCTTGGAGCTTCTCCTCAAAGCGCGTGAAGAGAGAAATCGCATCGGCCGTGGAGCCGGCAAAGCCGGCCAGAACTTGCTCGTTGTGGAGGCGCCGGATTTTCTTGGCCGAGGATTTCATGACCTCGGCGCCCATGGTGACCTGGCCATCGCCGGCGAGGGCAACCTTGCCGTCACGGCGGACGCAGAGCACCGTGGTCGAGCGGATGCGGGGGTGCAGGGCCATCGTCTGCCGGAGCCGATATTCCATTATAGGTAGGGCCCGGCCCCCGCTTTTCACGGCTTCGGCACCCACGAGTACGCGTCGGCATCGAACACGTACGCGCTCTTGAGCGGCGCTGCAGCGGCGTTTTCGCGCGGCAGCAGTTCAGCCAGCGCCCGCTTTAGCTCGCGCCGTCCCTCGCTGTCGGCTAGATTGGCCAGCTCGTGCGGGTCGGCGTCGCGGTCGTACAGCTCCTCTCCGCCGTCGCGGTAGCGGATGTAGAGCCAGCGGCCCTGGCGGACTGCGTGATTGCCGCGCAGGTAGGTGATGCCGGCGTGGCGGTTCGGTTCCGAAGCCGGATCCGCCAACAGGCCGGTCAGACTGCGGCCGTCGAGCCCGGGGGCGGCGGGAACGCCGGCCAAGTCGACCAGCGTCGGGTAGATGTCGAGCAGGCTGACCGGCCTGTCGCAGATACTCCCGGGCGCGACGCCCGGCCCGCGAATCACAAGAGGCACGTGAGTGGCCCGCTCCCAGAGCGTGGACTTGTACCAGTGCTGCTTTTCTCCAAGGTGGAAGCCGTGATCCGATGCGAAGACGACGACGGTGTTCTCGGCATGCGGGCCCTGCTCCAACGCGTCTAGCAGTCGCCCTACCAAGGTATCGGCGAAAGCGATGTTGGCAGCGTAGGCCCTGACGGCTTCCGCCCATTTCCCGGCTGCGCGGATGGCTGCGAAGACCTCGGCACCGCGGCCGGCCAGGCGCCGCCCCTCGGCCGGAACGTCGGCAAGGTCGTCAGCGGGAGCGTCTGGCAGCACGGTTTGGTTTGCTTCGATGGCCGCGAAGAATCTTTGCGGGGCGTACCACGGAAGGTGGGGGTGGAACAGGCCGACGGCGAGCAAGAACGGCTGCGCTCGGTCTTGCCGGAGAAAGTCGGCGGCCCAAGCGACCGTGCGTGAGTCACCGTAGTCGGCATCGCGGATTGGCAGAGAGCCCCAGTCCAGCTCGTGGCGGAACGGCGTCATGCCGGCCAGGGGGTGTCCGGGCGGCGGCCGGGCCGGGCCGATTCCGGGGTAGGCCGGCCCGGCGCGGTCCCAAGGGTCGTCGAACCGCAAGTCAAAGAACTCGTCCCACAGGTCGGGCGGATTGAACCCTGCCGTGTGGTGAAAGATCTTGCCCCCGCCGGCGACATGGTAGCCAGCTCGCCGGAATGCCTCCGGCAGCGCGACAGCCTCCGGCATGTGAGGTCTCCACCAATGGCCGTTGTCGTAAATGCCGGTCGTGGACGGGGCCAAGCCGAGCAGCAGCGCCGTGCGCGAAGGGTTGCACTTGGGAGAGGCGGCATATGCTTGGCGAAACAGCATTCCGCTTCCCGCCAGCCGGTCGATGTTGGGAGTGCGCGCGTTGGGATGGGAAGTCAGCGCCCCGACCCAGTCGTTCAGGTCGTCGGCGAGGATCAGCAGGACGTTGGGTTTTGCGGCTTCGGCCGAACTGCTGGCGAACGCGGCTAGGACCGCGATGATCTGGATCAGCTTCATTGCGCAAGGGTTGGAAGTTTCGAGCGGACAAGAGCAAGAAATTCCCGCTCGGGTCAGCCGCCGCGCCGCCCGTCCGGGCCAAGTATAATGTTTCGCCGATGGCGGACGACCAGAGCGCAAGCGGTAGCCGGCCGGAGATTCCGAATCGATTGTTCTTTCGGATCGGCGAGGTTACGAAGATCGCGGGAGTGGAAGCGCATGTGCTGCGCTTCTGGGAATCGGAGTTTCCGATGCTGTCTCCGCGCAAGACTCCCAAGGGGCAGCGGCAGTACCGCCGCAAGGATCTTGAGACGATTCTTGCCATCAAACAGCTCCTGTACGGCGACAAGTACACCATCGCGGGTGCGCGGCGGGCCTTGCGCGCCAACAGCGCGGTCGCGAAACGGGCCGAGCCCGAGCCAGCCGCGGCCGCTCCGCCGGGAGGCGGGACTCCGCAGCCGCCGCAGGATGACGGGAAGGTTTCGCGTCCGGTCTCGCGCCAGGGCCTGGCCGAGATTCGCAGCGGCTTGGAGCAGATCCTGAGACTGCTCGAGCCGTGAGCGCACGGCCGCGGCGGAGCAGCTAGACGGCCAGCGCCAGCGTCGCCTCGTCGCGTCGCACTTCGCGGTAGAGCGTGTCGCGCTCGGTGGGCTCGCGGCCGGAGTTGCGGATCAGGCGCAGCAGCTGCTCTCGTCGCAGCACCTGTGGAGTCTTCGCGCCGGCGTCGTGGTAGATCTTCTCCTCGACCACGGTGCCGTCGATGTCGTCCGCGCCGAAGCGCTGCGCCACTTGCGCGATCTTCGGGGTCATCATGATCCAGTAGGCCTTGATGTGCGGGAAGTTGTCCAGCAGAAGCCGGGCCACGGCGATGGCCCGGATGTCTTGAAAGCCCGACGTCATCGGCAGGTGGTGCATCGGGGTGTTTTGGGGGTGGAATGCCAGCGGGATGAAGGTCTGGAAACCGCCAGTATCGTCCTGTAGCGCCCGCAAGCGCAGCAGGTGGTCAACGCGGTCCTCATCGGTCTCGATGTGACCGTAGAGCATGGTGGCGTTGGACTTCAGGCCTAGGTTGTGCGCCGTCCGGGCTGTCTCGATCCACTCGTCACCATCGATCTTGTGGTCGCAGATAATGCGGCGGACGCGCTCGGTAAAGATCTCCGCGCCCCCGCCTGGCAGAGAGTCGACACCAGAATCTCGGAGCCGCTCCAAGGTTTCTTGGATGGAGATGCCCTCGCGGCGCGCCAGATAGCCGATCTCGACCATGGTCAGGGCCTTGAGGTGGACCCTTGGGAAGCGCTGCTTGAGCCCGCCGAACATCTTGGCAAACCAATCCAGGCCAAGTTCTGGATGCAGGCCGCCCACCACGTGGAACTCCGAAATCTCCTCGCTGTAGCCGATTCCGGCGGTATGCCAGACCTGCTCCAGTGACATGGTGTAGGCGGTCGGGTTGCGCTTTTGCTTGCCGAACGCGCACAGCTTGCAGGCTGCCACGCACACGTCCGTCGGGTTGATGTGGCGGTTGACGTTGAAATAGGTCCGGTTCCCGTTCAGCCGTTCGCGAACCTGGTTGGCCAAGTGGCCAACCGCCAGCAGGTCTGGCGACCTGTACAGGTTCACGCCGTCCTCGAAGGACAGGCGCGTGCCGTTCGCTACCTTGTCTGCAACGGGCCGCAGGCGGGGATCGGAAATGCGTGGTAGCACGGGGCTTCTCTTCAGGTCACGGTAGCACTGCGACCGTGAGGGGGCAAGGCACCCGCAGGCCGTCGCCGCTTACCGCCGCTCGGCCTCCAGTTGCTCCAAGTATAGGCTCTCGAGCCGCTTCACAGCGGCTAGGAACCCCGCCGGGTCCACGAATGTATCGGGGCTGTATGCCTGTCCGGCGCGGTATTTGTCGTGCAAGCCGTACTGCGATCCGTGGGCTGCCACCCAGACATCGACCTGCATGGCCTTCTGGCGCTCGAACGTCTTGGCAAAGTCCTCGGCAACGCCCGGGTAGGTTGGGTCTACGACAAGCTTCTTGCCTCGGTTGATCGTGCCCATGTTGGCGATGACGACCTTGTATTCCCGGCCGTTCTCCCGAACCGACATGGCGTAGCTGGAGCTGCCCGCCGTGTGACCCGGGGTGTCAATGACCGTGAGCCTGATGGCGCCGAGCTCGATCACCTCGCCGTCCTTAATGATCTTGTCCACCTTGACAGGCTTGAAGGACACGCGTCCGCCAAAGTGCGGGTCGCTAAAGCCGCCGTCTTCCAGCACTGGCGCGTCGTCCTCGGTTGCCCACATCTGCGCGCCGGTGATCTGCTTGATTTCGGCCAGGGCCGCGGTGTGATCCCAGTGAGACTGCATCTGCAGCAAGATCTTGATGTCTTCGAAGCGGAAGCCCACCGACTCGATGTTCCGGCGGATCAAGGGGACCGAGTCTTCGAGGGCGGTGTTGACGAGGATGTGTCCCTCGTCCGAGGTGATCAGGAACACCCCCAGGTCATAGGTGCCGACCGCGTAAAGGTTGCCGATCACGCGGTGCCCGGGAAACGGCCGCGACCAGCCCTCCGGCTGGGCTGGGCAGAGCGATGCAAAGAGCCCGAGCAGGGCGGCGAGGCCGAGGCTGCGCATGCTTGCCAGTATGGCAGGTGGGATTGACGGCCGGAAGGGGGTGTTCTTCTTCCCGGGACAGCCGCGTGTTCACTTGAACGGACCCGCTCCTCCGGTTGCTTCGGCCAGCAGGTTGGCAATCGAATCAGATCCGCCATAGCGACATCGCGCGCGTCGTTACACTGGTCGTGGATGTCCCAGAAGTTCGTACCGCCCGTTGCGCTCGTCACCGGAGCGTCCTTGGGCATCGGAGCGGCTACTGCTCGCGAATTCGCCAAGCGAGGGTATGCGATCGCTGTGCACTTCAACGCCAGCGAGCGGCAGGCCCAGCAGATCGTGACCGATATCGAGAACAGCGGCGGCACGGCGGCAAGTTTCCAAGCCGACCTTTCCGATGCGCAGCAGTGCCAGCATCTCGTCTCGAGCGTCGTCGAGCGCTTCGGCCGGATCGACGTGCTGGTCAATAACGCGGGGTCCCTTATCGGGCGCCGGCTCCTGGCCGAGATTGACGAGGACTTCTGGAACAGCGTGATGGACCTGAATCTGGCCAGCGTGCTTTGGGTCACGCAGGCCGCAGCCGTACACATGCGCGAGCGCGGTTCGGGCGCCGTCGTGAATCTCGGCTCCATCGCCGGCCACAACGGCGGCGGGCCCGGCGCGATCCTCTATGCCACGGCGAAGGCCGCGGTCACGGGCATGACCAAGGCCTTGGCCAAGGAACTCATTCCCCAAGGCATCCGTGTCAACGCCGTCAACCCTGGCGTGATTCTCACGCCATTCCACGAGCGCTTCTCGAGCGAGGAGCGGATGCGCGCGATGGTGTCGCAGATTCCGCAGGGACGAGCGGGAGAGTCCGAGGAAGTTGCCAGCGTGATCGCGTTCCTGGCCAGCGACGCCGCGTCGCACATGGTCGGGGAATCGGTTGAGGTCAACGGCGGGATGCTGATGGACTGAGCGGCTGCACCAGCAGGCAAGCGGGCCTCTCCGCGCTGAGGTCGCGCGACCCCCGACGCGCAATCGGAGCGGCGTCCAGCCGCTCTACGCTGGGAGCCGGAGCGGCAGCCACAGATCTACGGCCCAGAACGCAGCGAACAGCACGCTGGCCCAACCGTTCACGGTGAAGAAGGCCGCATCTACGCGCGACAGGTCGTCGGCGCTTACCAGGGATTGCTCGTAGACCAGCAGTCCGGCCATCGTGACGACACCGAGCAGGGCTACGAGGCCCAGTCCCATGTTGAGCCACATGCCAAGCAGGCACACCACCATGCCGACATGTAACAGCCGCGAGACCAGCAATGCTCTGGCGACTCCCAGGCGGGCGGGGATGGAATGCAGGCCGGCGCTGCGGTCGAATGCGACGTCTTGGCAGGAATAGATGATGTCGAAGCCGGCCGTCCAGAGCGTCACGGCCAGCGCCAGCAACAGTATCGCGGGGTCCAGCGTCCCTCGAACCGCGATCCACGCCGCCGCCGGAGCGACCCCGAGCACGGTGCCGAGCACGACGTGGGACAGGGCGGTGAAACGCTTCGTGTAGGAGTAGCCCAGTGCCAGGGCCAGCGCGAGCGGGCTGAGCTTGAGACAGAGCGGGTTGAGCTGCCAAGCGGCGAGAACCAGCACGGCCGCCGAGATCGAGACGAAGACAGCCGCGAACCGCTTCGAGAGTCTTCCCGCCGGAAGCGCCCGGCTGGCAGTCCGAGGATTCAGCGCGTCCATCGGCGCGTCAATCAGGCGATTGAAAGCCATGGCGGCCGACCGTGCCGCCACCATGGCGACGATGATCCAGACCAGCTTCCAGACCAGATCAGGACCGGACCGGTCGGTTCCTCGCAGCGCCAACAGGGTCGCGGTGAGGGCGAAGGGCAGGGCAAAGACCGAATGCTGGAACTTGATCGCCTCCAGCAGCTCTGCGATCTTGCGCAGGAATCCGCTCATGTCGGCCGGCCTATCAGATCCGCCAGCGCCCGGCCTGGGTCCGGATGCCTCATCAGGCCTTCGCCCACCAGGAATCCTTGGTAGCCGGCGTCCGCGAGCCGTCGCAGGTCCTCTGCAGTGCGGATGCCGCTCTCGCTGATGCGCAGAACGTGCGCCGGGAACCGTTCGGCAAGGCCGATCGATGTCTGCAGCGAAACTTCCATCGTCTTGAGATTGCGGTTGTTCACGCCGATCAGGTCCGCGCCCATGGCGAGTGCGCGGTCAAGCTCGGATCCGTTGTGGACTTCCACCAATGCATCGAGGTTCAGCTCGAGCGCGGCTGCGTGCAGCTCCCGCAGTTCTATGTCCTCGAGCGCGGCCGCGATCAGCAAGATGCAGTCCGAGCCGCTGGCTGATGCCTGCAGCAGGTGATAGCGATCGAGCGTGAAGTCCTTGCGCAGCACAGGCAGCGAAGTTGCCGCCCGCGCGGCTGCTAGGTCCTCCAGCGAGCCTTGGAAGAAGCGCGCGTCTGTAAGCACCGATAGAGCAGCCGCTCCGGCGAGTTCGTAGTCGCGCGCGATCGCGGCGGGATCGAAGTCCGCTGCAATCAGCCCCGCGGAAGGCGACGCCTGCTTGATCTCCGCAATGATCGCCGGACGCCTCGAGGCGAGCGCGGCGCGGAAGCCGCGCCGCGACGGTACCGGCCGGGCCTCCAGCTCGGCTTCGGAGGTGGCTGACCGCTCGTCCGCGAGTTCGTTCCGCTTGTGTTCGATGATCCGATCCAAGATCGTCACATCTTGGGGATGCGGGGTTGACATCACATGTAGAGCCCGCCGCTGACGTTCAGCACATGGCCGGTAATGTATCCGGCTTCCTCGCTTGCCAGAAAGCAGACGGAGGCAGCTAGCTCGTCAAGCTCTCCCATGCGGCCCAGCGGGATGCTGGCCAAGATGTCGGTGTGCTGCGCTTCGTCGAGGCGTGCCGTCATATCGGTCGCGAAGAATCCAGGCGCTACGGCGTTCACTGTAATGTTCCGGCTGGCCAGCTCTTGCGCCAAGGACTTGGTCAGTCCGATCAGCCCCGCCTTGGACGCGGAGTAATTCGCTTGCCCGGCGTTGCCCGACAGCCCTACGACGGAAGAGACGTTGACGATCCGCCCCCAGCGCTTCTTCATCATGCCGCGCATTAATGCGCGCGAGCAGCGGAATGCCCCGGTGAGATTCGTGTCAATGACGCTCTGCCAATCGCCATCCTTCAGGCGCAATCCCAGGTTGTCAGCCGTGATACCGGCGTTGTTGACCAAGATGTCTACGTCCCTGCCGTGAGACTTCGCCATCGCGTCGACCGACGCTTGGTCCGTGACGTCCAGCTCGACCGCCTCGGCAGTGCCGCCGGCCGCACGGATTTCCTCGACCAGCGTTGCCAGTCTGTCGGTCTGGCGCGCGCCCGCGACCACGCTCACGCCCTTCGCCGCCAACGCCTCGGCGCATGCCCGGCCGATACCCTGGCTCGCGCCCGTGACGAGTGCCGTGTGGTGCGTCATTCTGCCGGGATACCCTCCAAGCTAGCCAAATCGTGCGTGCTGTGCGCGGATAGCTTGCGGTCGATAGCACGCATCAGGCCCGTGAGCACCCGGCCGGGGCCGACCTCCAAGTAGCGGTCAACGCCTTGGGCGACAAGGTGGCGGATGGTCTGTTCCCACAGCACAGGGTTGGGAATCTGCTGCTTGAGGCCCTCGCGAGCTTCGGTGCCGGCGCGAACCGCACGGGCCTGCCAGTTGTTGACCAGCGGCACTTGCAGGTCTGCGAATGCAGTCGAGTCCAAGCGGGGCTCCATTGCCGCCTGAGCGGGCGTCATCAGAGCGCAGTGGAACGGTGCGCTCACTTCCAGCATCACGGCTCGCCTGGCGCCGGATTGCTTGGCCAGATCGGCCGCTCGCGAGACTGCCTCGGCGTGGCCCGCGATGACGATCTGTCCGGGGGAGTTGATGTTCGCCGGCGAGACGACTTGACCGTCAGCCGCCTGCCGGCACACGTCGGCCGCCGCCTCGGCGTCGATTCCCAGCAACGCCGCCATCGCGCCGACCCCCTGTGGCACTGCCTCCTGCATGCAGCGCCCGCGCTCGTGCACGAGCCGGACGGCCTCTTGGAACTTCATTGCCCCGGCGGCGACTAGTGCGGAGTACTCGCCCAAACTGTGCCCGGCGACGAATGCCGGGTCAATGCCGCGTTCCCGAACCGCGGCGAGGGTCGCGATAGAGGCCGTCAGGACGGCGGGCTGCGTGATCTCCGTGCGCATTAGCTCGTCTGCCGGCCCTTCGAAGCAAATGCGGGAAAGCGAGAATCCCAGCGCATCGTCGGCTTCATCGAAGACGGCCCGCGCCGAGGAGTAGCGCTCGGCGATTTCGAGGCCCATGCCGGGCGCCTGGGAGCCTTGGCCGGGGAACAGGAAAGCGGTCGAAGGCATCGGCAGGCCGCCAGACTGTGAGTTTAGCAACAGCACTGAATCTGGCATTGCGCGCGACTAGCCAAGGTTCGGGGCGGGTTTTCGCGATCCGTCGGGCAGGTTCCGGGCCGGGTCCGACAGTGGCATGAGGAGGGCCGGGCCACTCCCCGTCGCGGTAGCGGAATCGTCGACTCCCTCGGCTGTTGCCTCTCCGGGCGATCGGCGCAGCAGCTGGCGTGCGGCGCCGGGCGGTGTGAGAATCAAGCAGATGCGCACTAGGCTGGAAATCGAAAAGCTGGTCTACGGCGGCGACGGGCTGGCGCGGCACGAGGACGGGGCAGTGTTCGTGCCGTTCGTGCTTCCCGGCGAGACAGTGGAGGCGGAAGTGTCGACGAAGTCCGCGGGGGTCCGCCGAGGCATCGACACCGAATGGATCTCGCGCTCCGATCAGCGCACGGAGCCGCCCTGCCCGGTGTTCGCGCGGTGTGGCGGCTGCCACTACCAGCACATGCCGCATGACCTCGAATGCACCTACAAGGTCGGAATCTTGCGCGAGACGCTGAGCCGGATCGGCGGAATCGACTGGGGCGCCGAGATACCGACTGTGCGGTCTGAAGCGCTCGGCTATCGCAACCGGACGCAGATTCATTTCGCCCGCCATGGCAAGACTGGCCAGGCTGGGTTCTTGGCCGCTCGCTCGCACCGCCTCGTCGCCACGCGCGATTGCGCGATCAACTCGCCCAAGCTCAACGCACTCCACCGGGGCGTGGAACGAATGGCGGCCGATCGCAGGTTTCCCTCCAGCCTCAGGACCATCGAGTTCTTTACTGACGAGGATCGGGTACAGGTCAATCTTCCCCGTCGAGCCGGCCCCTTGCCGAAGCGTTTTTGGGCCAAGTCCGCCAACGTGTTCGGCGTGGACGAGCCCGGCACTCCGCTGGACTATCGCTGCGGCGAGGATGTCTTTCAAGTCAGCGGCCGCTCGTTTTTCCAGGTCAACCGGTTTCTCGCCGATCGTCTGGCCGCGTTAGCAACGGGAGAGGCGGAGGGGCGCCTTGCGATTGATCTCTACGCCGGCGTGGGGCTGTTTACGTTGCCCCTATCCCGTCGCTTCCGGGAGGTCGTCGCGGTCGATTCAGCTCCCTCGGCGATGCGCGACCTGCGTTTCAACGCCCGCCGGGCGGGGTGCTCGGTGCGGGCGGTCCACCTAGACGTGGATGTGTTCTTGGACGGATTCTCGGGCCAGCCGGACCTAATCGTGGCCGACCCGCCGCGCACCGGCCTCGGCGCCCCGGTGGTAAGCCAGATCGTGCGTCTGGGCCCCCCGCGGCTGCATCTGGTCTCTTGCGACCCTGCCACGCTGGCCCGTGACCTGAAGCTCCTCCTTGCCGCTGGCTTCGCGTTGCGGGAGCTGCAGATGGTCGACCTGTTCCCGCAGACGTATCACATTGAGACAATAGCCATCCTCGAGCGCTAGAGTTCGCGCCGTGGGCTTCCAACGCAAGCGGCTGCGAGCGATCAGATCCGTTGGCTAACTGCCAGTCGGCCTCACGCCAAGATCCCACGAAGCACGTGACCGTGCACGTCCGTGAGGGTGTAGTCCCGCCCGCCGAAACGATAGCTCAGCCTCTCGTGGTCCAGTCCGAGCAGGTGCAGCACGGTTGCGTGCAGGTCGTGCACGCTGCACTGGTTCTCCACCACGCGGTAGCCGAATTCGTCGGTCTGGCCGTAAACGAACCCCTTCTTGAGGCCGCCGCCAGCCAGCCAGAGGCTGAAGCCGAATGGGTTGTGATCGCGGCCAATGGTGCCCTGCGCGAACGGCGTCCGGCCGAACTCGCCCGAGAACAGGACCAGCGTCTCGTCCAACAGGCCGCGCGCCCTAAGATCCTTGAGCAGCGCCGCTACCGGCTGGTCGACGGTGAGGGCGTTCGCTCCGTGGCCCAGTTCCAGCTTGTCGTGCTGGTCCCACGGGTTGCCCATGCCATCGGTCTTGCCCGGCGTGTTGACCATGGTCAGTTCGACGAATCGGACGCCGCGCTCGACCAAGCGGCGCGCCAGCAGGCACTGCTTCGCGTAGGCGGCCGTCGAGGGATTGCTGGAATCGACGCCGTAGAGTCTGCGCGTGGCCTCCGACTCGCTGCCCAGGTCCACAAGTTCCGGCACCGCGCTCTGCATCCGATAGGCCGTCTCGTAGTTCGAGATCGCGGCCTCTACGGGCTCGTGGCTGCCGATGTTGGCCAAGAAGCCCTGGTCCATGCGGCGAACGAAATCGAGCTGCCGACGCTGCCTCGCGCCTGCTGTCGAGGACGTGATGTTTCGCATCGGGTCGTTGCGTCCGGGGTGGATCACCGAGGCTTGGTGCACGGAGGGCAGGAATCCATTGCCCATCATGTTGATGCCGCCGTGGGGGATGCCGCCGCCCCCGGTGACCACGAAGCCCGGCAGGTTGTTGTTCTCGCTCCCCAGGCCGTACGTGACCCAAGCCCCCATGCTCGGGAAGCCGGCGAACGGCAGCCCGCAGTGGAAGTGGTAGTTTCCTTGCGCGTGCTCCATGAACTTGCCGGTCATGGACCGAATCACGCAGAGCTCGTCGGCCATTTCCCCGATTTGGGGGAACATGCCGCTGACCGGAATGCCGCTCTCGCCGTAGCGCTTGAACTCCCACGGGCTAGGAAAGATGTTGCCGTTGTTGTTGAACATCGTCCGCTCGGCCTTGAACGGCACCGGCTCGCCCGCCATTTGCGTCAGCTTGGGCTTCGGATCGAACGAATCGACTTGCGACATGCCGCCCGACATGTAGCAGAAGATCACGTTCCTAACCCGGGGAGCGAAGTGCGGAGCGCGGGCGGTCTGGGGGCTCGCCGCGGCGGCCTCGTCGGCTAGCAGCGCCGCAGCGGCGAGCATGCCGAAGCCGGTCGAGGTGGTCTGCAGCATGCGTCGGCGGCTGATACGGCTGTGGCTCCGCTGCACGCCGAACTCTGCCCTACCGGACATACAGAAACTCCTTGAAATTGAACAGCGTGTGCGCGAACCGGCCCCACGTATCGGAGCTGGCCAGAATGTCGCGGGCGCGGGCGCCTTCCTCTTCGGCCAAGCCCGTCACGAAAGCGACGGCGTCGCGCCGTTCCTCGGGGGACGGCGGTCGCCCCAAGGCCTTGCGATACATGTATTCCACGCGGCTGCCGACCGAGTGGCCCTCGCCGTCCGCCAGCCGCCGCCCCCACGCGTAGGCGCTGCCCAACACAAACGGACTGTTCATCAGCGCCAGCGACTGGGCTGGCACGTTGGTGACATCGCGCCGGCCCCGAGTGGTCGACGGAGTAGGCTGGTCGAACACCTCGAGAAAAGGGTTCGTGCGGTTGCGACGAATTTCCTGGTATACGCTCCGGCGGTCATCGCCGTAGATGGACGATCCGGGGCCTTCGTGCTCGTCGTAGCGGTTGCGCGACGGGGGAGGGGGGCCGTACATCGAGCTGGCCAGCTGGCCGGACACGGCCAGCAGCGTGTCCCGGATAGCCTCTGCCTCGAGCCTGCGCACGGGCATGTGTTGGAGCAAGGAATTGGAGGGATCGCGCTCCAAAGACCTGGCCGAGGCGGTGCTGCTCATCTGATAGGTGCGTGACGTGACCAGCAGCTCCACGAGGCGCTTGATCGACCAACCCTCCGCGACGAAGCGAGCCGCGACATAGTCCAGCAGTTCGGGGTGCGACGGCGCGTCGCCTAGAACACCGAAGTTATCTGGCGTCGCCACGATGCCGCGTCCGAAAACCCTTCGCCAGACGCGGTTCGCCATGACTCTCGCCGTGAGCGGGTTGTCCGCCCTCGTGACGTCTTCTGCCAAGCGGAGCCGGACCGCCGCCGGATCGGCATAGCGGTCGCCCCTGATGGCTTCGAGGAATCTCCGCTCGACCGGGTCGGCGGGCTTGCGAGGATCGCCGCGGACGAGCAGGGGATGGTCGGGGGCTCTCTCTTCGACGACGCCGGGGAACCTCTGCGGCACCGCGATCTCGCTCTCGAGCCGCCTGTATTCCGCGACGAGCTCGCCCGCGCCTTCGATCTCGCCGATTGACGTAGCCAGGAGGCCGCGTCTGGCGAAGTAGTCCAAGAAGCCTGCCTGCTGCTGGTCAATGGTGTCGTCCCGCCATGCTGTCGCGGCTGCGGCCAGACGTTCGGCCAGGACATCCCCGACGCCGTCAGCAGACCCCGATGGTTCCGCTGCCAAGAGGTAGAGGATGGGCTCGGTCGCGGACTTTGGCTGCCGCTTGCCGTTGTGGAAGGCTACTGCGGCCGCGCCGATTCCAGACCTGCCGTGGGTGGGTCGCTCGGGCCGCGGGTCCTTGGCGCGGTCGACCGAGTCTAGGACGAAGTTCGTGGCGTCCTCGCGGGTCGCGAACTCGATGTACCCGGTGAAGCCTTTCCAGAACTCCGTCTTGAACTGCCACCACCGCATCGTGTCGGCCCTCGGGCTGTAGCGCTGGTCGTAGATACCGCCCAGGGGCAGGGAGTAGTTCTCCACGATGAGGCGGGCGAAACTGAAGTCGTGTCCCAGGGTCCGCACGCTGACATAGTCGGTGTCGATCTTGAAGCGGGGCGACTGCATGACGCCGGCATGCTTGCTCGACAGCAGGTGCGTGTAGACCCCGCCTGGATAGATGCCATGCAGGACTGTGTTCCCTTCTAGGGCAACCCGAAACTCTCCCGGAGTCGATGGCGTCTCGCTGACTCCCGCGCCGTGGCTGACCCATTCGTCATAGTCTGCGCCGGACAAGTCCCAGACTTCTTGGAAGTTCTGCTCGTTAAACGCCTTGCGGGCGGCCATTCGGCTGTGCCAGTCCGCTCTGAGTTCCTCCACTGCTTCCCACAAGCGCTCACCTCGCAGGTCGCGAAGCTGGAGGAAGGCGTGCAGAGGGCTGGTGTCGTCGCAAGCAGCTTCCTCCAGCGCGGCGCGAATGGCGCTTCCGTCGGCGTGCTCCAGGCGGCTCGGGAGTGAAGGCACGTCCTTGACCCAGTGGTCGGCGACTCTCTCGCGAATCTGATCCTTGAGCTCCCTCAGGCGCTTCGAGTGCAATCGCAGGGAGGCCGGAGAATCGACGGCCCGCATGGTCGGCCGGGCGCCGTACAGCGCTCCGAAGAGCGCGTAGTAGTCCTGCTGGCTGATCGCGTCGAACTTGTGGTCGTGGCAGCGAGCGCAGGCGACGGTGAGTCCTAGGAAGGCCTTGGAGAAGACGTCGATCTGGTTGTCGGTCCACTTGACGCGCTCTTCCCATGGGTCGACGGGCTGGTAGCCGAGTTCGACGAGGCGAAGGTGGGCCGTGCCCAGTATCGATTCGTTGATTCCGCGGTCTGGAGCGATCCGCGGCTCATCGAGAATGTCGCCGGCGAGGTGCTCGCGGACGAGCTGGTCATACGGCACGTCGGCGTTCAGGGCTCGAACGAGGTAGTCGCGGTAGTGCCACGCGTTCGGTATGGCCGGATCGCCCTCGCTGCCGTGCGAGTCGGCATAGCGAACCAAGTCCATCCAGTGCCGTGCCCAGTGCTCTCCGAATCGCTGCGAGTCCAGCAGCCGCCGCACCAGCTTCTGGTAGGCGTCGGGATCATCGTTCTGTACGAAGTGCGCCGTCTCGTCGGGCGTTGGCGGCATGCCTGTCAAATCGTAGGAGAGCCGCCGGATCAGCGTGCGGCGGTCGGCGGTCGGAGCCGGCAGCATGCCATGTTCTTCGAGCTCGGCCAGCACGAATCGATCCACCGGGTTCAGCGGCCAGCGGCGCTTCTTGACCTGCGGCGGATCAGCCTGATGAACAGGCTGCCAGGCCCAGTGGGCTCGCTTGCGCTCCGCAAGGTCGAAGGCACCTGCTCCCAATTCACTGGATACGCGTTCCTCCGGCCATGGAGCGCCCATCCGGATCCACTCTTCTAAGGTCCTAGTCGCCGCCTTCGGTAGCCCCCCGCCCGGCGGCATCAGCACGGGCTCGCCCTTGAGGGCCTTGATGACAAGGCTTTGGGCGGGACGGCCGGGCACGATGGCTGGCCCGGAGTCGCCGCCTTGGAGGATCGCTTCCCGGCTGTCGAGCCGCAGGCCCGCAAACGGCGTCTCGATATTGGTGCTGTGGCAGGCGAAGCAGTGCTCCGCCAAGAGCGGGCGCACCTTGCTCTCGAAGAACTCAAGCTGCTCGGGCGACACGGCGGCGAGGGATGCGGGCGCCCCTGCCAAGGCGAGGCCGATGACCGCTCCCCTCAACGTGCCGATGGGGAATCGCGGATCGCTCGAAATCGTTGCCCTGTCTCGCGGGGTTCCCACCGGGCCTCCTGTGTTCTGGTCGTGCCCACGGACCGCGCTGAAGGCCACCATGGGCGGCCGCTGCCCCTAATACTGTACGGGAAATCCGCGCCGTGGTGTCTCAGCGCTCCCGTCAGTGGTCGCGGAGAGGCCAGCGCCGGAGTGCGCCCATAGCGCGGCCCTCGATCCGAGATAAGCTGTTATCTGATCGTGCCTCGCGCCGAAAGGAGCTTCGCAACCCAATGACCACTTCGCGCCGTTCATTCCTAGCTACTGCCGCTGCCGGGAGCGCAGTGCCGATGACCGCGGCCTCGGCCAGCCGGATCCTTGGCGCCAATGATCGCATTCGCCTCGGCCTGATCGGTTGCGGCGGCATGGGCCGGGGCGACCTGAATGACATGCTCAAGGCGGGCAAGACGCAGGCTGTCGCGCTGTGCGACGTGGACGAGTCTCAAATCGCAAAGACGCAAAAGAATGTCGTCGCGACCCATGAGCAAGAAGCGGAGCTGCGCACCGGCGATTTCCGGCGGGTGCTGGATCGCGACGACATCGACGCGGTGATCGTTGCCACACCGGACCATTGGCACGCGCTGCCAACCGTGGAAGCATGCAAGGCCGGCAAGGACGTGTATGTCGAGAAGCCCTTGGCGATCACCGTCTGGGAGGGCCGGCAGATGGTCACAGCGGCTCGCAAGTATGACCGCGTGGTGCAAATGGGCACGCAGCAACGCTCCGGAGCGCAATACCTGGCCGCCAAGGAATACATCGACAGCGGTAAGTTGGGCAGGGTCCGCCAAGTGCGCTGCTGGGCCTACTTGGACTGGAAGGGCGAGACTCCGCACCAGCCGGACGGCCCGGCCCCGAGCGGCGTGGACTACGACATGTGGCTCGGACCGACCGAGGCGCGCCCTTACAATGCCAACCGCTTCCACTTCAGCTTCCGCTGGTACTGGGCCTACTCGGGCGGCCTGATGACCGACTGGGGGGCGCACATGATCGACATCGCCAACTGGTACATGGGCATCAAGTCGCCGACATCCGCCATGTCGGTAGGCGGCAAGTTCGCCTACCCCAAGGACGCGATGGAAACACCGGACACCCAGCAGGTGCTGTACGAGTTCCCCGAGTTCTCGATGGTCTGGGAGCACGCTTTGGGCGTGGGGCGCGGCCCGGCGGACCGCGAGCACGGCGTCATGTTGCACGGCGAGAAGGGCATCCTGATCGTCGATCGCCAGGGCTGGGAGGTCTTGCCGGAGACGGACCGCATCGACAAGTCGGTGCGCGAGTACAAGGCTTCCGGGGTGCCGTGGCAGGCCTACCGCCCGGATCGAGAGAATATGCATCTCGATCACGTGAAGAATTTCCTCGCATGCATGCGCACGCGCGAGCGGCCGCGCTCTGACGTCGAGATCAGCCACGGCTCGATGATCGGCTGCCACCTTGGCAACGCTGCCATGAGAACGGGGCGGCGCGTCTACTGGGATGTTGAGAACGAGCGGGTGGTCGACGATCCCGAGGCCGCGGCGATCATGTACAAGCGCCCGTATCGCAAGCCTTGGAAGCTCGAGGTGTGAGCCTCGAACATTACATGGCTCCGCTACCCCGGTCTGGAGCCGCCGAGCGCCCGGCCGAGTGCGGCTGCTTCCATCAGGAATTCCCCGGCTAGACCTCTGGGAACCGCGGCCTGGGCTGAGTCTGCGGGATTTCGGGATTCTTTACTCTCTTCGACACAGCTGCTGGGCGGCGTGTTAGACTCGTACCGTGCAGCTGGTGGGGTTATCCCAGCTGAAGTACGAAGGGAACGTGGGAGTTTCGCCCTTGCACGCGGTACGTGTCCGTCCTGCGTGGCTGGCCTGGCTCCAAGGAGCAGACATGAAGATCTTGAAGCACGGCGTGCTTGCTGTGGCGTTGCTGTTGTTGGTGCTCGCGCCGACCAGCTCTGATGCGCAGACGACCAACGCCGCAATTGTTGGAGACGTCACCGACGAGAGCGGCGCCTTGGTGCCGGGAGCCAGCGTGACCGTCACGAACCTTAGCACCGGCGTCCAAAGGGAGATTTCGACGAACGAGCGCGGGGCGTATCGTGCGTACCCGGTGCAGCCCGGCACATACGATGTTGCTGCCTCGAGCGAGGGATTCAAGACCCGACTGCGGACTGGAATCATCGTCGAGGTTGCGGCAACGGTCAAGGTCGATCTCTCGCTTGAGCTTGGCCAAGTGACCGAGACTGTTGAGGTCACTGGGCAGATCCCAGTCCTACAGACGCAGGATGCTTCGGTGGGTGGCACGGTCACGACCTCGGAAATCGAGCGCATCCCTGTGAACGGGCGCAACTACACACGCCTGATTCTGATGATGCCTGGCACCAGTGGCATGACCTACAGCCAGTCCCGCGGCACGCAGTCCGGGACGTTCCTTATCTCGGTCAACGGGGCCCGGCCGCAAGACAACAACTTCACGATGGACGGCGTTGACAACAACATGATGATGATGAACTCCCCCGGCGGTTCGCCGCCGATGGACGCTATCCAAGAATTCCGGGTCGCGACCAACAACAACGCCGAGTTCGGGCGTTCCATGGGAGCTAACGTCAACATCGCGATCAAGTCGGGTTCTCGGGATCTGCACGGTTCGATGTACTGGTACGTGCGCAACGATAATTTCGATGCCAACGACTTCTTCGCCAACCGCTCCGGCACAGGCAAGGTCGCCTTTTCACAGAATCAGTATGGCGCGGCCTTTGGTGGTCCGGTGCCTGGCCTGCGGGACAGCACTTTCTGGTTCGTGAACTACGAGGGTTTCGATCGCCGGCGCGGCAACAACGCGCTCGCGAACTTCCCGACGGAACTCCAGCGCAGGGGAGACTTCTCCGAGCTGGCCCAGAGGATCTACGATCCGTTTACCGGCGTGGCGGATGCCGATGGGAACATTGTCCGTCAGCAGTTCCAAAACAATGCCGTTCCGCAGTCGTTGCATCACCCGGCGATCACGACGTATCTGGACATCATGATCCCGCTGCCGAATATCCCGGGCAAGCTGACACAGAACTACACCAACACCACCAAGGCGTCGAATGATCGGGAATTCATCGTGATGCGCGGAGACCATAATACTGGCGGCAAGGACTCGTTCAACGTGCGCTACCTGCACCAGAACGTTGCCACTTTCTCCCCGAGTTCCAACCCCTACCTCTCGCGCGAGAACGATTTCGACGTGCGCAACTTGTCCGCCCAGTGGACGCGCCTAGTCAATCCGTCCTCGATCTTGGAGGTCCGGTTTGGTTACAACGCTCCCTGGAATCCGAACTGCACGTTGAATTCCAAGATCAACCGGGGCGACTTTCTTGACCAAACCGGAATTCAGATGTTCCAACGGGAGGTGCTGTGCGAGCCGATTCCGAATATGAGTTCTGACGGCGAGTTCAGCGCAGGCGGCGGCGGAACCAATACGGGCGACAAGGTCTGGCAGTTCATCTCAAACTATGCGACGAATGCCGGCAACCACTCGATCAAGTTCGGGGTCAACTACAGCCGCCGGCACTTTTACACCAACACGTCCAACCCGATGAACGGGAACCTGTGGTTCAACGGCGAACTCACCTCGCTCTACAACGATGCGGGTTCCGGCTTCAGCACTGCGTCGATGCTGCTCGGCACGCCTCGGCAATTCCGGCGTTCGACTGGCGAGACCATCACGAACGGTCGAATCAATGCATGGCAGTTCTTCTTCCAAGACGACTGGCGGGTCACCTCCAAGCTAACCGTGAACCTAGGGATGCGGTACGAGTACAACAACCCTCCCTACGACACCACCGATCAGCTGGGCAACCTCTGGATTACTCCTAACCCGGTGACCGGGAATCTCGGGCGGCTGATGTGGTCCACAGTCAACCCTGAGATCGAGCCGGAGACCGGCGAGCGGAACCAGCCGGCGAAGAGGCTGGGAACCACGCGGGCGCTGATGTTCCCAGACCGGAACAATATAGGCCCGCGCGCGGGAATCGCGTACCAGGTCGACGACAAGACAGTCGTGCGCACTGGCGTCGGCGTGTTCTACAACTCGACGTTCGTCCAAGAATTGCAGGACTTGCGCAAGTTCTGGCCCTATACTCCGCAGCAGGTCGCCACGGTTAACGCCGTAAATCCCGAGAATCCTGTGCCGACCTTCTTTGCGGACAATCCGGGACCTCCGTACTCCTCCACCGCTGCCATCGGTGGCTGGCCGCAGCAGCCGACCAACCGCTCGCCTTACTCGGCCCAGTGGAACTTCTTCATCCAGCGCGAGTTGGTCGACCAGCTTTCGCTGAATGTCGGCTATGTCGGCTCCTCCAGCCGGAAGCAGATCGGCTACACGGCGGTCAACACCCCCCTCACTCCGGGACCGGGTGAGATCCAGCCTCGTCGGTTGATGCCGGACTTTGGCAATGTTGACGGCGGGTTCAATCGTTTCGGAGGCCTGTACAACGCACTTCAGGTCGAGATGAACAAGCGTTTCGGACGCGGCTTCGGGTTCCGCATGAACTACACCTGGTCCAAGGCCATGGACGAGCAGTCGTCGCTCGCCGAGTGGAAGACGCAGGATCCGTTCAACATCCGGAACGATTGGTCAAGGTCGAGCTGGGACCTGCAGCACGTGTTCCAGATCGCCTACCAATGGGACCTGCCGATCGGCCGGGGCCGTCGCTGGGGAGGAGACTGGAGCGCCGCAGCTGACGCGTTCTTGGGCGGCTGGGCGCTCGAGGGGTTCACTCGTTTCAACACTGGGCCGCCGGTGGGCGTGCTATCGGGCAGGGATATCGCCAACGTCGGACGATCTTACCAGAGGCCTGACGTGACCTGCGATCCGAACACCGGGCCCAAGACCGCCGAGCAGTGGTACAAGGTGGACTGCTTCCAGTTCCCGCAGCAGTTCAACTACGGCAACTCGGGGGCCAACATCGTGCAGGCGCAAGGCATCAATTCTTGGGACGTTTCGATCGCGAAGCAGTTCCAAGTGGCCGAAGGGCACCGGCTGATCTTGCGGGGCGAGTTCTTCAACATGTTCAACAAGACTCACTTCCGCAAGCCAGGCAACAACAGAAACGACACGTTGGCGTCAGGCTCGGTTGCGCGGATCTTCGGGCTACAAGTGGAGCCGCGACAGATCCAGTTCGCCTTGCGCTACGAGTTTTAGCGAGGCGCTGCCCTAGGGCGAGATCAATCACGAGCCCCGCCGGCGAGAGTCGGCGGGGCTTTTCTCGATGCGCCGAGAATGCGTGATGGATCATGTCCGGGCGTCCACTAGCCTGCCAGATGAAGGCAAGCCCACAGTTGCGCGAGAGATCGTCGAGGCGGCGCTACTGCCCAGTCGGCTGGGATCGCCTAAAGACGAGCACGCGTTCAACTGCCTTTCCGCGTAGGTGTTGGTGGCGCATCCCGTGATTCCATCGAGAATACCCAGGCCTAGAGGTGCTCCGCAGCAAAGCTTTACCAGTTCTTCACCAACCTGACGCTGGGGTTAGTGTTCACTGCAAATGGAGGTCACTCGCGCAATGAGTCGCTCGCACTTCGCCGTTCTGGGATTGGCATTCGCCATCTCGGCAACGGCAGGCATCGCGCAGTCGCAAAGGCCGATGCCGCTTGGACCGGGAGATCCGTTCCCGGAACTGGATGTCTACGATGCGGTCGGCAAGCCGTTCAACACGAAGAGCCTGACCGGGCAGTACACGGTCCTTGTCAACGGCTGCTTGACTTGACCGCCCTTCATTCGTAACGTCCCCAGGTTGGAGACGGTATATCGCGACTACACGCCCAAAGGTGTCCGGTTCGTTTACCTCTACAAGGCGCTGGCCCACCCCGAACTGAACGGCTACGTCAACCCGATCACCCTCGAGGAGCGCCTGATGCACGTTGCGGAGGCGAAGCGAGTCCTGGGGTCGGAGATCGCTTGGATTGCCGACAACATGGCGAATGATCTCAAGCATGCGCTGGGCAACCGCCAGAACTCCGAATACCTCCTCGACCCCGAAGGCCGGATCCTGAGGGTGCGCGCTTGGAGCGACCCGGATCAGCTGCGGATGGATCTGGCAGAATTCGTCGGGTCGGTCGAGAACCCGACCGAGGTATCGGATCTGAACATGGAAATCAGGCCGGCGCCGGAGCATGCCCAGACCGGTGTGGTTCCCCGGATCGAAAAGCCAGGCACATATCGCACTCTGATATCAAGACCTCAGCTTGCGAAGACGGACGAGCCGTTCTATACCAAGCTGCGTGCAGAGGCCGATCAGGAACTGCTCCGGTCAGGCGAGGGGAAGCTCTATCTAGCCTTCCTTCTAGACCCGCTCCACGGAGTGCATTGGAACAACTTGGCACCAGCGATGGACGTGGAACTCTCTGCGCCCGAGGGAGTGAGGATCACTCCGGCGAAGTTGCAAGGACCAATGGTCGAGGGAGATGCCGATGCAGACCCGCGCGAGTTCCTTGTTCACGTGAAGCGTGGAGATTCGCAAGAGCCGCTGGGAATGAGGTTCCGTTACTTTGCTTGCACGGATACGTGGTGCAGGCCGGTCACCCAAGAGTACTTGATTACCTGGGAGGTGGACCGCGATGCCGGGCGTGTCAGGTCGGGTCGGATGGACTTCAACCGGACTGGGCCAGGCCGGGGCCCGGGAGGCAGGCGTGGGCAGGGAGGTGGTTCGAGACGGGCGGGCGGTGGATTCGGCCCTCAGCGGTCCGTCGAGCGACTCCTAGCCATGGACACGGATGGAGACGACCGCTTGGCGCCCGAGGAGCTTCCCGAGCAAATGCGACGGAACTTCGACCGCATGGACCGGGATGGCGACGGCTATGTCGAACCGTCGGAGATCGAGGCTCTGATGCAGCGGGGCGTCGGGCGCAATAGGCCTCCCGGCGGCCTCGGCGGCATGACGCGGTGGGACTCTGATGGAGACGGCCAGCTCAGCATCGAGGAAGTCCCGCCGCAAATCGAGCGGCGCTTCGGGCAACTCGACACCAACCGCGACGGGCCTTTGGATCAGGCGGAACTCTCTGCGATGCGTGGCCGCGGGCGTGCCCCCGCTGGCCGCGGAAATGGCAACTAGGCTTGAGTGCTATCTCCGCGAGGGGCGGCTTGATGGTGCCGATCACTGCCCCGAGCAACTCGTTGCACGACCAGCGGCGCGTGCATGATACATCTCGAAGAGCCTGCTAATCGACATAGCTGTAGCGCTCATCGAGACCGAGCGCCTCAATCGCCTCCGGGCTCGGCTCGGGCCTCAAATCACTTTCCTTGAAGTACTGGGCCTTCTCCCATTTCATCGGGCCGCCGACCTCGCGCGGATCTGAGGTGCTTTGAAGGTATTCCTGCAACCGGGCGGACAGCTCTGCCCGCGTCGATTCGTACGCAGGATCCCTGGCGAGGTTATTCATCTGATGCGGATCGGTCACGAGGTCGTAGAGCTCTTCAGCAGGTCGCTTCGCGAATGCGAGATCGAACAGAGATCGATACTCGGGGTCGTCGGGTCGCTGCAAGAGGAACATCTTCGTGGGCGAGGGGAACTGCAGCATGTGAGCGTCCACGTCTCCATAGAGCGGAGGGTCTCCCGCCGGCCACAGCTCCGGCGCGTAGTTCCGGATGTACAGGTGGTCGCGCGTCCGCAGTGCCCTGGCCGGATATCCCGGGCCTCCCTGCCTGACGAACGCATGCCGCTCTCTGGCGGTCACGACGAACGAGCGCTGCGGATCGACGATTCCATGCTGGTTCGAGGCCAGGATCGGTACAAAGCTGCTCGCTGTCATGTCCTCGGGAATGGGCACGCCTGCCAAGTCGAGGATTGTTGGCGCGAAATCGGTCAGGCTGACAAAGTCGTCCACCACGCGACCGCCCGGAAACCGCTGCGGCATCGATACGATCAGCGGCAGGCGCGTGCCTGCATCGTATAGGTTTGCCAGCCCCCGGGGCATCTGCCAGCCGTTGTCGCTTGCGACGATGATCACAGTCTCGTCGGTCGCCCCGAACTCGGACAGCAATCCGAGATGTTCGCCAACCTCTCCGTCGAAGTGCTCGATCTCGGCGTAGTAGTCTGCGATGTCGCTCCGCACGGCGGGATCGTCTGGCAGATATGGAGGGACAGCGATCGATCCGAGATCGTAGCCCGCCTGCTCGCCGCCTCCGGCGCGATACGGCCGATGCGGGTCCCGCGAGCTGAACCAGTAGCAGAAGGGCTGGCCACGCTCGCGCTCGTTATAGAACTCCTCGAATGACCCATACCGCTGGCCGGCGGGATTCCGGGTCCATCCTCCGGCCTCGTGGTCGCCCGGCCCCCAGCCCTTGCCTTCGTAGCCCACGAGATAGCCGGCTTGCTCGAGCATGTCGGTATACACCGCGAAATGACTGGGCATCGTTCCCCAGAGGTTGGCGCCCTCTTCGAGCCGCCAGATGTCTTGGCCGGTCAGCATGGCGGCGCGAGCGGGCGTGCATGACGGCGACGGACAATAGGCTTGAGTGAAGCGCACGCCCTCTTCCGCCAGCTCGTCGATATTCGGTGTCCTGACCGTCGCGTCACCGTAGCATCCGAGGTGGTTCCAGGAGTGGTTGTCGGACATAAGGATCAGGATGTTTGGTGGATCTAGCTCCTCTTGTGGGGCACACCCAAACATCAACGCGATGCCAATAGTTACCGCAAGGAGATGCGGGGCACGGCACCGGCGAAGGCTCGACGGTAGGGGGCTGGCTGCCCTGAGAAGAGCGTCTCCGGTGCTGCAGGATCGCTTCCAGCGAATCGCCCAACTGCCTGACGAGCCGTGCCCTAGGGGCGAGCCCCCGTTTCCGAGGAAGTGCGGAACGCAGCATCGGTGCGACAGATCCGTAGTTGGACGCATGGTGCATCAATAATATTCCACGACCTGCATGGGCCGACGAATGAAGAGCGGATCGTTGCGTTCAGGCGAACGCTGTGTGCCTCACTAGGCCGTGCCGCGAAAGGAATCACGCGATGGGGAGTTGGGGCGAGTTCTCTTTGGAAAATCTACGCTCCTTGCTACTAAATTCTGTGTCGCTTGGCTCTCAGGAAATCACTTGCCTAGGAATTTCGGCGTCTTGAACCATCTGTCCGGATCCCTTCTGGTGTGGCCGGCGCTTCGGTTAGTGAAGCACTCCCTCCTCGGCACGCACCTGTCGTGTATGCGCCATGTCGTTAGCCTCAAGTCATTAAGCGGTCCACGATCACGGTTCTCGGCCGAATGAGGGTTCCAGACGGCTACGGTCTCGGTGCCGACATCGGCCGCGCACCCCGTGGAAGCGATTCGCTCGGCCGCGTGCGCGACCCGGTTGCCTTTGGTCTGCCCGCTCGGCAAAGGCAGCGGCGTCAATGGCTGGATCGTCACAGCCGCCACCGCTGCGATTAGGATGTGATGCCTCATCGCCTGGTTCTCCCTTCGTGAGTGCCGCGAGGTAAGGGTCCCGATGCTCAGACTCTCACGAGCGGCAGGTTTGACGGCTCGAGCTCTTCTTGCGGGTACAAGCTCGGGCTCGGAAGTCGGTGCGGCACCACTCTTCTCGACTGGCAGATGGCGGAGAGTCAGGGCACCGGCGGGCAGTTGTGCCCGCAATCAGGGCCTGCGCGTCAAAGAAGTCCGTTACTGTCCAGGCTCGTCCTCAAGCAAGTGGTCAACCAGTTCTGTCGTCACGAATTCCTTCCGCCGCAGAGGTGTTCGCAACCGTTCATCAGTGCAGGGGCTTCGGTCGAACGATGCCGGGGCACTGGCTGAGGCAGATCGGAGCGTTCTCCGCCCGTACCTTGCTCTTCGATTGCCGCTAGGTTCTGCGCCGCGCACAACGGGTCATCGTCGACTGCTGATTTGGTCCGGATGCGTCCGACACTCGGGCTTCGGAGCCTAGGGTGGCGCTCCTGCAACCGCCAAACGGGCGAATTCCATGTCAGGCCGCCCAGACCGCCATCAACGTTTGCTGCCGTTCGGTGCGAGCCACGTCAATTCTGGCCACCACAACGCCCCGTCATTGCGGGCTGGCGGCCCCGCTGTGCTCCGCCCAGTGGTCACAATCCGCGTGATTTCATCACGTAAGCGCGAGACCACACCCGGCTCTTGACTGGCTACGTTGTTGGTCTCGGCCAGATCGGCACTGATGTCATACAACTCAAACTGCGGCTCACCTGGCTTGGCCTCGACAACACGTGGGGCCAGACTTCCGCCCGAACCCCGGATCATGTTGAGCTTCCAGCGCCCGTCCCGAATCGCGAAATAGCCTGCGGAAGAGTGATGAATGACCGGCGGTCGCGAGGGCCTCTGCTCCCCCTTGAGGATCGGTAGGAAGCTGACGCTATCCTCGGCCTCGTCAGATTCGAGTTCCCGGCCCAGTACCTCGGCCATGGTGGCTAGCACGTCGGTCTGGCAAACGAGCTCGGAGGACCGTTGTCCGGGTTTCACCACGGCCGGCCAGCGCACAATGAATGGCACGCGATGCCCGCCTTCGTACAGGTCTCGCTTGCCGCCCCGTAGCCCACCAGCACTAGCGTGGCCGAACCGTTTCAATCGCTCTCGGTACGTCGTTTCTGGGCCGTTGTCGCTCGTCACCAGCACGAGCGTCTCTCGGGTCATTTCATTTCGGTCCAATGCTGCTAGCAAGCTCCCGATATGCGCGTCTGTCTCCATCATGAAGTCGCCGTATGCTCCCGCCTCCGATTTCCCTTGGAACTCTGGGATCGGGATCACCGGCTTGTGTGGGGACGTGTAGGCCACATACAGGAAGAATGGCTCGTCACCGCCTTCGGAGGCGAAATCGTCGAGCCACTGAACCGCTCGTTTGGTAAATGCCGTCAGAACCTGTTGGTCGTCGAAGCTTGGTGCCACCTCCAGTTCTCTACCCTCGCGGGTGAGTTCGTACGGAGGAGTGATCCGGTAGTCGGCGATGGCGATCTCGTTCGCTTTCTTTTGGGTCCACAGCGTCGGGGGATCGAGGATGCGGCGGTTTTCGATGTAGGTAAGCACGCCGTAGTTCATCGAGGCGGGGATCCCGTAGAAGTAGTCGAAGCCCTTGTCGACAGGACCGTCCAGAACCGGCCGAGACCAGTCACGATTCCCCTTATTGCCGTGGAAGGTCATGCCCAAGTGCCATTTGCCAACCATCGCTGTGCTGTAGCCCGAGCCCCGTAGCATGGATGCCAGCGTCGTCCTGCCCTCCGCGATGAGCCCCTTCCCCTCGGCTCCCATCACGCCCTTCTTCATTCGGGTCCGCCAGCTGTAGCGACCCGTCAGCAAGCCGTACCGCGATGGTGTGCATACGGTGTCGGACGAGTGGGCATCGGTGAAGGCCATGCCCTCGCGGACCAGCCGGTCTAGGTTCGGGGTTTGGAATCTTGACCCGGGGTTCAGAGCGCTGACATCTCCGTAACCTTGGTCGTCGGTATAGATCAGCAGCACATGTGGCCTAGCTGGCTGCGTGGCCGATGACAGTGGTCCGGCCAAAAGGCCTGCCAGCACGAAAGCCGCTATCACCTGACCGCTCGCGCTTGCAGTCACTGCCTTCTCCCTCCCTACCGCCGTTTGCCGCTTCATTCGTGCAACCGCAGTGCCTTGGCGAGTGCTGGGTCACGGTTCCCCCAGCCCGCATCTTCATCGAGAACCATCGCCTTCAGGATGGTAACGAACTCTTGAGGCGATAGATGAGCCGTCCCGCAACCCCCGTCTTCGAACTTGTCAACTCGCTTTCCGATTTCTTCGTGAAAGACGTCGCTCGAACGCCCGCCGGCGGCCCTCTGCTGGGAGTGCTGCCCGGACATACGTAACCAAGCAAACCGCTCCCCGTGGGAGGCAAAGCACAGGGGCCGATGAGGCGTTTGGGCAGCAGGCGGCGCCGAGAGTCACGCGCACGCTCTGGCATGATGAAACCGATGCACTGCTCGCAAGAAGGCTCGGCTAGGGTTGTCTCCGCGCGGCGATCGCAGCCCCCCCAGCGGCACGGTCCGGCCTTGGTCCAACTCGCAGTTCTGCTAGCGCTCTTGACGCCCATCGCGTTGGCTGACCAGCCGAACTTCATCGTGATCTTCGCCGACGACCTAGGCTACGGAGACCTCGGAGTCTACGGTTCGGAAACGATCCGCACGCCCAACCTGGACCGCATGGCGGCAGAGGGGATGCGGTTCACTGACTTCTACGCGACGGCTCCCTTCTGCAGCCCGTCGAGAGCGTCGTTGTTGACTGGTCGCTACCCGGTCCGGGCGGGGGTGCCTTATGTCCTGTTCCCGACCGAGTTGACGGGCCTGGCACCTGCCGAGATCACCATCGCGGAGATCCTCTCGGACGAGGGCTATGCCACTGCAGCGATCGGCAAGTGGCATCTCGGGTGGCCCAAGCCTTTCCGCGCCCAGCGCCACGGCTTCGATTTCTTTTACGGCCTGCCTTACTCCAACGACATGCTCAAGTGGGAGCCGGATGAAGTTCTCCGCCCGCAGCACGCCTTCTGGAAATTGCCACTTCTGGACAACGACGAGGTCGTCGAGGCTCCGGTCAACCAGCACACTTTGACCCGGCGCTACACCGAACGGGCCGTCTCGTTCATCGAGGAGAACCGAAATCGTCCCTTCTTCCTGTATTTCCCGCACACGTTCCCTCACAACCCGCAGTATGCCTCCGAAGACTTCGAGGGCCGCTCCCCTCATGGACTCTATGCCGACACCGTCGAGGAATTGGACTGGAGCGTGGGAGAGGTGTTGCGGACGCTCCGGGACCTCGACCTAGACGAGCGGACCCTAGTCGTCTTCACCTCGGACAACGGCCCGACACGACCGGGCGGGCGCTGGGGAGTTCGTAGCGGCGGTGGCAGCACGGGCGGGCTCCGGGGCCGCAAAGGGAACACGTTCGAGGGGGGAATGCGGGAGCCCGGCATATTCCGGTGGCCGGGCAGAGTCGGAGCCGGCACAGAGACCGGCGAGCCGGCTTCGATCCTCGATTTGCTCCCTACCTTGGCCGAGCTGGCAGGCGCGGAAGTGCCTGGCGACCGGGTAATTGACGGGAGGTCCATCGCCGACCTGCTGCTGGGAGAGACGGACGAGCTGCCTCAGAAACCGTTCTACTACTACTTCGGCACGCAGCTGCAAGCGCTCCGGCTCGGCCGGTGGAAGCTGTTCCTCCGGCACACCGAACCGGCGGAACAGGCGTCATCACTTTGGTACCTGCAGAACCCCGAACTGTTCGAGCGCCATCACGCCATGCGCGAGGAGCCGGAACTCTACGACCTCGACGCCGATAGGGGGGAGGCTCGCAACCTCGCGTCCGAGCGTCCAGAGATTGTCGAGAGAATGGACGAGATCGCCCGTCGCTTTGACCAGAGCATGCGGCGAGATAAGCGCCACCCGTTCTACTTGGACGGCCAGTGATCAACCGGACCCTCTAGCTTCGCTGGCAGGTCGGCCCGCGAAATTCAAGGCTTGCCTCGCTTGCGCAAGCCCGGCCGCTACAGTTGCAGCTCCCACCCCTTCCGGAACGATGGCTTCACATACTTGTTCGCCTCGTCGCTGTTGGTGAACCGCAACTTCGCGCTGTCCCATTCGAGCTTGCCCGGAACGCGGAACGCGATCGCCCCCAGCACGACCCATTCGGTGTAGGGCCCGGAGACGCGGAAGTCCGAACAGGCCGCATCACCGCCTTTGCAGGCGCGCACCCAGTCGTTCATGTGGCCCGGCGAGCGCGTCAACAACTGCGGTGGCAGCTCGTAGTCGTGCCAGCGCTCGGCGGGCAGCAGATGCACGCCTTCCCCACGCGCAACTGTCGCCATCATGCCCTTCGATCCCACGAAGACGGCTCCATTGCTCGAAAGCACGCCGGCTTGGGCTGGATCGCCGCGCCGCTCGTAACCGAACACTGCAACGCCCGGCCCTCCCGCGCCGGTTGGCGGGCCGGTCCGCGGTGCCCGCCGTCCTCGCCGCCTGCTGGGCCGCGGCTCCGGTCCGCGTCCCTTGGCGCTGAGATTGTTCGCTTGCGGCAGGATCGTCTGCTCTTCCATGCCTGGCACGCGATAGGCCTCCTCTTCGATCGGCCGCGGCGAATCGTGCCAGTAGACCGATACCGGCGGCATCTTGCCGCGGGCCGGAAATTCGTACTTGAGCACGGCTCGCGTCGGGAATGTCCACTGGCTGGAGTCAACCTGCCGCAACAGTTCGACGCTTGTCGGCGCTCCCAGTTGCAGCGCCATATTCACCGGCCCCAGCACGTGAATGCCCCAGTTGCCGAGTTGGCCGGTTCCAAAGTCAAAGTAACCCCGCCAGTTGTAGGGCGTGAATGTGGGGTTGTAGGCGCGCATGTCCGCGCCTCCCAGCCACAGGTCCCAGTTCAGGCCCTCTGGTACAGACGTCTCGTCCGGCATTACGGTCAGCCCAACCGGATGGGTCCCCGGTGACGACGAGGCATGCACTTCTCGGACATCGCCGATCTCGCCTGACCAGAGAATCTCGCTCGTGACCCGAATACTCTCGTGCGAATAGCCCTGATTGCCCATCTGTGTAGCGACGCCGTACTTCTGGGCTGCGTCCACCATCAGGCGCGCTTCCCACGGCGTGCGCGTCAACGGCTTTTCGAGGTAGACATGCTTTCCCGCCTGCATGCAGGCGAGTGCCGCGGTCGCATGCATGTGGTCGGGGATCCCTATCGTGCATGCGTCGATGTTCTTGTCCTGTTTTTCCAGCATTACGCGGAAGTCTGCGTACTTGGGCTGCTTGGCGTATCGCTGGAAATTCTCCGCGGCGCGCTTCTCGTCAACGTCACACAACGCGACGATATTCTCGGTCTGCGCCACTTCGTTCAAAATGCTGCCGCCCCGGCCGCCGCAGCCGATTGCCGCGACGTTCAGCTTGTCGTAGTAGGGTTTGTACCCCAGCGCCCGTAGCGACTTGACCGTTCCGTAGCCGCCCGATGGAATCGCGCCGGCGAGAAGTGCGCCGAAGAAAAAGTATCGTCGGTTAAGACCTTGACGTGCCATGGCTTGGTTGTATCGTACCGACTGGCCGAGGCTGAGGGTTCGAACGCGATGTGAAATCCGAAATGTCCACAGGAACCGCGGGCAGGCTTGTCCGAGTGCCTATCGGCAAGATCCTGGGCTGAGAAGCCGGGCCAGATTGGCACCGAATACTGCCTCAGCGTCACTTTGCGATACACCCGCTTGGGCCATTGCTTCGCATTGAGCATCGAACACCTCACGATTCCAGCCGCGAGGGAAGAACGATGAGTCCGAGCCGAATAAGAGGCGCTCGGGGCCGACCACATCCAGCGCTTGGGCGAAGATCTCATGCAGGCCGGGTCGCGGAGTCAGGTATTTCATCCAACTGTTGCTGCTGGAGCTGTCCAGGTAGACGTTCGGTGACAAGGACGCAAGCATGAGCGCTTCTCGAAAGTAGCCCGCGCCGAAGTGTGGCAGCACAAAGTTCGTGGAGGGGTGATCCATTGCGACGGCGTGCAAGTCGATGGGGTTCGAGAAGCTCATGTTGAACTTGGAGGGAAGGCCGAGCTTGGCCCGAATGCCCACGGTCAACACTCCCATGTGGACGAATACGACCCGGTTGTCGGCCTGAGACGCAAGTTTGTACAGAGGGCCGAGTCTCGCGTCCTGCACCGAGAACCCTTGCATCGCTGGGAACAGGCACAAGCCCTGCAGGCCAAGTTCTTCAAAGGCTACCTTCGCCCGCTCTAGCGCTCCGTCCGCGAGCGGGTTGAGCATGAAGTAGCCGTAGAAGCGGTCTGGGAATGTCTGCACCACATCGCCAACCGCGGCTTCGTCGCCTGGGACGCTCGCCATCAAGACTGACTTCGCCACACCATGCTGGTCCAGTTCCTCGGCCCAGCGGCGGGCCAGAGCTTCGTTACGGTCGGGCGGCAGGTCCCAGCCCAGCGTCGCGACCATCCCCCCGATGTCGGAGACCCCCTTTTGAACGGCCAGAGCCTTGAAGAACGACTGCCCGAAGAAGTGCGCGTGCGCGTCTTGGACTTCGATCTCGCCCCAAGGGGTTTGCATTGACCTATCGCTGCCCGCCGGAGATCGCTGGAACGAAGTGGACTTCGGAGTCCGGTTCCAGTTGATCCAGCAGGCCTAGCGTCGAGACTTCGCCATCGATCGCTACGGAGATGTTGCCGGGCAGCTGTCCGTCGGCCAGCAGCCGTCCGTTCAGCTCGGGGTAGCGCTCGATTAGGTTCTCCACGACCTCGCGGACCGTCGCCCCGCTCACTTCGAGCGCATCATGGTCGCCCGCGAGTGGCCGCAGCATCGAGGGGATGAAGACCGTGGCCACAGAGACTCCATGATAGTGCTCTCGACCGTCCGCGCGGGGGCCGGACTAATGCTGCCAAGCACCTGGTGTCCCAGGTCATGCCAAGATGCGGTTGGAGCGAGAAGAGAGACGAGCCAGTTTGGCAGCGTCCACCGCGCGTGAAGGCTTCCCTCTCGCAGCTATCCGAGTGCCCGTGTCACGGCCCACCACAACCCGGTTGCCGCAATGGCGGCCGAGCACGGAAAGATCACGTAACGACGATACCCCTCCAGATTTCGAAACCTCCCCAAGGCCGCGAACGCCATCAGGACAACACTGACTTGGCCGAGTTCGACGCCAAGATTGAACGACAGCAGCGCAGCCAGAAACTGACCATCGGGCATCCCTAGCTCGCTCAGGACGCCAGCGAATCCGAGTCCGTGGAGAAGGCCGAAGCAGAAGACCAAGGCGATTCGCCAAGGCTTCAGCTCGGACGTGGCGATGTTCTCGATTGCCACCCAGCTGATTGAAAGCGCTATCAGGGTCTCCACGAGGCGCTCGGGCAGAGACACGACGCCCTGCATAGACAACGCAAGCGTCACCGAATGCGCGACGGTAAATGCCGTGACTTGGTACAGCAGCGGCCGCCACCTCGTGCTGAGCAGGAACAGTCCCAGCACAAAGAGGATATGGTCCAGGCCTTTGGGCACGATATGGGTGAAGCCCAACTTGAGGTAGCTGCTGAACACGCCCTGCCGCGGAACCTCGCGTCCGGTATCGACGAGCGGAAACGGCGGACTGGCCTGACCGGGATCTAGCAAGGTGTTAGACGGTGTCTCCAAGCTTGGTGAGTGGATCTGGAGCGAGACCGTCTTGTACTTGGCCGGCAGCCGAATGGTGAGCTCGCGAGAGCCGACTGGGATTCTGCCCGTGAGTCTGGCGAGTGCTCCCAACACGGTGGGTGGGTCCGCCTCGGCCGCGGCCGGAGTTCCGTGGTGGGGAAACTGAACCTGGAAGTCTACCGGTGCGGAGTCGAAGGCGATGCGGATGTCATCGCGGACCGCATCGCGAGCGCGCTGGACCACCCTGTCGAACTGGCCTTCAGCGAGCTCGCGCATTCCCTCGGCCACTTCCTCGGAGTCTGCCTCGAGGGGCAGTCCGAGAGCCAGTGCGTCGGCATCGAGGCCGACCTCGGCTTGGAATCCGCCATCGCCGTTGAGAACAATAGTGACTGGCGTAATGGTGAACTCGTGGGCGAACGCCGTGGCCGAGCCAATCAGGGCCAAGCCCGCGAGCCAGACTAGCTTGTAGGCCGCAGCCCGCGACTTTCCTGCACAAGCGCGGCTCGTCGAGTCCGGGATCGCCAGGCCCGCAGCCATCAAGGCCTCGCCGCCTTCTGCAGCACTGAGATCACGTCTTGGTGGTTCTTGTCGGTGGCGAACTTCAAAGCGGATTCGCCGTCAATGTCCCGCAGATCCGGATCCGCTCCCTTGTCGAGCAGCAGCTGGACGATGTCGGCATGCCCTTCCGCTGCGGCGAACATCAGAGCCGTGTAGCCCTCGTCTCCGTCTGTCACGTTCACTTCGGCGCCGTGGGCGAGCAGGATCTCAACCGCGTGGGCGTTCGGGCCAGACGCGGCGTACATCAGCGCCGTGCGGCGATTCGTGTCCTTGAGGTTGGGGTCGGCATCGTTCTCGCACAGCAATCGCACGGTCGTAGAGTGGCCACCGTAGGATGCGAGCATCAGCATCGTGCGTCCGCCCTCGTCAACAGCGTCGACATCCACGAACTCAAGCATCTCTTCCACGGCCTTGACGTTGCCTTGGAAGGCCGCGTCGGCGAACCGCTCGCTGAGAAAGCCCGAACCGCCGCCTCCCGCTGCCGATGGCGTAGTAGATTCGGTCGAATCCGAGCCGCAGGATGCGCACACCAGCAGCATTGCCATCGCGAAGACCGAATTAGCGGTGTGTGCCACAGTTTTCGGAGTCTACCAGACGAACCGCTCAGCGCACGCTGAGCTTGGTTCCGGCCATGAGGCCGCCGTCCACGGCATGGACGGTTCCGGTTACCCAGCTGGATTCGTCGGATGCGAGGAAAAGGGCGTAGCTGGCGATATCGACAGGCTCGCCGATCCTACCTAGCGGATACATGCGCTTCAGCTCGGCGAAGCCGGCTGGGAACTGCTCCCAGTAGTCGAGTGACGCCGAAGTCGCGACGGTGCCGGGGCAGATCACGTTGGAACGAATGTTCCATTCGGCAAAGTCCGCTGCAACGAGGCGCATCATGGAAATCAGGCCGCCCTTGGCGGCCGTATAGGCGGTCTCGCTCACGGCTCGGAGAGCGTTGACGCTGGAGATCGACACAATGCTTCCGCCGCCGCGTTCCTTCATCAGCGGCACGGCGTGCTTCGTGCAGAGGAACGGTCCCTTCAGGCAGGCATCGAGGGTGCGGTCCCAGTCGTCTTCGCGGAGCGTCTCGATGTCGGTGTCTTCGAACGCGGCAAAGGCATTATTGACCAAGATGTCGAGTCCGCCGAATCGTTCTCGAGCTTGCTGCATCATCTCTGCGACGTCCGACTCCTTCGAGTGGTCCGCCGGATGCGTGATGAGGCGGCCTTCGCTGCCCGATCCAGAGGCGCGCAGATCTTGCGGCGGCGCACCACAGACATCATTGGCGATCACGGCCGCACCCTCAGCCAAGAATCGCCGTGCAATGGCTGAACCAATGCCGCCGAACGCACCCGTCACAAGGGCCACCTTGCCCTGCAGCCTGCCCTGCATGTAGTTGCAGGGTACATCACGGCAGTTGGCGGACACCGGAAGAGACCGAGGGACGAGTTCCCGATCGATCAAGCCACGCGTGCGAGTCGTTGGCACCACTCAGCGCGTTTTCGTGAGCATCGGTCGTCCTATCGGCAGTTCCGTCACACGTCCTTCACGGCGGGCAAGAGTCGTCGGTGCGTGCCGATGGGCTGGAACAGGTTCAGAAGATTGCCCACCATGTTGCTAGGCTGAGTGCAGACGGAGGAATGGCCGAGTGGTTGAAGGCGGCGGTCTTGAAAACCGCAAGGCTCGCAAGGGTCTCGGGGGTTCGAATCCCTCTTCCTCCGCCATCTCTGTGATGTAAGTGACTGATAATAGAATATTTATAGTAACAATATCCAGTTCTATCCCACGAACTGTCCGCCAATTCTGATTGGGTGGTTGCCCCACTCGAAATCGCCCGCATCGCTACGAAGAAGGCCTCAAAGGCCTCTGGCCGTGCGCTCAACGGCTTCTCGCACGATCGCTCCACGGTACGCTTGTTTGCGACGGCTATCTGGCAAGACACACCTGAGCGCTAGAATCGAGCCGTCGTGCAGCGAGACCTCGCCCAATCTCGTCCAAAACAACGGACGTCGAGATAAGGACCCTATGGCAATCCTCCGAACCATCCCATCGAAGACCACGCCCCACTGGCTGCTAGCGCTGGCGGGCTTCTGCCTCACGCTCGCCACCTTCTGCTCCCCTGACGCCGCGCGGACCAAGCCAAACGTCCTATTCATCGCTGTAGACGATCTCAACCATTGGGTCGGCCACCTTGGCGGTCAACCCAATACGCTCACCCCAAACATCGACCGCCTTGCCGCGCGAGGCACCTCGTTCACACGCGCCTACAGTTCCGCACCACTCTGCAATCCCTCGCGCGTCAGCTTGATGACCGGCATCACCCCCGCACACTCCGGCGTCTACGGCAACATGGAGAAACTCCGCACCCATTTGCCCGACGCCGTCACCCTCTCCCAGTACTTTCGGGACCACGGCTACGTCGCCAAGGGAGGCGGCAAGATCTATCACAGCAGAGCCGCCTACGATGAGGCGTCCTGGGATCAATACTTCTCCGCAAGTTCCGCGAAGCGACCCGCAACGCCACGTCCCGAGAACGCCCCCGACGATATGTGGGTCAACTGGGGCCCCACGCCGCTCGACGACACGGACATGTTCGACGCGCAAATCGCCGATCAGGTCATCGCCGAACTCGGCAAGGCGCACGACAAACCCTTTTTCATCGCCTACGGTCTCACCAAACCCCACATGCCCTGGGTCGTTCCGGAAAAGTATTTCGACCTCCACCCCCTCGATTCCATCTCTCTGCCATCTGTGATCGATGACGATCTAGCCGACATCCCATCCTTCGGTCGCAAACTCGCCGCTGAAGTCTACGATCCCTCCGGTGCCAGAAACTTCGCCCACCCCGGCGGCGACCACACCTCCATCCTCAAGCACAACCAGTGGAAGCCCGCCGTGCAAGGCTACCTCGCCACCATCAGTTTCGCCGACGCACAGATCGGCCGCGTACTCGATGCGCTCGATCGCTCTCCCCACGCTCGCAACACCATCGTCGTCCTGTGGGGCGATCATGGCTGGCACCTCGGCCAAAAGGAACACTGGCGAAAGCACGCACTCTGGGAAGCCAGTACACGCACCACACTCGTCATCGCTCTCCCCGAAGACTCGCCAATCGCCGCACAACGCGGCGTCCAATGTGATCGCGTCGTCAGCCTCATCGATCTCTACCCCACTCTGCTCGAACTTGCTGGCTTGCCGCCGCGCCCCGGCCTCGATGGGCAATCCATCTCTCCGCTCTTGAGTGATCCATCTCTCGCTTGGACACGCCCAGCACTTACCACGTATGGCCAAAACAACCACTCGCTGAGATCCAGCCGCTACCGCTACATCCGCTACCACGACGGAACCGAAGAACTCTACGATCACCGTTCCGATCCCAACGAATGGAACAACCTCGCCCATCAGTCCGTAACTGCCCAACACCGCGCCGTGATCGACGCGCTGGCCGAACACCTGCCCTCAGAAAACAAACCGCAAGCGGTCTATGAATAGCTGTGTAGCGATTGAAGAGATCAATCGCCGTACTTCTGCTCGTCCCACTCTCGCACCGACCGCGCTCGCAGGCTAAGAGGTTCACTGGTGCGTGGCCACGCATCGGGCTCATCACCCAAGAGCCGAGGGCTGGAATCCCTCTTCGCCCGCCACATAGGCCGGGGGCGGAGATATCGATGTGCTGTTCGCTAGGGCTCAGCAATTGAAGTGCCGCGCAATCGATGACCTTATTGCCGAGATTCCCTGCCTTGGGGCGAGCGGCTGTATATTGGACAAGACCCATTCGGAAATCCGGTTCGCTTCGCGGACCAGCACCCTCCGTTTTCCGGTTAGCGATGACTACGAAACGTCCAGGGCCGCTTGTGGAAACGGCTCTGTGGGTCGATGACACGCGACGGTCCAGCGAGTTCTACGCGTTTCGATTGGGGTTTCGAGTCTTGGCAATGGCCGAGAGGATCGCTGCCCTCGAAATTGCGGCGGGGCAGGTCTTGATCTTGTGTGCCAAAGGCGGGTCAGCGGCCCCCGTCGCGACGCCGGGGGGCCAGGTTCCACCCGCGGAGGCAGCCGGGGAAATGCATGTTGCTTTTGCGATTGAAGAAACCGAGTTCGAGGGATGGATCGAGCGGCTGACCGCCGCGGGCATTGCCATTGAAAGCGTGGTCGAGTGGGACAAGGCACCGTGGCCGCCAACGATAAACTCTCGGAGCGGCCGCAGCATTTATTTTCGCGATCCGGACCGGCACCTGATCGAGTTGGCCACGCCAGGCGTTTGGCCCGGGGTCTACTGATATAGCCGCAACGTATCGAGCGATACAACCGCGAGACCGTCATTGTCCGCACGAACCGTCTGAGGACAATCCCCGCTTCTGGAGAAGCAGAGCAAATGACGAGATCGGACTCGGCGGTAGGGGGCTGCCCCTAGCCAAAAACGTTGTCAAGGCAGGTCTCCCCATAATCGGATTCGACCCGCGCGACGAACATTTAATGCGGCTTGCAGGTCATTCGCCCGCGCCGCGGGCGGCGATCCTGTTACTTGCGCTTTGCGCGGCGGGTCAGCAGTGAAACGGCACAGCGCGTTCAACCGGCGACTGCTCACCCTTCCCGACTTGCAACGTCTAACCTGTGAACACAGTCGCGACAACGAGCCCTTCTTTGCCCCACTGAACGCTTGTCGGAAATGACCGACCATGCCGCACGCGTTTTCGCAAGATGTGGGCCGCGGTAGTTCTACGGCGGTTGTGCCGAAGGCTAGGAGATAGCGTTCACACGTGAGTCGCGATGAGCACTCGATTCGTCGATGGCGGAAATCAGTAGTGGGAAAAGAGGTTCCGATGATACGAAACGACGAAGAAGGCTTAGGCGGTTGGATCGTCGTCTATGTCATCGGTTCGATCCCGCTATTGACGATCTACTCGATGGGACTATCAGGGTGGTTCTTCGAATATCCCGTTGGTCTCATGCTCGCGATCTTCGTCCTCCTTGCAGTTCCGTTACTGCTCGTTCTCCGGAAGTCTCCCAAGGCACCACGGTGGAATATTGCCGCATTGTGGATCATGGCCGCACTGATGATTCTGCGTTCGATCAGTGTGATTCTGTTCCCGATGAGTAGCGACGATGCGCCGCCGTTGCGTGGCGACGAACTGCTGGCGGTAGTACAGCCCCTAGGCGTGATAGTGGCTGTCGCGCTGGGATGGGCACTGGTCTGGACTCGATACTTCAGGAATTCGGTGCGAGTCAGAAGCACGTTTCGCCAAAAGACATCGTGTAGCGGTTAGCGCTGAAGGAAGCTTTGTTCCATTCAGACGAGACCATCTCGCTTGGCCTCTTCCAGGCGATTCAAGCGGCAGACCTGTATCGCTCCGTCGGACGCCCCCAGGGCACGCGAAGTCGATCTCGCCATATCCAGCTACGCGATTACGCTCGGCACCTAGCGGGAGTTTACTGCGGGCGTTCGTGAGGGTCGGCGACAGCCGACGCTAACTCACTGTCGTTATTGAGGTTATCCATCCGGCTTACGCTTGGTTTATGTATTACCCTATATTGACAGGGCCTATCCCTGTGTTATC
>JAJEHF010000226.1 GCA_022823865.1 Bryobacterales bacterium
GCCCCCTGCCGGGCGCTGCGAAGAGCGGTCCAGCGCCCTTCGCGCAGGCCCTTGCAACTCCAGCGACAGGCTGCCCTAGTTGCACGAGCAACGATCCGGTCCCATCAGACGAGTCACGTATCGACAAAAAAATGTACCTGACGCCATCGAGGAGCTGGTGGTGGTCAATCAGGGCGCCACTGCCGAATTCGGGCGCTCCTCGGGGGGCTTTGTCAATGTGATCACCAAGTCGGGGACCAACCAGGTCAACGGAACGGCCCACTACTTCGGGCAGTGGGACGAGATCGCCGCCCCGTTTCCCGCCACGCGCGGTGGCGGCCGGCCCGATTTCTACCGGAATCAGGTCGGCGCGACCTTGGGCGGTCCCGTCGCGCGCGACCGGGTGTTCTACTTTCTGGCCTATGACCAGCAGGCCGGCGCCGAGACCAAGCAGGCGAACCGCCGGGTCGCCGGGCCGGAAAACTTGCGGATGCTGGAGGATTTCCTGCAGACGCGCTGGCCGGGCCTGTTCGACGACGAGTTCGGGCCGATCCGCCGCACCGACGGCGCGCGAGCCCTGCTGACCAAGCTGGACTTGAATATCGATCATCGGCACCAAGCCTCGCTCAAGTACAACTACACATGGTCGGAGCAGGTGAACGGGACGTTCGACGTCGATTCGTGGGGCGCCTCGGCAAACGGGATCGAAGGCGACCTCTCGCACGCGGTCAATGGGAGCCTGCGCTCGCTGCTGACCAACGCCCTGTCCAACGAATTCCGCGTGCAGGTGGCGCGCGAAGACCGGCCGCGCTTGTATCAGGGACCGCTGATTCCCGGGGCGCGGCTGCCGGGACCGCCCCAGTTCGCCGAGCTTGGCGGGCGACCGTTTCCGGACATCGCGATGGACTTCGCGGACGGATTCCGTATCGGGCTGCCGTTCTTCCTTCCGATCAAGCCGGCGTTCGATACGCGCCTGCAGCTGGTCGACAACGTTTCGTTTGCCACCGGCAGCCACCTCGTAAAGGCCGGGGCGGAGTACAACCGGACTTCCGTCGAGCAGCAGTTCATCGGCTTCGCGAACAGCCGCTACGTGTTCGATTCGGTCCCGGGCTTCGTCGGCTTCGTCACGCACGGCGATAGCTATGTCACCTGCACAGACGGATCCGCCAGCGCCATCGGAGCGTGCCCGCCCGGCTCTGAGGTCAGCGGGCCAGTCCTGCTCTACCTGCAGTCGGCGACAGTCTCCGGAGTCCCTGCCGAGCGCCTCGGGCATCAGTCGTTCCGGGTCCACGAGACGGGCCTGTTCGTGCAGGATTCCTGGCAGCCGCACAAGCGCGTTACGTTGGACCTCGGGCTGCGCTGGGACGGAACGTGGCATCCGGACGTCTTCGTAGAACCCGCTGACGCATTCTTCGCGCCATACCTCGACGATCCAAGGTTCCCCTCGGACGGCCGGATCCCGGACGACCTCGACAATCTCCAGCCGCGCCTCGGGCTGGCGTGGGACCTCTCCGGCGACGGCAGCACCGTGCTGCGTGCCAACGCCGGGTCGTACGTGGCGAGGATTCCGATGCTGGTGTTCGCCCAGCACCGGTCCACCAACGGCGCGTTCCAGCAGACGCTCTTCCGCAGCAGCGCGGCGCCGGGGCTCGGTCCTGTCCCCGCCATCGACCGCCAGCTCGATGCCTCCGGGGCAGCCCCGTTCCTGCCCGACATCCATGTCGCCGACCGCGACTTGGAGCTGCCTCGAACCTGGTCCTCCAAGGTCAGCCTCGAACGCGACCTCGGGCAGGGGATTGCGGCCAACGCGGGATACATCCACGCCCGCACAGACCACCTGTTCCGCTTCGTTAACCGCAACGATGCAGCCTTCGGGGCACCCTTCGGCATCGGCACGCATCCGTCGGGAGGCGGCATCAACACGCTCACTGTCGCCGAGAGCAGCGCGAGATCGCGCTACCACGCCCTGACGGCCGGGCTGCGCGGGCGAGGCAACATCCGGGGGCGCCCGCTGGCCTTCGAGGCGCACTACACGCTGGCCTTCGATCGCTCCGACGACGATAACGAGCGCGACCCGTTCGTGTTTCGCTACGCTCACGCCGGCAATCTCGAGCCGGAGTACGGCTGGTCTGACCGAGACCGGCGCCACCAGGTCAGCGGATACATTCTGACCACTCTCGGCCGGGGGATCCAGCTGAGCCACATCGTCCGCTACCTGTCCCCCTCGCCTGTGTCCGGGCGATGCTCGGATCCGGGCGTGAGGGCTGCGCAGCCCTCGGACAGGATCTGCGCAGACGGCTCGATCCTGCGCCGCAACACACTGCGGCGCCACAACGAGTTCTTCACGTGGGATCTGCGCCTGTCGAGGCGTTTCTCGATCCGCGACCGCGCCTTTTTCGAGCCGGTCTTCGAGGTGTTCAACCTGACGAACGCCGACAACTTCGTCGATCCCGCAGTCGGCTCGCTCCTGTTCAATTTCGATGGGTCGTTGCGAAGCGGGCTTGGCGACACGCGACGCGCGCAGGTGGGGCTCAGAGTGCAGTTCTGACCCGGCGGAGAGTTGCCGGGAAACTCGGGCCTGGGGTGTCCCCGATCAGCACGTCCGATTTGCGGTCAATTGCCCCGCCGCGCCATCCAGGCGTCGATCTCGGCTTGGTCCGCCCCCAGGCCCTTGGCCGTGTTCGGGTGGACCGGGCGCTCGCCTCGGGTGCCGGGCCAGGCTGGAGGCGGATGGTCGGCGTGCCACGCTTCCATCGATCCGGAGAGTTCCCGGATCCGGCCGCCGTCTTCGCTGACCGGGCTGCTCTCGGAGATGTCTTCCTCGATCGCGTACAGTTCAGGCTCGCGGCCGAGGACGCGCACCAGCTTGTGCTCGGCGGTGCGCGTGGCGAATTGCTCGCCCTCGTCGGAGTGCCAGAACAGCTGTTCGTGCGGCGGCCCGTTCTCTTCGCCGAGCAGATAGGGCATTAGGTTGACGCCGTCTAGGTCCGCTGGCGTCTCGATCCCGGCTGTCACGACGGTCGTGGGGAAGATGTCCAGTGCGCTGACCGGCGCGTCATAGGTGCGCCCAGCCGGCAAGTGGCCCGGCCAAGCCAGTACGAAGGGCACGCGCACCCCGCCCTCGTAGACCGTGCCCTTGGTCGCCCGCAGCGGCGTATTGTCGGAGGCATTGGCCGGGGTGGGGCCGCCGTTGTCGCTCAAGAAGAAGACCATCGTGCCCTCGCCGATCCCGAGCTCCTCGAGCAGGGCGACCACCGCTCCCACGCCGTCATCCAGCGATGTCACCATGGCGGCATAGGTCTGTCGCCGTGGGTCGCCGATAGAGTTGACCCGCTCCAGCAATTCCGGAGTCGCCTGCAGGGGACCGTGGGGAGCGTTATAGGACAAGTACAGGAAGAATGGATGTCCTGCGTGGCGCCGGACGAAGTCCAGGGCTGCCTCGGTGAGCTGTTCGGTCAGGTAGCCTTCCACGGGCACTGGCTCGCCATGCGCTTCGAGAGGGATCAAGTACTCCCTGGCGTCCAAACCGGCCGACTTGAAGTAATCGTGACCGCCGCCAAGCAAGCCGAAAAATTCGTCAAACCCGCGCTCCAACGGGTGGAATTGGGGCGCGTCACCCAGATGCCACTTGCCGACGATGCCGCTCGCGTAGCCAGCCTCGGCGAGGGCTTGAGGCAGTAGCGTCTCGCTCAGCGGCAGGCCCTCTCCGGCGCGGAATTTTGGATTGTGGACGTGGCCGAAGCGATGCTGGTAGCGCCCGGTGAGCAGCCCGGCCCGAGACGGGCTGCAGTAGGGGTGGCTCACGTAGGCGTCGGTGAAGCGTACGCCCGCGGCGGCAAGGCGGTCGATGTTAGGTGTTGCAAAGTCCTGCAGCCCTTGGAACCCGACATCGGCGTAGCCCAAATCGTCCGCCAGGATGACCACAAAGTTTGGCTGCTGCTGCTCCCCGGCCGGGGCGACACCAGCATCGGGCCCGGAGCAGGCCCCGCACATCAGGATCGCCAGCAACGCCCCGCGCATGCCCAATAGCATTGCGCAGGCTCTGCGGATGTGTAAAGGAAGGGCTTGGCACGCCAATCCTCCGCCAGCGACTCCTCTCGAAATCTGCACGTCGGCCGCGCGTCGCGAGGATGGACGGTGCATGCCGGACGATGGCCCCGGCCTCGACTTGGACGATCCGACTAACTGTAGTAACAATAAATCTTGGAGATCGACTTCGACGCGGGGAAGCGCGAGGCCACGTTAGATGCCAGGGGGCTCGAGGTGGTTCTAGGCTGGACTCCACGCAACCACAGCTGTCGCGTTGTCGGCGTGAGACAAGCAAATGGGAGAGAGCGAGGACTCTACGCACCAAGCCTTGGGTAGGGACGACGCGCCGGATCTTTCCGCTGACGGCTGGCCGGAGAAGTTCGCCAAGGCTGCGGTCCGTCGCGGACGGCCACCCGTTGCTAGGCCGAAAGTGTCGACCACCATCCGCCTTTCGCCTGAAGTAATCGACTATTTCAAGTTGGGAGGACGCGGGTGGCAGACTCGCATCGACAAAGCCCTTCGCGAGTGGATCAGGCAGCACGATGAGGCTTGAGCGGTAAAGTGAGTTGCACCCGCTGTAGCTCTTGCTACAAGCGCCCTTCGCATGGCCAGTGGCATAGCGCAGGCCCTCGCGCCGCGTAATGGCCGAGCCTGCAAGACCTTTGCCGCGGGACCGCCCCGCAGTTCAGGGCGCAAGAGATCTAGTAATCCATGTGTAGCGGAGCTTCCGACAGCGGCCGGAACTCTCTGCAGCTTCCCAACGCCCGCACCCCGATATTAGAATGACGGCAGTTCCAGCCGCGTTCCTTCGGCCCGATGTTCCGAGGCGGTGATTCCATCGCTCCGGCACCCGTTCCCGCGGGATGGCGGTGCCGCCCACCGGGGCAGCCAGTCGAGTGGACGATGCTGGGAAGAGTCGGAGGCTGTGCGCGGTCAGCGCTCGAAGGCACACGGCGGCGCATCCTCCGGAGAGGTGTTACAAGCGAACAATCCGATCCTGGTTGACAAAGGAGGTTCCCGTGAGGAGTGCCACGATTGCGATTCTGTTGCTCTTAGGAGTGACTGCGAACGGAGCCGCCCAGCAAGAGGGCGGCTCGGACGATGGGCCCGACCCCGCACTGGTAGAGAAGATCCAGGAGCTGGGCGGGCGGGTTATGCGGGCCGCCGCGGATGATCCCGGGCTGGAGATCGCCTTCCACCTCGGACGGAATCAGGACGGCTTGCGCCAGGTTGACGCCACGGATACCGAACGTCCGGAGTCGCCTGCCTTGGACGGCGAGCTCGCGATCTTGAAAGACCTGGGACAGTTGGTGTCGCTCCATCTGGGAGGGACTGACGTCACCGACGAGGGCCTCGCGCACGTGGCGGGCCTGACAGCGCTCGAGCGCCTTCACCTGGAGAAAACAAAGGTGTCGGACGCGGGCTTGGCGCATCTCGCCGGGTTGGAGGGCCTGTCGTACTTGAATCTCTACCTGACGGGCGTCACGGACGCGGGGTTGGCGCACTTGGAAGGCCTGAAGAACCTGAAGACCCTGTACCTGTGGCAGACCAAAGTGACTCCGGAAGGAGCCGAGAAGCTGCGGCGGGCCCTGCCGGGCTGCAACATCGACCTCGGCTGGCAGGCGCCCGAAGAACCTGACGAATCTGACGAAACTGACGAGGCCGAGGAAAGTCAGCCCGACGAGAACTGAGCCAGAGCCTTGGAACCGGGGGGCGCCGGGCGGGCGCCGGACCGGCCTTGCCATCCGGCGGCCTATGCGAGTTCGCCCCGTTTCGCCGCCTCGACCAAGTACTCGGATGCGCGCCGTGCGAGCGCCATCATGGTAAGCGTCGGGTTGACGCAGCCGATCGTAACGAAGGCGCCGCCGTCGGTCACGAACAGGTTCTTGACGTCATGGGCTTGGTTCCACTTGTTGAGCACTGACTTGCGCGGATCGTTTCCCATGCGCGCCGTGCCGACCTCATGGGTAGCACCGCCGGGCCAGCGCGGTGTCGTGATCTTGCGAATGTCCTGGGCCCCGGCAGCCAGCAACATTTCTTCGCCGGCGTCGGCGGAGTAGTTGAACAGGCGCATCTCGTTGTCGCTCCATGTCACGTTCATGTGCAGGGCCGGAATGCCCCAGGCGTCTTTGACGTGCGGATCGAGCTTGACGTAGTTCTCGTAGCGCGCCAGGCACTCCGACGAGGTTCCCAGGCTGAAGCGCCAGTAGGAGTCGGAATCGTGCACGGCGCGCTTGAAGTCTGCCCCGAAGCCGCGAATGGCCGCGATCGCGGCAGGCGAGCCGTAGCTGGAGCTGTTGCGCATCTGGGCGCCGAAGCCGCGGATCATGCCGTTGGTGTGGGGGCGCTCGACGTTCAGATAGCGCGGCAGATAGAGTCCGTTCGGGCGCTGGGGCGGGCCGGCCCAGCGCTTGCTCTCCTTGACCGGCAGCACGCCCGAGACCCCTCCGTACATGTGGTCCATGACGTAGTGGCCCAGCGCGCCCGAGGAGTTGCAGAAGCCATCGCCTGAGTTCAGCAGGATGCGGGTCGATTCCAAGGTCGACGCCGAGAGCACCACGATCTTGGCGCGGATCTTCCTCGGCGCGCGAGTCAGGCGATCGTAATAGGCCACGCCGTCGGCGAGTCCGGTGCCCTTGTCGGAAGTGACGTGGGAGACGACCGCGTCCGTCAGCACCTTGCAGTTACCCGACATCTCAGCGTCCGCAACGGTGGTCCAAACGCTGGAGAAGTACGAATGCGTGATGCAGCCATGCTCGCACGGGCCGCAGTAGTGGCATGGCTGGCGGCCGTTGAGAGGCTTGGTCAGGATCGCCGTGCGGCCGATGGTGACGTTCCGATCGAAGCGGGCGTTGACCTCGCGTTTGAAGTGCTCCTCGCCACAGGTCATCGCCATCGGCGGCTGCATGATGCTGTCGGGGAACTGCATCAGGCCGAGCGGTTCGCCGCTGATGCCGACATAGCGCTCGACGGTCTCGTAGTACGGGACCATTTCCTCGTATGTCACAGGCCAGTTCTCGCCGTAGCCGTCGTGGCTGGCGGCTGAGAAGTCTAGCGGGGACAGGCGGTAGCTCTGGCGGGCCCAAGTCAGGGACCGCCCTCCAAGCTGGCGGCCGCGCGTCCACTGGAACGGCTTGTCCTGTGGATAGGTGTAGGGATTGCGGATGTCGTCGACGAACCACTCGAAGTTCGACTCGCGGCAGGCGTACTTCATGCTCTGGATCGGACGGTTGCGAGCGATTTCGGGGGATTGGCCGCGGTACTTGAGGTCGTAAGGGCGCAGGTGTTCGGTGAACTCCGCTTCGGTTGTGCGGTGGCCGGCCTCAAGCAGGGCGACCTGCATGCCAGACTCGGCGAGCGTCTTGGCGACCCAGCCCCCCGTCGCGCCGGATCCGACGATAACGGCGTCGTAGATTTCGCGATCCTTGCTGATGATCTGCATCAGGTTCCGCCTAGGGAATGGCCTTCGGGAAACTCCTGTGCCGCGGAACGCTCCGGCCAAGAGGCTGCGATGGACTGAACTGTTTCACGATGTACCAGCAGGCTCAGCGGACGACTTCGGGCCTGTGGAGCACGATCTCAGCCAGCCTGCCCTACAGGATATCGGGCGGGTGACTGGCGTGCCGGCCGACTGGCGGCGTGCCTCTTCTGGGATTGGCGCGAGCAGGGCGGACAGGGCCTCGTGAGCAGCCCTCCGGAGCCCCTTCGCCGAGCATCGCATCCTTGCCCTCTAGCGGTTCTCGGGCTTCCTGCGGCAAATACCGTCGGCGAGAGATCTTTCAAGAGCTGCACTCGCTGTTCATTGCTGCGGCATTGGAATCGCGTAGTGGCCTGAAACCAAGTTGAGGCCGTTATTCCGGACCCTGATCTTCAGGCCGTGCTGGGTAGGGTCGCTGTCCCGAGGTCTCGCCGATACGGATCTCGGTCACCGTCCGCTATCGCGCGTTGCCCATTGTGTCAGGCCGAGCGGCTTTCGATTACGAGCCCCCGGCCGACCACTCGCAGGGCGTGGGCGAGATGGCCGATGCGCGAGTTGTTGCCCGGGTCGGTCAGACGGCCCACCGCCGCCGCAGACAGGCCCAGCCGTTCGGCGAGGGCCCGCTTGCTGACGCCCTGCATCCGCATCGCGGTGTACAGCTCCAGCTTGGCCGCCGTCACCGGGTCCACGGCGACGACCTCCTGACCGTCCAATGCCACGCCCGGAACCGGGATGGTTTTGCGGAGATTCACGTACATCGAAAGGGCCGTCGCCAGCGCGTCCCCGGCCAGCTCCAGCGCCTCGGCGCGGTCGTCCGCCCCGGTATTGGCTCCGGGCACGTCCGGGAAGGAAACGACGAACGCGCCGTCCTCGTCCCGTTCGATCCTGCATGGATAGGCGTATCGCATTTCAGAAGTCCTCCTTCTCGACCCCGAGGTCGCGGAGCATGTTCCGCAACAGGCCCCTGCTGAGTTCCGACCGCTTGACGGTAGTTGCCCGGCCCCCGACGTACAACTGGCCATGGCTCCCTTTGCCCTTGGCTCGCTCGAAGCGGAAGTCCAAGCCGTTCCTCGCTGCGTACCGCTTGGCGCGTCTCATGAACTCCCTGCCGTTCATCTCTGCGGCATACCGCAGTCAGCCTACATATGATAGCATTTTCAGGTATGAACGGCGTAATAGTCTACGAAAACCGTTACAACTCGCCGCCTTTCGGAGTCTCGGACCTCGCTGCGGCAGACAATTGGCGGCCCGTGCAGGTACCGTCCGGGGAGGGATCGGTGAGACACGCACCCGTTTTGCTCGCACGGGCCGGTCGTCACCGAGCCAACCCGTGAGGTCGCAATGCACGATCTGAAACCTCGCGGCCCGGGTGCCGCCGTTTCTTCACTCCACCGAAGGCCGGGCTTCAACGGGGATTCAGGCCGCTACCTGGAATCGGGCGTCGGTCTGGTTGGGCGGGTGTTCGTCCTGTCTATGGCACAATGACGCTGGGGCGCAGCCCATCCAGTCGAAACGAGGCCGGTCTTGTGCCGTGCGAGCGGCACCCGCGCTTTCGGACCGTGTTGGCGGAGGCTCCGGGGAACGTATCAATGTCAAAGGTCCTGATAACCATCGGAGACGCTGCCGAAGCGATGGATACCCTCTATCCCGTGTACCGAGTCCAGGAGGATGGCTACGAGGCCGTCGTCGCGGGGCCCGAAGCGCGTGTTTACCCGTTGGTAATGCACGAAATCCCGCCCGGGTGGGACATTACGCGCGAGCAGCCCAGTTATCACTTGGAGGCAACCGTAGCCTTCCGCGACATCGATTGCGACGAGTACGACGGGCTGTTCCTCACTGGCGGCCGGGCTCCCGAGTACATCCGCTACGATCCAGACCTGATCCGCGTAGTCCGCCACTTCTTCGAACACGACAAGCCGGTTGCCGTCGTGTGTCACGGGGCAGAGATAGTCGCCACGGCGAACGTGATCGCGGGCAAGCGCATGGCGACGATCCCGAAGTGCAAGTTCGACGTCGAGGTGTGTGGCGCGACGTTCGTCGATGAGGGCTGCGTGCGCTCCGGAAACATGGTCAGTGGGCGCGGCTGGTTCGACCAGCACCTCTACATGCCAGAATTCATGAGGATGCTGAAGGCCTACTCGCTGCTGCGCGAGCCGGAACCGGTCGCTGTTCGAGCTTAGGGCCACCCGTCTGAGCGAGGCCCGAGCCCTGGCATCGCTCGGTCCCTTTGTGGAACAGGGGTCTCAAGTGCGGCCCCTCGTGACCTAGCGGGAGTTTACTGCGGGCGTTCGTGAGGGTCGGCGACAGCCGACGCTAACTCACTGTCGTTATTGAGGTTATCCATCCGGCTTACGCTTGGTTTATGTATTACCCTATATTGACAGGGCCTATCCCTGTGTTATC
>JAJEHF010000213.1 GCA_022823865.1 Bryobacterales bacterium
CCCCCTGCCGGGCGCTGCGAAGAGCGGTCCAGCGCCCTTCGCGCAGGCCCTTGCAACTCCAGCGACAGGCTGCCCTAGTTGCACGAGCAACGATCCGGTCCCATCAGACGAGTCACGTATCGACAAAAAAATGTACCTGGCGAAGGCTGCCTGACGGTACTCTCGTATATATTCCCCCTGCTAAACTCCGATTGAGGCGTGTACAGAGGACTTGGATTCGGCCTGGCTCTGTCCGTGGCGGCGCTGCTCGGAGCCGATGCCCTGCGCGAAGCGGCGCAGGCGCTGGAGAGCAACGATTTTGCCGGCGCTATCCCACACCTAGAAGCCGCGCTGGAGGACGACCCCGCCAACGTCAACGCCCGCTTCAACCTCGCCTACGCCCGCCAGGCAACGGGCGACGCGGCGAGTGCGATCCGACACTACCAGGTCATCGCCGAGCAACAGCCGGACCTGATGCCGGCGCGACAGAATCTGGCGACCCTGCTCATGCAGGCCGGCAAGTTCGCAGACGCGGCCCTCCACTACGAAGCCATCGCAGAGGCGCAGCCGGAGAACCGGCAGGCCCTGCAGTTGGCCGCTTCGGCCCACAGCCAAGCGGGACAGGCCGAGCAGGCCCGCGCCGCCTTCCAGCGCGTCTTGGACATTGACGGCGCATCGCTGGACGCGACCTTGGGCCTGGCGAGTTCGCTGGCAGAGCTCGGCAGGCTGCACGAAGCGGTGCCGCACTATTTGCGCGCCGCGCAGCTGGACCCGGGTGTCGAAGACGCCCTGCTGGAGATCGCCAAGCGGCTGGAAGAATCGGGCTTCAAGGACGATGCGCTCGAACTGTACCGGCGCTACGCGCGGAATCGGCCCGACAACGCCGCCCTCCAAGAGGAGATCGGAGTTCTGCTGCTCGAGAGCGGCAATCTGCGGGCCGCCACGCAGGCACTAGAGCGAGCCGTGCGACTCGAGGCGCAACCCCGGCGGCACGCCGCTCTGGGCGAGGCCTATCGCCAGGCCGGCGAGGTGGAAGCCGCCCGGGAACAACTCAGCCTGGCGGCCAAGTCTGCACCAAGCGATGCGAAGGCCCGCTTGCGTTACGCGAACTCGCTACTACAACAGCAGGAGTACGAGCTCGCCTCGCGCGAGTACGTGGCCTCGCTCGAGGTCGATCCGGGCGCTCCGGACGCGTGGAACGGGCTGGCCTTCGCCATGTACCGGCTGGGTAACTTCCCAGCGGCCCTGCGCGCCTTGAAAGAGTCGGAGAAGCTCGGCCCGCCCTTGGCTGCAAGCGTGTATCTGAGGGCGCTCTGCCAAGACAGCTTGCAGCTCTACGAGGAGGCACAGGACTCGTATCGCGCCTTCTTGGCTTTGAGGACGGACATGCAGGACGAGACCTGGAAGGCGACCGAGCGCCTCAAGACGATCGCCAAGGTGTTGGAGAAGCGGTGAGGTTCGGCGTCCGCCTTGCGCTGCTGTCGGGCATGGCGGTGTTGTGCTGCTTGGGGGCGCAGCGCGGCAGTCTGGCGGAAGTCGAGGCGATCGCGGATCGGGAGACCCGCTCGCGCCGGGCGCTGGCCTTCGCATGGGATCAGTTGGACAGAGTCAGCAAGGCCTACCAAGACGACAATCTAGCAGCCGGCCGCCAAGGGCTAGAGAATATCGGAGAAGCGGTGGACTTGGCCGTGAGCTCGCTTGAGGCGACCGGCAAGTACGCCCGCAGGCACCCGCGACACTTCAAGCACGCTGAAATCCGGACGCGCAAGCTGCTAGCGCAGCTGCAGCAGCTGCAGCGCAAGCTGTACCTAGGAGACCAAGCTGACTTCGACGGGCTCATCGAGCGGATCGAAGCGGCAAACGCTCGGCTGCTGCGCGGCCTGATGGGGCCGAAGGAGTAGGCGCCACCAAGTCCGGGCTGCGATCAGCCGGGCAGCTGGCACAGCACACCTGGCGGCTTCCCGACATCAGGGGTTGGCATCGGCAGGCCAAACCATTAGAGTTAGGGGAGCGCGATGCCGACCCGACTCATTCTTGCGATCCTCTGCGCTCTCGTCCCGGCCTTCGGGCAGGAACTGCCCCGCAACCGAGAGTTCTTGACCGACTACGAGATCGAAGTCCTGCGCGACAGTCAGGAGCTGGACAAGCGCATGAGCGCGTACACAAAGTTCGCGGCTCTGCGCCTCGAGCTGATCGAACAGGCCCTTGCAGAGGAAGAGGCCGGGCGCGGCGCCAAGATCCACCGCTCCCTGACGGAGTACTCGTCGATCATTCAAGCCGTCGACGACGTCATCGACGACGCCCTGCTGCGCAACAAGCAGCTCGACGGAGCACTGCAGGTCCTGTTCAAGGCCGAGCAGGTGTTCGCTGCGCGCTTGGCCGCGATCGCGGGGACCGACGCCGACGACGCGTGGCGCTACGAATTCGTGCTGGAGGACGCCATCGGCATCACCGACGACAGCTTGGACCTGCTCGCCGAAGACCTGGGCGCGAGGAAGCGCACGGTGGTCCTGCAAGAGGAGTCCGAGAAGCGGCGCCAGAAGGAGCGCATGGCGCCGGAACGGCGCAAGGAAGTCGAGCGGGCCAGCGAGCAAGAAGCCGCTGAACAGGCTGAGAGACAGCGCAAGCGCCCGTCCCTGCTGCGGCCCGGCGAGAAGCTGGGCGGGAACAGGTGATCGGGCTGGGCGGTCACTGCACCGCCAGAGACACGGTGTTGCTGCGCGCGCCGTGCATCGACACGGCCAGGTCCGCAGCGCCGCTGGGCAGGCCGGCTGGCACGACGAATTCAATCTGAGACATGCCTGCCACGCCCGGAAGGGAGCCCGAGTAGGTCACCGACGCTCGAACTCCTCCGACCATGACTTCCGGAGCGTGCACGGTCTCGGACCGCTCGGCCGCCGCAGTGCCGGACTGCAACTCTTGCCCGTAAGGACCGGCACCGGTCAGGTAGATGGCCACCTGATCGCCCGCCGCGGCGGGCACGTCGGGGGTCACTGGCCGGCCGTCGAGGTGAAAGGCAGCCGACGGGCTCCCGCCCTCGGTGGCATAGACATAGACCCCGGGCGCCACGTCGGCCAGATTGACCACGAAGGGATCGGCGGCCAGCTCCAGACCGTCACGGGTGCGGACACGGACCTTGGCGTAGGCGAAGTTGAGTCCCGCCAGCTCCCAAGGGACTTGGATGCCCAAGCGATCCGAGCCGGCCAGGAAGACGCGCGCGGGCTCGCTGACGCCCAGTTCTGGGTAGTCGAAGCTGACACTGACGGACTTGAGCGCAACCGGGAGAGGGGAGTAGGGCGCCTCGCCCGGGAATTCGGCAAGCGCGCTTCCGAAGATCGTGGCCAGCGAGCCGGGCGCCAACGGCTGGCCCGCCGCGTGGCTGGCGTCGTTGACGATCTCGTCGATGCGCGGGCGCAGCAGGTCCGCGGTGAACTCGAACCGAACCCTCTCGCCGCCAACGTACGCCTCCACCACCTGCAGTGCCGCGGAAGGGCCGAACTCGACTTCGGCAACCGCCAAGCCGTACGTGTCGGTCACGGGTTGCACAGAGAGAATCCGAGCGTCGCCCTCCACGACTGCGAACTCGACCGGTTGACCGGCCACGGGAGCGCCGCTGCGGTCCACGAACTTGCCGACCATGTGCTCTGTCCTGCTCTCGCCGGCGAAGCCCCTCCGCTCCACCGGCGCAACCGCGTAGGCATCTTGCGGAACGTTGTCGCCCACCACGTACAGGAAGGGCACGCGAAGCGGGTCGGGACGGCCGTGGCGCGTGATCAGCAGGTGTCCCTCGTACGATCCGGGCGCCGGCATGAGGCCCTCCAGCGACGCCCTCACCGCGGCGTACTGGTCCGGCAGGAGGCGAAACTCGATATCGCTGAATCCGTCGAGATTGACGGCGGCCCGTGCATCGCGGTCTCTGGCCACGACCGCGACTCGGTAGGTCTGGGCCTGGCGCGAGCGGTTGGTGATGAAGATCTCTTGCCAAACCGGCAGTGACGTGGCGCCAAACCTCCCGAAACCGATCGTCGGAGGCTCCACCGTCGCGATCGGGTCGAGAGCCGCTGCAAGGTCCACCAAGCCGGCGCCGACGGAGCCCGCGCGCGCTATCGCGCCGTCCTCGATCACAGACCTGGCCGCGGTATTGATGAGGGCGGACGCCACCTCGCGCGCTGTCCAGGCGGGATTTTGCTGCCAGATCAAGGCAGCCCCGCCAGCGATCACCGGCGCGGCCAGGCTGGTTCCCTGCACCTGACGGTACCCGCTGGGGTTGAAGCCGTTCGGCCTGGCATCGAGCCAGGTGTCCGCGGTGTAGACGCTGACTCCCGGTGCCGCCACGTCAGGCTTCAGATTCAGGCCCGGAGTGGGTCCGCGAGAGCTGAAGCCGGCTACTTGTGTCGGATCTTCCAAGCGCGCAGTGGGCGTGGGATCGAGCGTCAATTGCGCCGCCGTCCCTGCCGGAAGCCCGCCCAAGCGCTGCACAAGCGCGGCACCGTCCGAGGCCGAGACGAAGTAGGCAGGAATGTCCGTGTCCTGCAATGCCCCCATCTCGATCAGCGCATCGGACGGTCCATTGTCGAGGACGACCACGCCGGCCGCGCCAGCGCTTGCGGCGTGCTCGACCTTGTCGACGAACCAGCAGTCGCCACCGCGTTCTGCAACGACGATGCTGCCGCTGAGAGCGCCGGCAGGAAACGCCTGGCAGGCGTCCGGGTTCTCGAACCTCTCCGCCAGCGCCGCCGGGGCCGTCAGCGATTGGGCCAATACGGGGCCCGTGCCCGTCAATGCGGCGTAGGAAAAGCCTCCGAACTGCACGCTCTGCTCCAGCCGCCTCGAGTTGCCAGTGGCGGCAACGGCAATCACATCGGGCGCTACGGCGGGCGAGGAAATCGTGTTGCGCGATGGCCCGTCTCGGCTCCCGATCTGGCCCGCGTTCCCGGCGGCAGCGACAACGACGCGCCCGAAGTCAAACACGGCGCTCTGGGCAGCGACCGCCAAGGGATCGCAGTTGTTCCCGAGCAGGTCGCCGCAGTCCGATCCGTGAGAGTTCCAAGGATGGGTCGCGATCTGGCCGATGCTCAGATTGAGAACGTCCATGCCGTCCACGACAGCGTCGTCGATCGCCGCAATCAGCGCCTGGGAACTCGCCGAGGACTTGATCCCGGGCGTGCCGGTCACCTTGTATACGCCGAGATAGGCCCTCGGAGCGATCCCCTCGAGGGGTCCGGCCAATGGCATTAACTTTGGGACACAGGCGCATTAACTTACAGATCGGAGGCCAAATCGACTGAGCAAGGCCGAAAGGGGCGGGTTTCAGGCTTGGCTTGCGGTCGGATCGGTGGTGCGCTTCCTCCATTTGTTGGCAGGCT
>JAJEHF010000057.1 GCA_022823865.1 Bryobacterales bacterium
CCCCTGCCGGGCGCTGCGAAGAGCGGTCCAGCGCCCTTCGCGCAGGCCCTTGCAACTCCAGCGACAGGCTGCCCTAGTTGCACGAGCAACGATCCGGTCCCATCAGACGAGTCACGTATCGACAAAAAAATGTACCTGGCCAAATCCGCTTGACCAATGTCATGGAAGGCACTAGAATTGATCCTGAGACAGAACATGGAGGCCGTTGTGTCCGGCGGGATTGCTCTTCGAGCAACCTGACGGGACTCGACTGGACAGTGCGGGAGAATCGATGCGACGCCGAATCTCACAGTGGATCGTGGCCCTGCTAGTGGGCCTGCTGGGAGTTCCTTTGTTCGCCCAGGACGCTCCTGAGCCGGCCAAGCTCACGGCCAAGCAGGAACGGCGCCGCCTCGAGAGGTTGCGCAAGGAGCTCCGCGGGCCGTTCAAGCGTTGGCTGGACGAGGATGTGCGCTACATCATCACGCCCGAGGAGCGCAAGGCCTTCGTGCAGATGGCGACCGACGAGGAGCGCGAGAACTTCATCGAGTCATTCTGGATGCGGCGCGACCCCACCCCGGACTCGATGGAGAACGAGTACAAGGAAGAGCACTACCGGCGCATCGCCTACGCCAACGACCGGTACGCGTCGGGCATTCCCGGCTGGAAGACGGATCGCGGCCGCATCTACATCGCCTACGGACCGGCCGACGAGATCGAGTCCCATCCGTCAGGGGGCCAGTACCAGCGGCCCTACGAAGAGGGCGGCGGCTTCACCTCGACCTATCCGTTCGAAATCTGGCGCTACCGCTGGATCGAAGGGATCGGCAGCGACATCTTGCTCGAGTTCGTGGACCCGACGATGACCGGCGAGTACCGGCTCACCATGGACCCGTCCGAGAAGGACGCCCTGCTGAACGTGCCGGGCGCGGGCCTGACGCTGTCCGAGCAGATGGGCCTGACGACCAAGGCCGACCGCTTCCGGCGCACAGACGGCACGCGCATGGGCACTCCGATCGGGGGCGCCCAGTCGATCCGCTACAACCAGTTCGAGCGCTTGCAGCTGTACGCCAACATCTTCAAGCCTCCGGCGGTGAAGTTCAAGGATCTCGAGGCGATCGTCAACTCCACGATCGACTACAACACGCTGTCGTATGACGTCGACGTCCACTTCGTTCGGGTGACGAACAGCTCGGTGTTGACGGGCATCACGGTCCTGCTGCGTAACGGGGACTTGATGTTCAAGGAGGAAAGCGGGCTGCACAAGGCCGTCGCGAACGTCTTCGGGCGCATCACCACCATGACCCGCCGCGTGCAGTCGACCTTCGAGGAGACCGTCAGCATCCAGACCACTGCCGAGCGCATGCACCAGGAGGTGGACCGCTCGTCGGTCTATAACAAGTCCGTGCCGTTGGCGCCCGGCATGTACCGCTTGGAGCTGGTGGTCAAGGACTTGGTTGGCGAGACGATGGGCACGTATCGCACCGCGCTGCGGGTGCCCGAATTCGACGACGAGGCGCTGGCAACGTCGTCCCTGATCATCGCTGACAAGATCGAGCGAGTGCCGATTCGCTCGCTGGGCACCGGCCAGTTCGTGATCGGCAGTTCCAAGGTCCGTCCGCGCATTGACGATTCGTTCAAGCGCGAAGAAAAGATGGGCATCTACATGCAGATCTACAACCTCGGGCAGAGCGAGGAGACCAGTCGCCCGGAAGGCAACGTCACCTATCAGATCACCCGGCTTGACAGCCCGGAAGAGCTGCTGCTCAACTTCACCGAGGACGTCAACTCCATCCGCGGGGCTTCGTCGCGGCAGGTGGTGATCGAGAAGCTGCTGCCCTTGCAAAGCTTGGAGCCGGGCGAGTACCGCCTGAGCCTGCTTGTGCAAGATGACATTAAGAATGAATCCCTAGCGCCTACCGCTACGTTCAAGGTTCTCTGAGGACGTCTTGCCAGTTACCATGCGTCAGCTCGGTCTAGCGCGCCTCGCGGGAGCCGGGCTCCTGGCGGTCTGGCTGCTGTGCCTGCCCGCTGCGGCGCAGGTGGGCGGCAGCATCGCCGGGCTGGTCCGCGACGAGGGCGGCACCGCCCAGATGGGCGCCGCGGTCAGCCTGCTCGCCGCCGACGGCCGCGTCGTGCAGACCATCGAGAGCGACTATCGGGGCTGGTTTCAGTTCGTCGACCTGTTTCCGGGCGTGTATGCGATCGAGGTGCGCCAGGCCAATTTCTCGCTCGTGCGCCAGGCTGAGCTGGCGGTGGAGCCTGGCGAGCGGACATTCCTGGACGTTGCGCTGCGGGGCGTGTTCGCCAGCCTGCAGCTGGCCTATGGCAGCCAGGTCCGAGACATGTCCGAGCGCTGGAAATGGGTGTTGCGCGCCAAGCACTCCCGGCGGAACGTGTTGCGCATGGCGCCCGCCGAGCATGACGAGCGCGAGCGCTTCCTGCGCAAGCTCGAGGGTCCCTTCGAGGACACCCACGCCTACGCGGAACTCAGCGCCGGCCAGGGCAATCGCTCGAATGGCCTGCACGCCCAGCAGGACCTGGGAAGCGCCTTTGCCGTGGCGACGTCGCTGTTCGGCAGCCACGACCTGACGGTGAGCGGCAGCAGCGGGGCTGGCAGGCCTGACATTTCGGGCGGGTCGACCGCGTTTCGCACCACATACGCCAAGGAGATCGGCTTGGCCAAGCCCGAGGTGGCCCTGACGGTGCGCCAGCTGCAGTCCTCCTCGGCCGCCACGCGGGGCTGGTTCGGATCCCAGCACGACGGCCAGGGGATCCCGCGCCTGGAAACCTTCTCGCTGGAATTCGGCGACTCGGTCGAATTGACCGACTCGCTGCGGGTCGAGTACGGGATGCTGTTCGAGTCGGTCAATTTCGTAAACCGCCTGCACTTTGCCAGCCCGTACGGCAAGGCGGTCTACAAGCTGGGCCGGAACCGCGAGCTGGCTTTCAGCTACGCCTCCGGAGTGCCCCCGCCGACCGCCACCCGGCTCGGCCAAGACGCGGCTCTGCGCAGCAATGTGCGCCAGCTCGGCATGTTCCCGCGCGTGGCGGTAGTGCAGGGCCGGCCGACCGTGCAGCGCTCCGAGCACGTCGAGGTGGCCTATCGAGAGACTTTCGGGGACAACATGATCGAGGCTGCGGTGTACCGCGACTCGATCCGCGACGCGGCCATCTCGGCGGCGGTGCCCGAAGGCGTGTTCGGGGAGGGCGAGCTCGTGCCGGACCTGTACTCGGCGGCGGCGACGCTCAACGGCGGCAACTACCGCACCCCCGGCGTGCGCGTCTCGTATTCGCGCAAGATCCGCGACCGCCTGCAGGCAGCGCTGGGGTACGGCTATGCCGGCGTGCTGGCACCCACCAGGGCGCAGCTGCGCTCGGCCGTGTCGGACGAGTTGCGGCAGGTGTTGGAGGCGCAGGGCGCCCACCTGCTGGTAGCTTCGGTGTCGACCGAGTTGCCCGGCGCGAGAACCGTGATGACAGGCTCCTACCAGTGGTCCAGCCGGGAATCCGTCTTGCCGGCCGACCCGTTCAACGATTTCGCCTCGCGCTCGGCCCCTGGGCTGAACCTTGTCTTGCGCCAGCCGCTGCCCAGCGTCGCGGGCATGCCGGGCAAGTTCGAGGCCAGCGCCGACTTCCGCAACCTGCTCAAGACCGGCTATGTCCCGCTGCAGGTTCCGGACGGGCGCGTGCTGAACCTATTGCAGGCGATCCGGAGCTACTCCGGAGCGCTGAGCTACATTTTCTGATCGCCGTGATTGTACTGCTGAACTCTGTCCTAGGGCGCTCGCCGGGTCGGCGAGGCGTGCTGGCAGCCTTGGTTGCGGCCCTGCCGGGAGCGGGGCTGCTGGTGGCCGCCAGAGAATGGACTACCCTGCGGATCCTGGTCCAGGACGAGCAGGGTCGCCCGGTGCCTCGCGCCAGCGTGATCGTGCGCCAGCTCAAGGGCAAGAAGAAGAAGCTGAAGCGGAAGAGCCCGGCCCTCGAGCTGAAGACGAGCAACGAGGGCAGCACGCCGGTGCCGCCGCTTCCACGCGGGCCGATCTTGATCCAAGTCATCAGCAAGGGATTTCGGACGCATGGCGCAGAAGTCGCCCTGACCGAGCCCGAGCAAACCGAAACCATCATCTTGAAGCCCCCCTCGGACCAGATCTCAGTCCACAGGGAATAGGCGTCCGGCCGCTTCCCCGCAGCCTCTGGAGCTAAGAATGCGCTTGTTTGTTGCACTCGACCTGAACACGAAGGTTATCGCCAACCTGACCGAATTGGTGCGTCGTCTCGCGCCGATGGCCCCCATCCACTGGGTCCATCCGCGCAACATGCACGTGACGCTGAAGTATATCGGCGAGTGGGACGAGGACCGCCTCGACGAAGTGGTGGACACGCTCAGCCGCGTGCGGATCCAGGCCAAGGTGAAGGTGCCGCTGGCCGGACTCGGCTTCTTCCCGTACCCGCGCAGCCCGCGGGTCTTCTGGGTGATCGCCGAGAACACGCCGCCGCTGCGCCAGCTGGCCAGCAACGTGGACTCGCGCCTGTCGCGCCTCGGGATCGCCCCGGAGGTGCGGCCCTACGTGCCCCACCTGACCCTGGGACGCTTGCGGGGCGAGTGCGACCTGACCGAGATGCACGAGGCGATCGAGGAATTGCCCACCCGCGACTTCGGCGCCATCGAGCCGGACTCATTCTCCTTGTACGGCAGTTCGCTGACCGAGAGCGGCCCGATCCACCGCAAGATCGAGGAGTTCCCCTATCAGATGCCGGTCGCCAAGGACTACGCCTCACGCGTGGCAGTGAGGGCCTAGGCGAGGCGGGCCCGACCCGATGGGCGCTGTGCTGGACCGGCAGGCCGCGGTGCGGCTGTGCCGGCAGTGGAAGGCGAGCGGCCATCGCGTGGTGTTCACCAACGGCTGTTTCGACCTGCTGCACCCCGGGCACGTGCGCCTGCTCGAGCGCGCCAGCGAGCACGGCGATCGGTTGATCGTCGCGATCAACTCCGACCAGAGCGTGCAAGACCTGAAGGGGGCGGAGCGGCCCGTGCTGTCGGAGGCCGACCGCGCGGCCACGCTGGCGGGATTCGCCTGCGTCGATGCCGTCACGATCTTCGGCGAGGAGACGCCGCACGCGCTGCTGCGCCTGCTGTTGCCGGATGTACTCGTCAAGGGCGCGGACTGGGCGCACTGGATCGCCGGGCGAGAGATTGTCGAGGAGCATGGCGGACAGGTGCTCGCGATCCCGGTCGAGGCGGGGTATTCGACGACCGATCTGGTGGCCAACATACTCCGGATGCGCCCAGCTTGACACCCCGCGGCCTGCGCGACCGATTCGAGCGACTGGGGCGGCACCAGGCCGCCCGGGAGGTGGTGGCGGCGCTGCGCCGGCCCGGAGCTTGCCTGCAACAGGTCTCGGGCCTGTCCCAAGTCGCTTGCGCCGCCCACGCCGTCGCCTTGCGGCTGCAGGCAGGTCGGCCCTTGCTCGTGCTCACCGGCAGCCAGGCCGACGCCGAGTCCTTGCACGAAACGATCACGGCTTGGTTCGAGATGATCGCGGCCGACGAGAGCGACTTCGCTCCGTGCTTGCTGCCTGCCCACGACGTGACCCCGTTCGACGGGCTCTCTCCGCATCCTGACATTGCGCAAAGCCGCGCGATCGCGTTGTGGCGCATGGCCCAGCGGCGAGTGTCGATCCTTGTCGCGCCGATCGCGGCCGCACTCCAACGGGTGGCCCCGCCAGCCTCGTACCGTCGCCTGGCTTGGCAAGTGCGGGTCGGAGGGGAGTGGCCCTTGGAGAAGCTTGTGCAGCGGTTGGCCGAGGTGGGCTACAGCCGGCACGAGCCTGTCGAGATGGTCGGACAGTTTGCGGTCCGCGGCGGAATCGTGGACTTGTTCGTCCCCGGCGCCGGCTATCCGTGCAGGCTACAGCTCTTTGGCGACACCGTGGAGTCGCTCCGCGAGTTCGACCCGCGCACGCAGCAGTCCATCCGACCGCGCGACCTAGTCGATGTCCTTCCCATGCAGGAGTACCCGGCCGGCGGCTCCGGGCTGGGCTTGTTGCCGCCCGGATGGGAATTCAGCGCGATCGGCCCGCAGTGGCGGTCGGCCTCGCTGCTTGATCTGGTTCCCGGCGCCGCTGTCCTTGCGTACCAGCCCCAGGCGCTGGAACGCGAAGCGGATGCCTTGTGGGAGCGCTTGGACGAGTCTTGCGCGGAGGCGGCGCAGCCGGCAGACGCGTACTACTTCGGATTCGGGCACTTCCGGGATGCCGCCCGGCAGCGGAAGCTCGTCGTCCTGAACGACCTGGACCTAGGTTCGGAGACTTTCGGCCAGCCGGAAGCGGCCTGGCACATTCGCTCGCGGCCCGTCCCGCGATTCGAGGGGGACATCGGCCATTGCCTGCAGGAGATCCGCGGCCAGATAGCGGAGCGTTCCAGCGTGCTAGTGGCGGCTTCGTCCCTCGGCGACCTCGAGCGCCTCGCCGACCTGTTCGGCGAACACGAGGTGCCCTTCCAGCTCGTGCTGCGGGAGCGGCCGGAGGGTCTGAGCCGACAACTCGAGGAAAAGGCCGGCATCGCGGACGATGTCGCTTCGGCGATCATCGTCAAGGCGCCGATTTCGCATGGTTGCCTGCTGCCTGAATCGGGGCTTTCGATCTACGGCACGCAGGATGTGTTTGGGAGCACCGAGAGCCTTCCGCGACCGAGCCCGCGCAAGGCCGCGAGCGCGGCCTTCCTCACGGACTTGGAGGACTTGCGCGTGGGGGACCCGGTGGTTCACGCGCAGCACGGCGTCGGGCAGTATCTGGGCGTCCAGCAGGTCGAGGCAGGCGGCCGGAGCGAAGATTTCCTGCTGCTCGAGTACGCCCAGGGGGCGCGCTTGTACGTGCCTCTCACGCGCTTGGACTTGGTCCACAAGTACCACGGGGCGGGAGGCCCGAAACCCCAGCTGGATCGCTTGGGAGGCCAGACTTGGGAGAAGACCAAGAGGCGCGTCAAGGCCCGCCTGCTCGACATGGCTGATGACCTGCTGAAGCTGTACGCCAAGCGCGAGCTGGGGCGGGATTTCGCATATTCGCCCGACAGCAACTGGCAGAGGGAGTTCGAGGACTCCTTCTTGTTCGAGCCTACGGAAGACCAGTTGACGGCCACCAAAGAGATCAAGCGCGACATGGAGTCGAGGCGCATCATGGACCGGTTGGTGTGCGGCGATGTCGGCTTCGGCAAGACCGAGGTGGCGATGCGGGCCGCGTTCAAGGCGCTGGGGGACGACAAGCAGGTCGCGGTGCTGGTGCCGACCACCGTCCTGGCATACCAGCACCTGGAAACGTTCCGCCAGCGTTTCGCCGCGTTCCCGGTCGAGATTGAGATGCTCTCGAGGTTTCGCACCCCGAAGGAGATTCGGTCGACGATTCAGCGGCTGCGCGAAGGCACGGTAGACATCGTAATCGGCACGCACCGGCTGCTGTCCGCGGATGTCGAGTTCCGCGACCTCGGCCTGCTCATCATTGACGAGGAGCAGCGCTTCGGAGTCCGCCACAAGGAACGGCTCAAGCAGGTTCGGCAAAGCGTCGACGTGCTGGCCATGACGGCAACTCCGATCCCGCGCACACTCTATATGTCGCTCATGGGCGTCCGTGATGTGTCCGTGATCAAGACTCCGCCGCAGGACCGCCTGGCGATCCAGACGGTCGTGGCCGAGTACGACGAGCGCATGGCGACGAACGCGATCCAGCGGGAGGTCCGGCGGGGCGGTCAGGTCTATTTCCTCCACAATCGCGTGGAGTCGATCCAAGCCAAGGCCGACCAGCTGGCAGCCGCGCTTCCAGAGGTGCGCTTTCGGGTCGGGCACGGTCAGATGGCAGAGCGCGAGCTTGAGCGAGTCATGCTCGGCTTCATGCGCCACGATTTCGACGTGCTGGTGGCCACGACCATAGTCGAGAATGGCTTGGACATCCCACTGGCCAATACCATCGTCGTCGACCGGGCCGACCTATACGGGCTGGCAGAGCTATACCAGCTGCGCGGTCGCGTGGGGCGCTCCAATCGCCGGGCGTACGCGTACTTGTTGGTGCCGCCCGAGCGCGAGTTCAGCGACGTTGCCCGCAAGCGGCTGGCAGCCCTCCGGGAGTTCAGCGAGCTGGGCGCGGGCTTCAAGATAGCCGCGCTCGACATGGAGTTGCGCGGGGCCGGCAACTTGCTCGGCGGCGAGCAGAGCGGCCAGGTTGCGGCGGTTGGTTTCGAAACCTACACGCAGTTGCTCGAAGAGGCCGTGTGCAAGCTGCGGGGCGAACAGGTTGAAGACGTAGTTCGGACCCAGGTCAAGCTACGCCTGGACTTTCACATCCCGGCAAGCTACGTGCCGGAAGAGACACAGCGGCTGCAGTTGTACAAGCGGCTCGCCGCTGTGCGGGACGACACCGACCGCGACCGCGCCGTCGCGGAACTGCGAGACCGCTATGGGCCGTTGCCGCCTGCGGTCGATAACCTGCTGGCGCACGCCCTACTCAAGCACCGGGCGGAATCTATGCGCATCCCCTCGATCGAACGGCGCGGCGACCGCTTGGTCATCAAGCTGCGGGAGGACTCCAGGGTCAGCGCGGAGCGGCTGATGCGTATCGTGGCTGCTACGAAGGGAGTCCGCTTCGAGCCGGACGGGACGCTCGAATGGCCGGGATTCGAAGGTGACGGCACCGCGACATTCAGTCGCGCTCGGCGACTGCTGGAAGACATCGCCGCACATGAATCGAACTAGCCGTGCGCTCTCCGGGGCGCTTGGCGGGCCACCGCCGGGGAGCATCGGCAGGGGCGTTCATGCGGCTGACGTCCAAGCGCGTCACATAACCTTTCGCGATTTGTCATTGGACTCTAACACAGCGCCGGTATAGTCGAAATTCTGGGCTTGGGATGGCCCGGGCTAAGGAGGCCAATGACAGACAGATCAAGAGTGCGCGCGGGCGATGTCGGCTTTGAGGGCTGCGAGCCCCGCCGAGCTTGCAGCGACACGTTCGACGAGGTACTCGCTAGGCGGCTGCACCGCCGCTCGCTACTCAAGGGCGGGGCTTTAGCGCCGCTGTTTTCGATCGGATCGATCGCCAACTTGAAGGGTGCGCAGGGTGATTCCGGGCTCCAGTTCGCTGCGATCCAAGGAAGCGCCGCGGACGAGATCGGGGTGCCAGAGGGCTACAAGTGGGAAGCGTTGGCTGCATGGGGGCAGCCGTTGACAAACAGCGCCCCCGAGTTCGACCCCGACGATCTCGATCCGGAGGCGCAGCGCCAGCAGGTCGGTTACAACTGCGACTTCCTGGCGTGGTTTGACTACATCCACGGGTCGGGCATCGTCGGCGTGAATCACGAATACACGAGCCCGCAGCTGATGTTCCGCGACTATTCGGCCGAGCGCACGACGCAGCGCGAGGTGGACTACGAGATCGCTTCCCACGGCGTGTCATTCTTCTTGGCCGTGCCGTATCGGCGAGATGACGGCCCCGGCTACCGGCACTATCGCGGCAGCGCGTTCAACCGCAGGATCCACGGCGAGACGCCGATCGCTATTAGCGGCCCGGCCGCGGGCCAATGGCACTAACTTAAGCGTTTGGGCACTAACTTAAGGACTTGTAGCTTTCGAGCAGCAGATGCGGCGGGTTTGGAGCCTTCAAGTCATGGAGTCGTGGCGGGCAGTGCCGCTGCGCTGGAGTCCGCTGTTGTCGCC
>JAJEHF010000154.1 GCA_022823865.1 Bryobacterales bacterium
CCGGTCCGCCGAAGCGGAACACATAAGATGATCGAACGACAGCCGGAGCGCTGAAGTCGTTCACATCAGAAACCTACCCGTATATCACTGATATAAGATGTCTTGTACGTTGCACTCTTCCAGTTAACGGGACAGTAGTGACACAGTTCAACAATCGCGTCGACTGGAGCGCCAGCGAAAAGCATCGCTTCATGGGGCGCTGGACATGGTGGGACAACCTCACGTTCGGCGTGGATCCCTACGGCACCGGCGCCCACATTGATGCCGGCCCGGAGACCTTCACCACCAACCAATGGGTGCTCGGAGATACGTGGTTGATTTCTCCGACAACGATTCTTGACTTGCGGGCGTCGTGGACGCGTTTCCGTTACGACCGCTCCCCAGCGAGCCAAGGGACCGATCTGACGCAGTTCGCGTGGCCTTCGTCGTTGGTGGACCAGATTCCAGACAACTTCCGCCACATCCCCACGCCTTGCGTGGAGAGCTACGGTTTGTTCTGCGCCCAGGGCACGGGCAGCATCATCATCGCTCGTCAAGACAACGTAGCCTTCCTGCCGAGCCTGACCTTGATTCGCGGGCGACACACGTTCAAGATCGGAGGCGACGTGCGCAGGCTGACCCACAACTACGCCCAGAGCAACACCCCGAGCGGGATCTTCAGCTTCAACAGCAACTTCACTGCCAACGATCCGTTCAGCCCGATGGGCGGCTGGGGCTTCGCTTCGTTCCTGCTCGGCACCGGCACGGGTGGCGGTATCTCGACGCCCAGCTTGGTGGCCGGCCAAATGATCTACAGGGCTGGCTACATCAATGACCAGTGGCAGGTCAACGATAGGCTGACTGTGAACATCGGGTTGCGCTGGGAGCGCTCGGGGAACTTCTCTGAGCGCTTCGATCGCATGACTTCGCTCTCACTCGACTCGGTCAATCCCCTGTCTTCCGAGACAGGCCTGGATTTGCGAGGTCAGCTGGCGCTCGTGAATTCCGACTTGAGGTCGTCGCGGACGAGCCTGGATGATCGAAACTCCTTCGCGCCTCGCCTTGGCATCGCGTACCGCGTTGACGACAAGACTGTGATCCGCACCGGTTACGGCATCTTTTGGTTGCCCAACGATGTTGCCTTCGCGATCGCGCCCAACATCGATTTCATCAACACCATCTCCACTCCTTGGGTCACCTCGCTCGATGGCGGCGTGACTGCGTTTCGCCGGTTGGCGGACCCCTTCCCGGATGGTGTCTTGCAGCCGCCAGGACGGGACACCACGTTCTTCAATACCTTGGTTGGCGGTCTCGGCATCCGCTCGGCGGTGCCCGACCAGCCGCTCGGCTACATGCAGCAGTGGAACTTCAACATCCAGCGGCAGCTTGGCGACGGCACACTGGTTGACCTGGCTTACGCCGGATCGAAGGGAACGAGCTTGCCCGTCAACGCTCAGACCATCAATCAATTGCCGGACCAGCACCTGAGCCTCGGCAGAGCGCTCAACGAACAGGTGCCGAATCCGTTCCACGGCAGCTCCATTACCGCTGGGCCGCTCTCGCAGCCGACCGTCTCACGCGGGCAGCTGCTGCGACCCTATCCGCAATTCACCGACGTTTCAATGGCAGGGCCGACTAACCGCAGCTCGACCTACCATTCCTTCCAGGCCAAGGTTGAGCGGCGTTTCAAGGGCGGTGCGAGCTTGCTGGCCTCCTATACTGCCGGCAAGCTGATCACGGACGCTGGCACGCTGACCGGTTGGCTAGACGGCCTCGAGGGCTTCAGCGCGCAGGGCTGGGCCACTGGCGGCAACAACAACGACCTCCGCTCGCTGAAATCGCTGGCGGCGTTCGATGTATCGCAGCGTTTCGTGCTGAGCTATGTCCTCGACCTGCCGTTCGGCAAGGGCAAGCCCTTCCTCGGCGATCTTTCGGGGGCTGCTAACGCCATCCTCGGAGGCTGGGGAATCAACGGTGTAACCACCGTCCAGACTGGGTTTCCGATCGGCGTGTCGCCTTCCCAGAACCTTTCCAACTCTTACGGGGGATCGCAGTTCGTGGACAACAACGGCACCAGCGCGGCACTCTCGGGCGATCCGCAAACGCGGCTCAACGAGTACTTCAGGACGGACGTGTTCAGCCAGCCGGCGGCGTTCACCTTCGGCAACACGTCCAGGGTCCTGCCGGACGTGCGCGGGCCCGGCATCGCACAGTGGGACTTCGCGCTGTTCAAGCGCACGCAGCTGGGCGAGAGCGTGGGCTTGGAATTCCGCACGGAGTTCTTCAACCTGTTCAACACGCCGGTCTTCCGGCATCCCGGGACAGCGTTGGGCACTCCCCAGTTCGGCGTGATCAGCGGCACTCGAGGTGTGCCCCGACTCGTGCAGTTCGGGCTGCGCCTGCTGTTCTAGGCGGTTCGCGCCGGGTCGGCGAATCAAACCGGCGGGCGGCCCGGCCGCCCGCCGGTTCCTTTTGCGATCCAAGAACTCGCGATAATCGAAAGCGGCTTCGATGGCTTGGACAACGCTCGGCTCGGCGGCCGGCCTTCGCGTAGCCGCCGCATTATTGCTGCTGCTGCCCGCCGTTCTGTGGGCGCAGCCGACGCTCGAGCAATCGGATGTCCGGACTCGCTTCCAAAAGGGCCAGGCAGCGCTGCAAGCCGGACGCTTCGCCGAAGCGGAGACTGAGTTCCGCGCCGCCCTCGGTGCCGAACCCGGGCTTTCGGAAGCGCGCGTGAACCTGGGCTTGGCCCTGTTCTTGCAGGGAAAATACGAGCAATCGGTTGACGAGCTGGAACAGGCGGCTCGCGCCCTGCCAGCCCTGCCCGCCGCCCATCTGTTCCTAGGCCTCGGACACCTGAAGCTGGGCGCGTCCGACCAAGCGATCGCTGCGCTCTCGCGCAGCCTCGAACTAGACCCGGCCAACCTCGAGGCGCACCGGGCGCTGGCGGCGTGCCACCTGGCGAAAGCGGACTACGCCAGCGCCGTGCAGGAGTTCCAGGCGGCGTTCTCGCACAGCCCGGACAGGACCGAGGCATGGTATCTGCTCGGGCGCGACTACATGGGCCTGATGAGCGATCTGGCCGGACGCCTGGTCGTGGAGCAGCCGGACTCGGTCTGGGCCACTCGCCTCGGGGCGGACATGCTGGCGCTCAGCGAAGCTTGGGAGGCTGCCGCGAACTACTACGAGGCCGCGGTTGCCAAGCGAGCCGACCTGCCCGGCCTGCACTCGGCCTTGGGTTCTGCCCGCTTGCGGCTCGGACAGCTGGACCAGGCCGCCGCCAGCTTCGAAGACGAGCTGCGCACAGATCCGCGCTCCGAGCAGGCATTGCTCGGGCTGGCCGAGATCAGCTTGGCACGCGGCGATGCCTCCTCGGCTCTAGAGCGTGTGGCGGCGGTCTGGGATTCGTTTCCGCAATGGTTGGGGTCCCAGCCGGCGTTCGAGCCCAACGCCATCACGCCCGAATCGGCGGCCAAGTCCCTGCAGTCGCTTGGCCAGTCCGAGGCGGGACCGGCGGCGTTCCTAGCCTGGGCCCTGTCCACCAAGGCCGGCGACTCGGCCGCCGCTGCCGCCGCCCGAGCGCGATTCGAGCGCGCCATCCAAGCCGCTCCCACGCGCTCTGGCGGGGCCTCCGAAGCCGTCTCTCTCTGCGCCGACCATCTCTACTCGGCGTGCGCCCAGGCTCTGGTGTCGCGTCGCTCGATGACGCGCGCAGAGCTATTGCTGCTGGGCAGGGCCTACCTTGCGCTCGGCCAGCACGAGCGGGCAGTGATCGCGTTCACGCACGCCATGCGCGGAACCGACGAGGCACCGCCCGAAGCTGTCTATTGGACGGTGCGCACGCTCCGGTCGCTGGCGGACTTGTGCTTCGAGCATGTCGAGAGGCTGGCCCCGCAGTCCTGGCGCGTGCACCAATTGCGGGCGGAGGCCCACCGTCAGCGGCAGGCCGACGATGAGGCAATCGTCGAGTACCGGCGCGCGATCGAGCTCAAGCCGGATGCAGCCGAGTTGCACCGCAGCTTGGGGCTGCTGTACTTGCTCAACAACGCCTACGACGAGGCTCAGGGAGCGCTCGAAAAGGCCCTCGGTCTAGACGGCGCGAACCCGCGCTCGCTATACGTGACTGGCCGGTTGTTCGTGGCCAGGCAACAGCATGCCGAGTCCATCCCCTACCTGGAGACCGCTCTGCAGCTTGACCCTAACTTGGTTGAGGCACGTCCGAGCCTCGGCCGGGCATACCTGCGAGTGGGGCGCGTCGAAGAGGCTGCCGCGCAACTTGAGCAAGCGCTGATCCTCGACTACTACGGCGATATCCACTACTCGCTCTTCCAGGCCTACCGCCGCTTGGGCAACATGGAACGGGCCAAGCTAGCGCTGGACAGGTCCACCGAAATGCGCAAGCGATCATTCGCTCGCGACCGCAGCAAGTTTGAGCGATGGATCAAGAGCGAGTAGCCCGGACCGCGCCGACGCTCGCAAGCCTGCTGGTTGCGGCGGTGATGCTGCACGGTGCGCCCGGCGACATCCAATTCCGCGATGTCGCGGGATCGGCGGGGGTCGACTTCGTGCTGCACAACCACCCGACGCCCGAAAAGCACATGATCGAGACGATGGCGGGCGGTGTGGCCGTCTTCGACTACGACGGCGATGGCCTGCCGGACATCTACTTCACCAACGGCGCGGCGATTCCTTCCCTGAACAAGGAGTCGCCGAAGTACTGGAACCGCCTATATCGCAACGATGGCGAGCTTCGTTTTAGCGATGTCACCGCCGAGTCTGGCGTTGCGGGTGCCGGGTATGACACGGGCGTGGCTGCGGCCGACTACGACAACGATGGCGATGTCGACCTGCTGGTGGCCGGAGTCTTCCGCCTAACCCTGCTGCGCAATGGAGGAAATGGCGCCTTCGAGGATGTCACCGCGGACTCCGGCCTGCAAGGCGGCCAGTGGTCCGTGGCCGCGGGTTGGTTCGACTACGATGCCGACGGGCACCTTGATTTGTTCGTGGTCAACTATGCGAACTGGAGCTTGGATTTCGACACATACTGCGGCGACGAGAGGCGCGGGCTTCGCGCCTACTGCGACCCGATGCAGCTGACTCCGATACCGAATCGGCTGTATCGCAACCTCGGTGACGGCACGTTTCGGGACGTGAGTGCGGCGACGGGGATCAGCGGCCATTCCGGGCGCGGCATGAGCGTGGCATTCGCTGACGCCAACGGCGACGGCTGGACTGACGCGTTGGTCACGAATGACAACCTGCCGAACTTTCTGTTCCTCAATCAGGCCGGAGAGAGCTTCGAAGAAGCGGGGCTGTTCTCGGGCACGGCTCTGCTGCAGCATGGCGACCCCGTGGCCAGCATGGGCGTCGATTTCCGCGATTACGACAACGATGGCTTGCCGGACGTGGCGGTCACCGCCTTGATCGCCGAGACATTCCCGCTCTTCCGTAACTTCGGTGACGGCTTCTTCGAGGACGTGACCGGCCCGTCTGGCTTGGCGCTGCATTCCAACCGCCACAGCGGCTGGGGCAACGGCCTGTACGACTTCGACAACGATGGCTGGAAGGATCTGTTCACGGCCAACTCCCACGTCAACGACATCATCCGCGAGTTCGAGCCCACGACGCCGTATCGCGAGACCAACAGCGTGTACGCCAATCGTGCGGACGGGTCGTTCGAAGAGGTCACGGCTGCTGTCGGCGAGGCCTTCGCGAGCACGACTAGGGCCCACCGCGGCTGTGCGTTCGCGGACTTCGACCGCGATGGCCGCGTCGACGTGGTGGTGTCTTCGCTGGGTGGGGCGGCCGAGTTATGGCACAACACGAGCCCGGGTGAGCAAGTGTAGAGAGTCACATTATTCCGGCAGTAGGGCGGGGTATTTTCTCACATTGCTCTGACGGCAGAATGCATGGAAATCGGTGCTAGTGCGCAAATCCGAGAGGCGCGTTGAGGGGCCGTGAGGCTGGTGCAGAAGCGGGGC
>JAJEHF010000160.1 GCA_022823865.1 Bryobacterales bacterium
GATCGCGGTGGCTTATTGAGGCGCTGCTTGTCGGCTGTGGGCCGGCAAAGCCGTCAATCCCTTGAATTGCCCACGAGGACTGCCCAAATGGGAGAGAGGCGTAGCAACATGAACGGCAGGATCAGCACGGCGCTGGCTCTCTGGCTCCTGTGTGGCAGTGCGGTCTGGGGCCAGGGGTACGTCATCCGCGGCAACCAGATCGTGGTAGAAGGCCGCCACCTGAAAACCTGGGAGTTCCCCGTCGGCACAGTGGAGTTCTTCGCCCCGGGGAACGCGGCCCGACCAAACTTTGTCGCCAAGGATATCGACGCGACCCAGGACCTTGTCGAGCACCTGAAGCGGAACCCACCCAAAGGAGTCAAGGCTGAAGACGTCGACGTGCTGGATGCAGTGCGGGCCGGCACTAATGCGGCCGGGGTAGCCAACCTCCTTGACGGCGATTTGACCTCGTACTGGCAGCCCGACCCAGACCAGCCACTGCGCGACTGGTGGTTCGAGTTGGATCTGGGGCGAATCGTGACCGCGACTCGCATCCTCCTAACCTTTGTCGATGAAGATCTCGGCGATCCCTTTCTCCAATATACCCTGCTGACCTCGGATGGCGAGCGTCCCGAGCAGGGGCTGAGGGATGTCAAGGGCTACGTCGTCGTTTACGCGAGTCCGGGCGCGAATAAGAGCCAACGCGTCTTCGACATCGAGCTGGAGCCGTCAGGAGACGCCCGCGACCTGCACTGGCGGGGAGACCAAATCCGCTACGTCCAGCTCGTGGTGACGGAAAGTGACTCGGTGCGAGGTGCCGAAGTATCCCGCGAAGCCTACGACGCCTTGGAGCCCGCCCGTCGAGGGACGGTGGACTACTATAAGAAGGTGGCCGATGGGAGCATCCGGGTCGAGCCGGAGATCTACGAGGCGATCGACGCGGGGTCGCGTGGCGAGGTCCGCTACTTCCGCCGCGAGCGTCCTCGTCTGGCCGCGATGGAAGTGCGGACAATAGGCGAGAACATCGCCTTGGGGTTGGCCGCCCGCCGGGGAGTGGCGCAAAAGATAGAGATTGATACCACCGTAGTCACCAGCTTAGTGGACGGCCTGTACGAAACGACGGTCGGGACCACTGTCCGCACGCCCGCCCTGCGCCTCTTCTTCTTCGACCTAGGTGCCTTTTTTTGGGTGGATCGAGTGCAAATGTTCTTCCTGAACGCAGGGTACTGGGGGCCCATAACCCAGTACGAAATCCAAACCTCGGACGGCAGTCTGACCCCTGAAGGCTCCCTAGCCTGGACCAGCCAAGCACTCGGGGGCGACGGCGGCATGGATTACCACGCCAACGTATTCGAACCCACGGTCGCCCGCTACATCAGCATTCCCTATTCCGGCGGCCTAGCGGGAGGCAACGCAGACACGCGGGAGATCCAATTCTACGGCGAGGGATACCAGCCTCGCGCCTCACTCACGTCGCCCCTGATCACGCTGGACGGCGCCCGGACGCTGAGTTCGATCGAGTGGGAGGGGGACACGCCCCCGGGAACCTCCATCGCGCTGCGCAGCCGGACCGGCAACCAACTCGCCGACGTCCTCCGCTATTTCAAGAAGGACGGTAGCGAGATAACGGAAGAGCAGTACAACAAGCTGAACAAATTCGCCAAGAAGGATGTCGAGATCGTGACCGAGCAGGTGGCCGGGGGTGACTGGAGCGACTGGAGCGAGGAATACGACTTCTCAGGGGCCCCCATCACGTCGCCAAGCCCGCGAGCGTACCTCATGCTCCAGGCCTGGCTGAAGACCAGTGATCCGCAACAGGCGGCTTCCCTGCGGTCGATTCGGCTGAACTTCCTCGATCCCCTAGCCCAGCAGGCCCTAGGCGAACTCGAGCCGGGCTTGGTATCCGAGTTGGGTGCCACCGACACCCTGTCCCTGTTCGTCAAAGCCGAGTTCCTGCGGAACGGTCCAGGAATGGACCAGATTCGCCTGTACGCTCCCGGGGTGGACCTCGATCTGCAACTCCTCCGCATGGGCCGGGAGTCACAGTGGGACGCCGGCCCGGTGACCGAGTTGGGACCAGCCGATCTGGAGCAGGTTCCGACCGGATCGGATTCGCTGTGGGTGCGCCTAGATTCGGCGGTGGGCCCCGAGGTCGATCTGATCGAAGTGCGGTTCACCACGACCCTGTTCCGCCCCGGCGCTGTCCTGCAGGCGGAACTGGGAACTTCGTCCGAGGCCAATCGATGGCAACGGGTCGATCCCGGCGATGCTACCGCCCTAGCCGCGAGTCAGGGGATGTTGTTGCGCGGGCCGTTGGCAGACAAACGAGTGATGGGCCCGTTGACGATCACTGCTCCGATCCTGACCCCGAACGGCGATGGGATCAACGACGAAGCGCGGTTCGAGTTCTCGGTGCTCCGACTCACCGGGCAGCGCGCGGTGAAGACCCGCCTCTACGATCTGGGCGGCGGTCTGGTGCGGACGTGGGAGGAGCGGCGTCCCCTCGCGAGCGGATCGTACGCGGTCCGCTGGTCGGGCCACGACCAGAGCGGCCGACTGGTGCCCCCCGGGATCTACCTGTTGGAAATCGAGGTGGATGCAGACACGGACGTATCGAGCCGCAAGGTGCACCGCGTGGTCCACGTAGCGTATTGATGCCAGGGTCTATCGAGTGAGAATGCAGCGGATCAGCCTCAGCCTAGGCGTGCTCGGGACATTCTGTCTAGTGGTCCAGAATCTGGCTGCCGACAGCCGAGTGCTGGGCGGCACCAATGGCCAACCCTGGAACAGCGGCGGTGGAGAGATCCCGGCCGCGGCGCAGATCAGTATCGACGAGGCCGCGATCACCAACACCCCAGGCGATGTGGTGGACTTCGACTTTCCCGGCAAACCGGGCTGGATCTTCCCCCAGCGAGCCGACTCCACCAGCAATATCGCGGCCGGAGCCACCCTGACCTCGCCGAACCTCTTGACGCTCGGCCTCGCCGAAGAGCTGCTGCTGATGGTGGACGGCGATCTCGAGACGGCTTTCACCCGCAAGAGCGAGGCCGAGGGGCCACAGGTCCTCGCCTTCGGGGCCATGCTCGACTTTGACTTGGGCGCACGCTTCGGGGTGAACCGAATCCAGTTCTTTCCGCGCAACGCCCCAGGTTTCGCAGCGCCCGACTTTCCTTTCCAAAACGACTATCTGCGCGCGTACGAGCTTCTGGTCAACAACGGCAGCGAGAATGACAGAGACGAGTCCGGCAGGCCGGTGATGACCAGCTTCAAGCTGGAGTTGCAGAACGACCAACCCGTGGTCGACTTGCGGATTCCTCCCCAGTACCTGCGCTTCCTGCGCCTGCGGTCGCAGACGTCTATCGGCTTTGAAATCGCCGAATTTCGGGTGTTCGGGACGGGGTTTGTGCCCGAGGCCCAATACATCTCCAATGTCTACGATCTGGGGGACAACTGGGGCGTGTGGGGCAAGATCCGCTGGATCGAGGAGAGCCTGGGGCTCGCAGGGATGGCACAGGCCCGCATTTCGACGCGCGCCGGGCACGACGATACGCCGCTGGAATTCACCCGCCCCGGTCCCGGCGGTTCGGTGAATCTCCCTTGGAAGGAGGGCGCGGTCGTCACCACGGCCGAGGGGGAGCAGATTGCCCTAGATGACCTAGAGCCGCTCGATGCACTGCGAGCCTACCGGGCGCTGCCGTTGGCAGAGAAAAACCAAGTAGCACTGAGCCTAGAGGACTATCGCGGCCTGAGCCCACGGGGCGAGATCCGGGACGATCCAGACGCCTGGACGCCGTGGTCGGCTCCCTATGGGCAAGAGGGCACCAGCGGCATCACAGTCGATAACATCCATGACGAGCAGCTTGGGGCGGTCATCAGCACGCCGGCCCCACGGCGCTATTTTCAGGTTCGAGTCGAACTGGCGAGCCGGGACTTGGAGGCAGCGACCGGGGTTGGGCCGCTGGCCTTCACGGTGTTCCCACCGGCGGCCGAGCGAATCGTCGGAGAGATTTACCCTCGTCAGGTCGAGCTGGGCGTTCCGGCAACCTTCACCTACGCGGTCATGCCGACCCGGATACGACCGGGCCAAGACAGCGGCTTCGACACCTTTGAGATCGCCACGCCGGTCCGGGTCGAAGAGATCGACTCGATCCAAGTCCTCTTCCACGACGGCCGCATTGAGGCGGCGGATTTCTCCAGTTGGGATCTGAGCCCGTCGGCACTGCCCACCGATCCGGCCGCCGACTTCGGCGTCGAGGCGGTGGAGGAACGGCGGTTCCGGGTGCGCTTCCCGGCCATAACGGCTAGCGACCTAGAGACCGACCAAGCTACCGTCCTGAGAATCCGGTTTCGCTGCCGCGTTCTCAGATACGGGACGGCCTTCCCCGGTTGGGCTGGCAACACCGGGACCGGGACCATCGGTCAGAAGATCCTCGCCGGCAACGCGGCCCAACTCGGCCCCGAGGACGCCCCCTTTCCTCCGGTGGGAACGGCAGATGCGCGGGTGCTGTCGGTAGATGTGCCCCTTGCGGGCGGCGACATCCTGATCAATACCCGGGCCGTACCGCGGCCCTTCAGCCCCAACGGCGACGGGGTCAACGACCGGACCCACATCTCCTACGACCTGTCGCGGGTAATCGGTCCGGTGCCCGTTGAGGTGAGCGTGTTCGATCTAGCTGGCCACTTGGTTCGCCGCCTCTTCTCCGGCGAGCAGGGAGACGGGCACTGGTCGATCCCATGGGATGGGACCAATGGCAGTGGCGAGCTCGTGCCGCCCGGGATCTATCTGGCTCACGTAGATGTGCATAGCGTCGCCAGCGCTGCGACGGCCACCACCGCGGTCCAAGTGGTGTACTAAAACTGATATGGCGATTTCACCGAGAGAGGGTCTCTCCATGTTGACGACCGGCAAGGCGGCGGGAGTACTGAGTATGTGCGTGCTCATCGCCGCGATGCAGGCATCTGAGGTGTGCGGTCAGTCCTCCGGCCGGCTGCTCGGACAGCGACGAGGGGGGGAGATAACCTATGAACCGAGGGGTCCTGGGGTCCTCTACGACGCCTTGGATCCGGCCATCAAGAAATGGTATGTGCCCCAAGAGCTGTACGAGCTGTACGGCTGGCAGCAGTGGGAGTATTCCAACTATGCCCGCAAACAGTACCAGCGCTACGTAAACACCGACCGCGAGGGCGACCCCTTCTACGATCTCTACGGCAACTACCTGACCCGGGGGTGGCTGGTCTATGACTGGAATCAGAGTCAGCCCGGACAGTTCGGCTCCTCGCTCTACAAGGATCCGAGGTTCGCTAGCTGGTTCAGCAGCGTCCTAGTGAGTTCGGATTCCAAGGGCCAATTTCACTATGCCATAACGGCTGGGAATCAGATCAGAACGGCGTTGACGCCGCTCACCTTCTCCAAACCCAACTTCAACGGCATCCAGATGGACTTCGCCGCGGACAAGTACCGCGGCACGATGCTGTTTTCTCGAATCAGCTTTCCGATCGCCACTACCACGCCCAAGAACGCGCCCGTGACGGTGACTAATGGCACCAACCTGATGGGAGGGCGGGTCGTCGCCCAAGTTGGAGACTTCGTGGAAGTGGGGGCGACTATGGTCAACGCCCACAACTCCACGACCTTTGAGGACGCCTTCGAGCGGAATCCGCTCAAAGGCACACTCGCTGCCAACCAAGGGGCGGTTCCAGTGCGCGGCCTAGCCCTTGTTTTGAGCGATGATTCACCGGACGACGGCGTGGCCGGCGCGGCCCTGTTCTCGCACGAGATCATCATAACCACGGAAGACCCGGCCACCGGGCGGCGGGAGGAGATCCGCCAGCGGGCGATGGTGACCGATCCGGCCGCGTGGCCCGTGGTCAGCGGCGGCTTCCACCACGAGGGCTTCCAGAGCGCGGACGGGGACGAGAAGATCGTAATCAGTTACGACTTCACCGACATCGCCTACACCGGGCCGCGGCCGAACACCATCGCGAAGATCACCTTCGATCTAGTGGTGGCCAACGACTACCGCATCCAGATATGGTCCGACCGTCAGACCGGATTGCGCCCCATGCCCAACCTGCCGCTCAGCGGCGAGGATATCGACGAGCTGGCACCGGCGCTCTTTGAAGTGGCCCGGGCCGAAGGCAATGTGCCGGACAACTCCAACCAGACCCGACTCGTCTTCGAATACGGCTTGCCCACGGCAAACATGGTTTACGGATTCACCGTAGACGTCAAGGAGGTTATGGGGTTTGATGCCTACGCCGAACTGGCCATCAGTCGCTCCTACCACCAGTTCCCCAGCCCCAGCCTAGCCCAAACAGGCCGCGACCTGTCCAGCTATTCCAAGGAGGCAGAGGCGTGGATGGTCAACGTGTCGAAGGTGGCCTACCCGTTCTTCGCCTTCGGCGAGGCCTTTCGCCTAGACCCCGACTACTCCACTACGGCGTACCTCGTAAACAGCGAAGGAGACATCCTCTACGACCATTCGACCCGGCACCTCTACGAATTCGTCGAGGACAATGACGACCAAGACCGGATTTCCGACTGGGCCCGATTCGAGCAGGGCTCCGGCGATGCCAACGTGTTCCCGGGCTGGGACGAGAACAACGACTTTGTGTCGGACTTCAATCAGAACGACAGCGCCATTCTATCGAATCGCATCCCCGACTATGAGGAGCCCTTCTTCCGCTACTATTCAGACCGGCCCGAGTTCCTCTTCGGCATCGACCTGAACAACAACAACTGGGTGGACCGCTTCGAGAACGACGATCTGGCCGACTACCCCTACAAGACAGACCAGCAGGGGTACAACGTGTACGGTGGCGCTTTTGTAACGCCCGACATCAGGGCCACACTGGGGCTTCTGCGGGTCAACTCGTTGTCTTCCGCACGCAAGAACCACACGACCTACGGGCTGATCACCTTTGCACACGACTATCCCCGATTCGGCGCGATCCGGGTCTACAATATGCTCAAGCGGACTAGGGACACCATCCCCGATGACCGCCGGCAGATGACTCCTTATCTCGGTCTGGCCACCGGCAACCTAGCCAACATTGAGGACGTGCTTCCGGCCCGCGACACTTGGGTGAACTCGACCTACCTAGAGTTGGATTATCGCCCGGTGAGCAAATTGAAAACCCGGACCAAAATCAAGTACGACCTGTATGCTCAGCAGGGAGACGCCTACGAGCGGGGCGTCGGCCCGATCCTCGAAAAACGCACCCACTTCTTCGGGCTTATCAACAAAGCGGATTACACCTACCGCGTCCGCGGCCTTGAGGTCCAACCCAAGATCAAGAGCGAGTACCTGAACCAAGCGCCTTTCATCCTAGAGGGCGATGAGCGCGAGGAGTGGACGGGAACAGGCACCCTGCTGCTGCGGCATCCCATGTTGAGCGCGTCGTCTCTCGAGGCCGGGCTGGAGTACCACCGGGTTGCGGACCTGATGCTAGACGAGAAGGAAGCCCTCGTCGCCAACCGAGTGGGGGCCACGGGTGACTCCCGCAGCCTAGTGCTAGCCGCCCAGTGGTCCAACGTCCGGGAATACCAAGGCTATACCCTGACCACCCAGTTCGGCATCATTTACACCCGGGCCTGGGACGAGTTCATCGCCGCCGGTAACGAGGGAAGATCCGTGAAGGAAGACCGGGGCCGCGAATTGAGCACCACCTTCATAACCGTATATGCTGGACTGTGATGAACAAGTCCCCCCAAGTGCGGACCGTGCGGCCCAAGTCCCGAATCCTCATCCTCGTCGGGCTCGCAGTCGCGTTGGCCGTCGCGCCCGGCGCAGCCCAGTCGGACTACGGGAATCGCCTCGGAATCCGCGAGAGCGGCCGGGCGATCTACTACTCGGCGGCTCCCAGCCTGCGCACGGACTCTTTCGTTCCGTCCCTCAAGAAATGGTACATGCCCCAAGAGGTCGCCAACCACTACCGCTGGCAATGGGAGGCGGGAACCAACTACGCCCACGAGCGCTACCTGCGCTACCTATCCACCGATCAGGAGGGCGACAATCACTACGACCTCTACGGCCGGCTCCTGACCCGAGGCTGGCTGATCTACGACTGGCAGCAGAGCCAGCCCCGGACTTCTGAGGGGAACCTGCTCCACAAGACCGACCGCTACAAGGACCTTTTCAGCTCCCTCGTAGTTTCTGCAGACGCCAAGGGGCAACATCACTTCCGCGTGAGCATCGGCGACGAGATCGGCACGACCCTGACACCCATGACCTTTCGCAAGACGGCCTTCAACGGGGTCCAATTCGACTATATGTCGGATTATGTCTCGGCCACAGCCCTCATGTCCAGAATCAATGTCCCGCTGTTCCTGCCAGCGCGCAGTTTCATCGACGAATTCACCAATTTCACCGGTCTCCGAGTCGTCGGGAATTTGGCCGACTTTGTGCGCATCGGCGGCACCTTCGTGAACGCGCACAACGGTCGGAGCTCGACTGTGCCCTTCGACGGGAGTCCTTTGACCGGCAGGCTGAGCTCTCACCAGTCGGGCGCACGCATCAACCGGATCACCGTGCGGATTACCGACGATTCCCCGGCAGACGGCGAAGGCGGTCCCGCCCTGTTCGCCCACGAGATCGAGATTACGACCCGGATAGGAGAGCTGGACACGGTACTAGTGGGCAGCCAGATCGGCTTCCATCCTAGAATTTCGGGCGGCATCCCCCGGGATGGCTCCCTAATAGCCGAAGGCGGCGGCGAACTGGGGCGGATCCGGTTGGACTACGTGCTGGCGGATCCGGACCCGGCAGTCCTCGATGACTTGGAAACGGTGGTGTCCCTCGCCGATGCAGTCAACAACATCAGCAAAGTCCGGTTCCGGCTGGTCCTGAGCAACGACTACAAGGTGGAAGTCACTTCCGACCAGCACACCGACAACGCCATCTTCGAACCGCGCCCGGTGTTCAGGACCATGGTGCGGGCACCGGGGAATGTGCAGGACCATTCCAATCTAGGTGCCGTGGTCTTTGACTACGGACTGCCCACCGCCACCCAGATCCTCGGCTTTACGGTGGAGGCCGACGATCTGGCCGGGTTCAGGCTCTACGGCGAGTTCAATGTGAACCACCAGTACCGCAAGTACCCCGACGTAAGCCAGACCACCCACACCACCTCATCGGGCATTCGGGGCAATCCCGCCGCCGAAGCGTGGATGGTCAACGTGGCCAGGGATTTCTATCCGTACTACCTCTTCGGCGAGGCCTTCGGCATGGACGCCCAGTACTCGACCACCATGCGATTCCTAGACTCAGCGGGTCGGGTCAACTACGCGGACACGCCGCAGGCCCATTCCAACTACCTCTACGACTTCGTCGACGACAACGACGACAACGATCGCAAAAACGACCAAAAGCGCAGATTCGACGACGGCCGGACACCCGACGAACGGAACAGCATTCGCGTGTTCGAGGGGTACGCGGACGAGGCGGTTTTTCCCGGCCTCGACGAGAACCACGATTTTATCTCCGATTTCAACCAGAACAACACCCGAGTGCGACCCAACAATGTGCCCGACTACGCCGAGCCCTTCCTGCGCTACAGCGTGGATCGGCCCGAGTATCTCTTCGGCCTCGACATGAACAACAACGGCTGGGGAGACCGTTTTGAAAACGACAACGAACCCGACTACCCGTACAAGCGCGACCGCCGCGGATTCAACGTGTACGGCGGTGCGTGGATCGCGCCGAGTGCCAAGCTCACCGCGGGCCACCAGCGCGTGCGCCGCCCCTCAACCGGCGAGACCAATGTGAGCAGCTATGCCCTTTTCGCGTTCGAGCGCAGCTATCCCAACGTGGGCGAGCTGACGGTCTATAACATGTTGAAGCGAGTCGAGGACGACATCGCCGACGACCTCTTCCAATGGCTGCACGGAAGGTTCAGGGACGAGGGCATGACGCCGATCCCGGATCCGCTGGGCCTGCCCAATACTTGGGTCAACAAACTGTCGCTGGCCTTCGAGCGTCGGGGCAATGTCGGAGTCAACTCCGGGAATAAGCTGATCTACGAGGTGCTGCGGCAGCGGGAGCAGCTCACCGTGGACCGGAAGGGTCGGAAAATCTCGCAGCACACCCGGCGGCTCGGCTTGATCAACAAGCTAGCTTGGCTTTATCCCCTAAGCAGCGGCATCCAGCTCCGTCCGCGCGTCAAGCACGAACTGTTCCTAGACGACACGCCGTTCAACACGGAGTGGCTCCTAAACGACCGGGTATTCGAGCGCAAGGAGTGGGCCGGTATGGCCTCCCTGCGGCTGGACATCCCGGTGCTGAGCCACAGCACGGTGATCATCGGCCTGGAGCAGGTCATCTTCCGCGATTTCGCGCAGCAGGAGGTGGCGTTCGCAGACGACCCGGTGGCTGGCCTGAACCGGGGCGATCCCACCGGCGATTTCAATGAGCTATCCCTCGCCCTACAGCTAACCAATGCCACCAGCTATGTGGGATACCGGCTCATGTCAACGATTGGGATCCGGGTGGACCGCCGGAAGATCGACTCGTTCGACCAGCAAGACCGGACGGAGACGAGCGGCCTGTCCTATCTCACTGTATATGCCGGATTGAGAGAATGATAAAACTAAAACCTGCGCCACTCGCCTTAGCCTTGGGCATCGTCCTGTCGGGCTGCGAGGAAGACGCTCAAGGCCCGGTGCTAGCCGAGGTAGGAGACACCCGCATTCACGCCGCGCAGTTGCACCGATTTGAGGAACGCCTAGTCGAAAGTCTGCGGGCCAAGGAGGCGGGTATCGAAGGACGACGGCAGCATCTGCAGGCCCTGATCGACAAGGAGCTCCTCATTCGGGAAGCGGCAGCGCGGGGCTGGGACCGCGACCGCGACATGCGCCGCAAGCTGGAGCGCGAATGGACCGAGCGGCTGGTGAATGAATTCTTCGCCCGGGAAGTGGACGCGAAGATCGCGCTCGAAGAGCAGGAAATCCACGACCACTACCTGAAAACTGGACGCAACCGCGCGGTCATGGGTGGCAAGATCGAGGTCGAGAGCCGGGAAGAGGCCGAAGAGATCGTGCGCCTGTTACAGGGTGGTGCCGACTTTGGGGAGTTGGCGCGGCAGCGCTCGACCCACCGCGCGACGGCCGAGCAGGGCGGCCGGTTCATGGGGTACGCCACCAAGGACCAGATGCCCCTGCCCATCATGCAGGAAAAGGTCTTTCCGCTCGCGAAGGGTCAGATCTCCGAACCCATACCCCTGCCGGGCGGCACCTACGGCGTGTTCCAAGTCATGGACGAAGCACCTGTTTCCCTCGAACGGGTGCGGAGTATAGTGGAGACCGAACTCCACCGGGAGAAGGCCGGCCTGCGATCGATGGAGCTTGGCCGGGAACTGCGGGATGCGCTGAACCTGCGTCCCTGAGCAGACGGTTTCGAGCTGCTCGCCGCGCGGCTGGAGAGCGAGGGACACGCGTTCTCCGAGGCGGAACGCGGTACGGTACTCTACGAATTCGACGGCGGCACCATTACAGTGGGACAGTTCGTGGACTCGGCCCGAGAGAACTACCGGGAGTTCGCGGGAGATGTGCTGGCGCAGATGCGCTGGTTTGCCGATTCCGTCCTAGTCCCCCGCGCACTGGCCGCGCAGGCCGCTCGCAATGCCGGAATCGACCGCGAGCCGGAGATGGTCGCCTGGCACCAAGCCAGAGAAGAGGAACGCCTGCTGGCGGTCATTAGAAAGAAGGTGACCGGCGACGTGCAAGTAGATGAGGACGAGGCGCGGCGCTTCTATGCCCAAAATCTACAGACATTCGTTCCCCAAGAGGCCCTGACGCTAGACGAAATTTTGGTCGCCACACGCGAAGACGCGGTCGCGCTCCGGGACCGGATTGAGCGCGGTGAGAATCTGCGGGACCTAGCCCAGCAGCACACCCTGCGGCGCATGGCCATACCAGACAGCGGGCGATTCCACCTTCATTGGTATCAGAAAGAAGCGCACGAGGCCCTGTTCGAGGCCGCACAGGGGGCCGCGCCGGGCGACCTGCTGGGCCCCATCGAAGTGAAGGTGTCGGCCCCCGGTGGTGCGGCGTCAGCAAACCGCTATTATTCCGTGTTCAGGGTCGTCGAATCGACCCTCGGAAGCGATCCCAAGCCCTTCGCCGAGGTCGCGACTCGGGCCTGGGCCATGGCCCTGCGCCGGAAGCGCGATGCGGCCTTCTTCCAATTCCTCGGCGAACTGCGGCGTCAGTACGAGCCCCAAATCAAGATCCACGAAGAGAACCTGAGAACCCTGGTACAAAAGGAACAGTGATGCGATCGACCGAGGCGGACCGCGAGCGCGCCTACATCATCGCTCCAACCTCGGGTCCGTTCGGGCGGGAGGCCGGTCTCCGCCCTCACCCGCTGACGCGCCTCCCGTGAAACAGAAAATCCCCCCGCTCTACCTCCAGTACCTGCGGTCGCGCTCCGAGCCCCTCCTCGAATCGCGCCACCGCCTAACGTGGCGGGGGTTCTTCGTGGGGGGCGGCCTGAGCTTCTTCCTCGCCATCAGCGCCCCCTACAGCAACATGGTCATCAAGGGTGCCTACGTGGCCGCGGACATCAGCACCCCAGGGGCCATCTTCGTCTTCGTCGTACTGATCGGGATTCTCAACCTAGCCTTCAAGCTGGCCGCACGCAGCAGGGACCTAGCCCTCGCTTTCGCCCTCGCGGTAGGGACGGCTTGGCTCTACGCCTACTGGCCGTTTAGTAATGTCGAGGTGCATTCGCCCGGCCTGATCTTCTCCACCTTCGCGCTGATTTGCGCCCTCGTCAACGTGCCACTGGTCTGGTCCGGCCGCAGCTTGGCCCTCAACCGCGCCGAACTGATCATGGTGTACGCCATGCTAGCGATGGTCTCGGCCGTGTGTACGATGGGCCTGACCGAGCTGATCCTGCCCTCTCTCACCGCCATCTTCTACTACGCCTCGCCGGAGAATCAATGGCGAGAGAAGCTCTTCCCCCACTTCCCCGAGCACAACATCCTAGTCGACGACGGGGCCAAGAACACCCTGTTTTACGAGGGCATTTCCGCGCCCGGCCAGAGCATCCCCTACGGCACCTGGGTCGAGCCGTTGATGTGGTGGGCCGTCTTCCTGCTGGCGCTGTACGTCTGCATGATCTCAATCGCCGTAATTCTGCGGCGTCAGTGGATGGAGCGGGAGCGGCTGAGCTATCCCATCGCGCAAGTCGGTCTGGCCATGATCCGCGGCGAGGACGAGAAGGGGCTGGTGAACGGTTTCTTCAAGCGTCGGTCCGTGTGCATTGGCATGGCCATCCCGTTCATCGTCGGCAGCCTGAAGGCCATGTCGAACTACTATCCCTCCATTCCCATGGTGCCCATGCACCTGTCGATACCATACCTCGGCGGCAAGGTCAACTTCGCTCTGACTGGCTTCACCTACCTCATCGACACGAGGATATCGGGCAGCGTGTGGGTGTTCTACCTGCTCGGCCGGCTCCAGAAGAGCGCGCTGGCAATCGCCGGGGTCAAATCGGAGCAGGTACACTTCCACGGCGTTCCCGACGCACCCTTAGTCGGCTACGAGGGGCTAGGTGCCCTGCTGGTGTTGGTCGCAGGAGTGCTGTGGACGGCCCGCGAGCATCTGAAGGCGGTCTGGCTCAAGGCCCTCGGCCGAGCGCCCCACGTCGACGATCGGGACGAAATCCTCTCCTACCGCAGCGCCGTGATCGGCACCTTCGGGGGGATCGCGGTCATGACCCTGTGGCTGTGGCTCATGGGCACACCGCTGTGGGTCTCCTTCTTCTTCATCGTCCTAGCCATGACGATCTTTATCGGCATCACCCGGATCATCGCCGAAGCCGGGCTGGCGACGCTGCGGACGCCCGTCAACGCCCCCGACTTCGTCGTCATGGGTCTCGGTTCATCGCTCGTCGGTCCCACCGGCGTGTTCAACATGTCTATGGCCTACATCTGGGCCGGCGAGGTCCGGGCGTTCGCCATGGCGACCTGCACCAACGCCCTCAAGCTGATTGAGGACATGGATGCGCGCAGCCGACGGCTGGTCTTCCTCGCTCTCATCTTGGCCCTGCTGATCGGGACGTTGGGCTCGTTCTGGATGATCTTCCACGTCGCCTACCGCTACGGCGGCGTCAACCTCGATTATTGGTTCTTCAAGGCGGGACCAGCGGTCGCCTACGACAGCGCCGTGCGCAACCTCGAACCTACCGGCATCTACTGGCCGGGCATCGGCTTCCTGTTCGGCGGCGGCGGCATCATGGCCCTGCTGTACTGGGTGCGCCATCGCCTGCCTTGGTGGCCCCTCCACCCTATCGGCTTCCCAGTCGCGGCTGTGGACCTGATGCCTCACATCATTACCAGCGTGTTCGTCGCTTGGTTCATCAAGGTAATCATCCTCCGCTACGGCGGCGTCAACTTCTACCAACGTACTCAGGGGTTTTTCCTCGGGATGATCGCCGGTCAGATGCTGACCCTCGGCCTCTGGCTCATCATCGACTACTTCACGGGAAACACCGGCAACTTCCTGTTCGCTTGGTAGTGAAAGGTCTGTTAGATGAGTCGCTTTGTTCTTCTCATCACTTTTGTCGCGTGTGCCAATCGCGCGAACACCACGCAGGGCAATGGGGCCGACTGTACCACCGAGGAAATCGCCGCCTTGGCCACCCGTGCAGCATCAAGCGCCTATCAAGACATCAAGGAAGCCGGAGTCATTGCCGATACCCTTGCCGATTCCATTGCTATGGCCGTCGTCGATTCGGTCGCCTATGCTGCCTATGACTCGCTCTTTGCCTCTTTGCGCACCATCTTCGGCCCCGAGGCGGCGGCGGCTTTCGATCAATATATGGATGCCAAACAGGCTTTCTATACAGTAGGCACTCCCATTGACGAAACCGCATTGAGCGACGCTTTTGCAGTCGGTAAATACCTTTTCAACGCCGCTGGCGTTATGCACCGTCTAACCGCAGCGGAAATAATCATCTGGGGCAACGATTATTACCCAGCTTGGGACCGATTTAACGCGGCGGGAAAAGAGATAACCAAGCAAGCCGCCGCTGCCGCGCATAAGGCTAACTGCGCTTTCTACAACGACGCCATTTTGTCTTTGGATGCACCAGATGCTTCCGTTGGATACCGGGCCGCTATCTTGGCCTTCTCTGATGCGTATCTCGAAATGTGTGCCCCAATGCCGCCCGCGCAATTTTTCGGCTTCGCGTACGGGCTAGCTGGACGCTTAGATCAGGCGGCTCGCTATAATGTGTTGCGGACCGCATTGAATACAAGCTACTACACGAGCAATCTTTATTGGGACTTGGAGGCCGTCTCAGAAACAGCCGAACAGGCTGCCCTGACTGCCTTGACCTTGGATTGTAGTCAGTAAGATGGTGGGGTGTCAGTCTGAAAATAATTTATTGGAGCCGCCTCCCGGACTCGAACCGAGGACCGTCTGATTACAAATCAGATGCTCTACCAACTGAGCTAAGGCGGCTAATTATTTAATAATCAACAACTTACAAAAGGATATTACAACGACAGGAAAAGCCTGTATCGACACTATGTCACCATTTCCAGCATTTTTTCTCTTGGACAAAAATCTCTCGATACGCGCATCTTGTCAACAGTAGATGTTTTGTGTTAAAAAGACCCCTTCCCTTGGCGAGAATTGTGCCAAATCTCCCGGCACGGGGTTTCTTTTTAAAAAACTTAATCTCCTATCAAGTTACGAAACCGCTTCTAGTATAATCCCTATCCGCTGCCCTCGCGTCCGTATCGAGAGGCTACTACGAGAGAGCGTTCTGCTGGCGAGGCGCCGTTCGAACCTGTAAATTTTGCCTTGTAGTATGAGCCCAAAATGACCACTATGTAGAGCACCGAGAGGGATATGGCCTGTCGGCGTGATTCCGGAACGAGACCTCGCCAAAGGCATCGAAGCACTGACCCTGCTTAAAGTAAGGAGAGCAACCAATGTTGAAATCTCTTGATCTCACTAACTTCAAAGCATGGCGTGAGTTACAGATAGCTTTAGGGAAGGTCACCGGCCTTTTCGGCACAAACAGTTCGGGCAAGAGCAGCTTGCTTCAGTTTCTGCTCTTGCTCAAGCAGACGAAGAATGCGACGGATCGGGGTCTCGTGCTGGACTTCGGAGGCCCGACCAATCTGGTAAATCTGGGAAATTACGAAGCCTTGGTACATCAAGGCAATCTAGCATTGTACATTGATTGGACGCTAGATTGGATGCTGCCGAAGCCTCTCAGGGTCAACGACCCGAGCGGCTCTCGTGAAGTGCGCTTCAAGGGAGAAAGTCTGCAAGAAAGCTCTCGGGTAGAATGGAAAGGTACACATCCGTCGGCGCGTTATGTGAAATATAGATTTGACGACACCGTTTTCGCTATCGAACCAAGGGCAGACGAATCCAGTAGGTTCGAGCTCAGGTCAGAGGGGCGCAAACCGCTATCGTTCGTTCGGAATCAAGGACGAGGCTCGGCATTGCCCGGCCCGGTCAAGACTCACCTTTTCCCCGATCAGGCCCGTACCTACTTTCAAAACACGGGCTTTCTAAGTCTGTTCGAAGCCGAGTACGAAGCTTTGATGGACAGGATATTCTATCTTGGTCCTCTCCGGGAGCATCCGCAGCGCGAGTACCACTGGTCCGGGGCCAGACCCACTGACGTGGGGCCACGCGGGGAACGCACCGTCGATGCCATTCTGGCGGCTACCGCGCAAGGCGAAACGCGCAACCTCGCACTACGCAAGAGATACATGAAGTTTCAGGAAATGATTGCCTATTGGTTGCGAGAACTAGGCCTGATCGATTCGTTCCAAATTAAAGAAATCGCACCTAGGTCAAACCTCTACCAAGTACGAGTACGAAGGGATCGCACCAGCTCCGAAACGCTGCTGACGGATGTCGGTTTTGGAATCTCCCAAATCCTGCCCGTTTTGGTCCTCCTGTATTATGTGCCGGAAGGCTCGATTGTGCTGATGGAGCAGCCTGAGATTCATCTGCATCCGTCCGTTCAAAGCGGGATGGCGGATGTAATGCTCGCGGTGGCTAAGAGGCGCCAAGTGCAGATCATCGTAGAAAGTCACAGCGAACATCTACTGCGGCGCTTTCAGCGTCGCGTGGCCGAAGGCAGCATGTCGTCGTCGGATTTGAAACTCTATTTCGTTAATACAAAACGCGGTGCAGCCGAGTTGAACGACCTCAAGCTGAACAAGTGGGGTGGTATAGAGAACTGGCCGGATAAATTCTTTGGAGATGAAATGGGCGAGATTGCTGCTATTAGCAAAGCGTCACTAGAAAGACAGATCCAAGCCTGATGACATCCTTTGTCGTAGACACCAACGTTGCCATAGCGGCGAACGGAAGAAACACGCACGCGAGGCACCCGTGCCAATTGGCGTGTATAGAAAAACTGGAGAACATTTGCCGTCAGCAGGTCATTGTAGTTGACGACAAAAACCTTATATTCGACGAATACAAAGAAAGCCTAAGTTTCGCAG
>JAJEHF010000203.1 GCA_022823865.1 Bryobacterales bacterium
GAAAGTCACGGACGCGGAGCTGAAGCGGCTTTCGATTGAACGTGCCGAGTTCCACGGAGAGTGGAACTACACCTTGGCACCACGCCATTAAATGACTAAGTTATTTAGGCGAGAGTCCTAAGGTGCCTGCAGGCCGATGCCGGGCGCGCCGAACTCGTCAAGCCCGAGCCATCCGTCGGCAAGCAGCGGATCCAAGCCGGCTGCGAGATCGGCCTCCGTGTTGAGCGCCTCGCGCACCCACCCGAACTTGGTGTCGAGCACAACGTTGGTGCCCAGCAGATGCACCCAGCCGCCTGCGATGTTGCGCGGGCGGTTGCTGAAGATGCGGCCGTTCTTGACCGTCGCTGGCAGCGTCTGGGGATTGTTCAGCTGGCTGTAGCGGAACCACAGGCTGTCGGCATTGCCGAAGCGGTGGTCGACCTTGACCTGCATCGTGTTGTTGTCACTCTGCTGCGGCCGCGAGTTGATCACGTTGAACGCCGGGCTGGCAACGTTTGGGTCGGGCCGGTCGAAATAGTTCTCGAAGTAGTTCCGCATTGTCGGGTCGATGCGACCGCTGGGGACCGTGTTTTGCGGGAAGGGATCGCGCACGAACGAGCCAGCATCCGCTGGGTTCACACGAGTCGTGCCCGGGTCGTAGATGACTTGGTCGAGGATGGCGTTCTGGAAATTGCCGGCAAGCTCGTCGTTAGTCGGATGGAAGTATGACTGCTGCTGTGCGCGGCGGTACTTCCAACCCTCCCAAGCGAAGTGGAAGAAGGTCTTGTTGCGGAGCACGGGGCCGCCGATAGCGGCGCCGTACTGGTTCTGGCGGAACGGCGTGGGACCCTCCCTGGCGGCATCGAGGAAGGGATTGCGCGAGTCGAAGGCATCGTTGCGCAGGAACTCCCAAACCGCGCCGTGGAACTCGTTAGTGCCCGACTTGGAGACCAGGTTGATCACGCCCCCGAGCACACCGCCGTATTCGGCCTTGTCATTGTGGGACTGCACCTTGAACTCCTGCACGGCGTCGACGATCGGAAGGACGGCCCAGCTCTGGCCGAAGAACCAGTGGTTGATCACGCCGTCCAGCATGTTCACGTTGCTGCGGTTCCAAGCGCCGTTGATCGATGGCAGCGCGAACGACGACCCTGGCAGGGCCACGGGCGCGTTAAAGCTGGTGCCGCCCGCGTTGCCCTGGGCCGTGCTCACGGGCGTGGCGCCGGGCGTCAGGGTCAGCAGCTGCGAGTAGTTTCTGCCGTTCAGCGGCAGGTCCTTCACGGCCTCCTCGGTGATCGCGGTACCGAGCTCCGACGTCGACTGCTGCAGCAGTGCGGCCTCGGCAATGACCTCGATCGTCTCCGTCACCGCACCGACTTCAAGCGCGAAGTCGTGCGTGCGCGTTTGGTTGACGTTGAGAGTGAACTCGGGCTCGACGGCCCGGCTAAACCCCTCGGCAGTAACGCTCAAGGAATACGATCCGGGCACCACGTTGATGAAGACGTAGTAGCCGTTGGCATTGGTCTCCACATCGGTCTGCCCCTGGGTTCCCACATTGGTCAGCGTCACGGTCGCGCCCGGAATCACTGACTCGCTGGCGTCGGCAACAGTGCCGTTGATCGAACCGTAGGCCGTCTGGCCGTGCGCCGTGCCGCCAGCAAGGCACAGCGCGGTTAGAAGCGCCACGCAGTGGCGCAAGCGAATTGTCATGTTCGTCCTCCCAAGTCCCGGGCGCAGAGCCCGAAGTGAACTATCCTCTGATCGGCTCCTACCGCCACCGATACCATGCATTCGTCCCCGCCGCGCAGAGCAGACGGAATGTAATGCCAACACATTTTACATTACGGCACAAGTCTCTGTTTGGGTTTCACAGAATTGTCGCACACCCCCAATGCCTGCACGCCGATCGGCGCCCCTGACGGGCGCCGGGCACGCGGCTCCAGCGACAGGCCGCCTAGGCTCGGAGCTACACTGGTTGCTGTGACCGGAGAGCTGCCATGCGAATCCGGCCTCTGACGCCACTGGTCGCGCTGGCACTTCTGCTGGGTGGCATGGGTGTTTCTGAAGCGTCTTGCAGCGGGGCCGAACAAGGCCTGGCAGCGGCACGGCAGGACCTAGGCCAAGGCCGCGTAGACGCCGCCCTGGCCCGGCTCGCAACACTGGCCGAGAGCCATCCAAAGTGCGAGGCGACACCGTTGTTGCAGGCTCAAGTTCACGCCGCGCTGGGCAAAGCTGGCGAAGCGGAGGACTTCTTCCGGGAGGCCATCGCCCTGGCCCCTGGCCAGCCCGCGGCGATCTTTCAACTGGGCGTGTTCTACGACGGGCGGCAGCAGCATGGCAAGGCAGCCGAGCAGTTCCGCAAGGTGTTGGCCCTCGCTCCCGCCGACCCGCAAGCCTACGACTACCTCGGCTTGAGCCTGGAAGCGCTGGGGGAGTTCGCGCAAGCCGAGTCGGCCTACCGCATGGGCCTGGCGCGCAACTCGGGCCCGCGGTTCGATCCGATGCTGCACTACAACTACGGGCGCTTCCTCGCCAAGCACGGCAGGCTGGCCGACGCCAAGGCGCACCTCGACGAGGCGGTCAAGCTCAGCCCTGCGGTGCGCGCGGTCCACTACGAGCGCGCCAAGCTCTCCGAGAAGCTGGGCGATATGGCGGGGGCGCGCTCGCACGCCGAAAGGGCGCTGGCGCTGCCGGACCGAGCAGGCGTGATTCTTGACATGCAAGTGCACTACCTGCTGGCCAGGATCTACCGCACGATGGGCGAGACAGAGCTGGCCGACAAGTACGCCGCCTTGAGCGCCAAGGGCGAGATCCCGCTCGCAGCGCGCCAGCGCTCCGGGCGCTAGCGGTTCGAATGCCGGGACCCGCTGGCGAGAGATCGCACCGGACACGCCGAATCATTGCATCGCCACGGCCAGCACATCGACTCGCCGACTTCCATTGGTTGAGATGACGCTTCCACGGAACGATCCAGACTTCGAGAAGGCCCGCAAACTCACGTTCGAGCCTCCCAGGGACCGGAGCTACACCTCCGCTGGACATCCGGCCACAGAACATTAACCGACCTGCATTGCCAACGGATATCGACTACGCTCTCGGCATGAACTTGCACATGCAGAGAAGCCGCTCGTGTGGTTGTGATAGCCTGCGTTGGGAGCTGGCCTCCCACGTCGACTGCTCGCCGCCAGCGGCTAGGCAGAAGAGGCTGCTCGAAGAGCAGCGGCGGTTGTTCTATTTTGCTTTGACTCGTTCGTGCGTCACGCTGATTTCGTCGAGCGCAACAACTCTGTCTTTACATTCGGCTTATCGCCGTCGAACACGAGCTCGGGGATGCCGGCAGGACGTTTCGAGAATAACCTCACGCTCAATCCGTGAGCTCGGCCCAGCACGTCTAGATCCGATTAGCGGCGGCAAGGGGCTCAAAGAGAGGTACGGCGATTGACCGGGCACAAAAAGATATTGATCATCGCCGGGCCGAATGGAGCGGGCAAGACGAACTTCGCGACGGAGTTCCTGCCAAACGAGGCGGACTGTCCGAGCTTCGTCAACGCGGATGCTATCGCCGCTGGGTTGAGTCCGTTCCGACCGTCCTCAGTCGAGTTCCGTGCGAGCCGTCTGATGATCGAGACGATCCACGGATACGCTGCCAGGGGCGAGAGTTTCGCGTTCGAGACGACTTTGAGCGGACGCGGCCATATTCGCTGGATCCCCCTCTGGCGGGAACGCGGCTACCATGTGAAGTTGCTTTTCCTGCAGTTGCCGACGCCGGAATTGGCGGTCGCGCGCGTTCAGCAGCGCGTTTCGGAGGGAGGCCACGACGTGCCGGAGGCGGTCGTCCGTCGGCGATTCCGTGCAGGATGGAGCAATTTTGAACTTATCTATCGAGATCTGGTTGACCAATGGGTCACCTACGATAATTCTGGGAGTTCCCCGGTCCTGCTCAAGGAGGGAGGGAACCTATGAAACCGCGGAAGCCAGCAAACGAGAAACTACCTGAGCACACCCGCGACCCGGACTTTGTCGGTGCTGAGGCGGCACTACGCAGAGCCGCCGAGCGCGCCCGCCGCCGGGCCGCAGGATGCGGCAACGATATCGCCATATTTCAGGACGGCAAGGTCGTGTGGGTCAAACCGTACGGCGATAAAGAGTCATAGCAGCGCTAGCGCCACGCTGCGCCAACCATGCAGCCAAGGCGTCGATGTCAGCTCTGTGCGATCACCGGCCGCCGGCAGGATTCCCGCCGGTGATATGATGAGTCAACAGTCCGCTAGGCCGGCGTAGCTCAGTTGGTAGAGCATCTGATTTGTAATCAGACGGTCGGGGGTTCGAATCCTCTCGCCGGCTCCAATCGTGCGGTCCCGGGCGTGGCGGGAGTAACTCAATGGTAGAGTCACAGCCTTCCAAGCTGTTGGTTGCGGGTTCGATTCCCGTCTCCCGCTCCAGCGCTCGCGAAGCCGGGCAGTGCCAATAAGCCGACGTAGCTCAGCCGGTAGAGCGCGTCCTTGGTAAGGACGAGGTCACGGGTTCAAGTCCCGTCGTCGGCTCCATTTCCCGGAGAGCTAACCGGCACATAGCGCGGCGAGTTCGTCCCGCGCGAATCCGGCCACCACGGTCCCACCCTGCACGCTGAGCGGCCGCTTGATCAGGTTCGGGTTCTTCGACATCAGCTCCAGCGCTTGCTCGCGTCCGGGCGGATTGGCCTTCATGCCCAGCTCCCGGTACAGCACGTTGCGCGTGTTGAGGAAGCCAAGGTGATCGCGATCCCCGATCAGGGCATCTAGATCGGCGACGCTGAGACCCTTGCCAAGATTGACCAAGTCCAGCTCGGCGCCGCGCTCGGCCAGGAAACTCCTAGCCTTGCGACAGCTGGTTCAACTTGGCTTGTGATAAAAGCGTACGCGGGCCATACGGGCAATTGTATCGCGCTACCCTAGCCTAACGTGCGCTGGTTCCTGCGCAAGAAGGTGCCGCCGATCGAGAGGATGCTCCTGATCGAGAGCGGCCCGCGCTCCGACGCGCTCGAGCTGATCCCCCAGCTGCGCGCATCGGTGTGCGGCGCGGCCCCGCTGGACTTGTTCACCTGCCTGCCCGACGACCCCGACGGGCTAGGAGCGTCGGCCCGGCGCTGGCGCTCGTTCAACGCCGCCACCCACACCGAACGCTGGCGAATGCTGCTGGAGTTGCGGCGGCAGCGGCACGCCGCGGCGACGGTCCTGTGCAGCAACAGCCCCCTGCTCGCGCTGTGGAAGGTTGCCCTGATACTGTTGCTGCCGGCCAAGATCCTGGTCGTGGACAAGGAACAGGGCCACTTCTGGCTGGACATCGCCCACTGGCGCCAAGCCGCGCGCCTGGCCGTATCGCGCAGCGACGTGCGCAATCCCGAGTTCCTGCGAGCGGTCGCGAACGTGGCGTTCCTGCCGATCGGGCTGTGCATACTGCTCGCATTCGCGGCCAAGGTGCATCTTGCCAAGTTCATGCGATCCACGCGCGGCGATGAGTCGGACGACGCCGCTGCCTGAGCGCGCGAGCGGGCTACCATGATCCTATGCGCGTACTCTCGCCCGCGCTGCTGACCGCGGGCCTCTTGCTCGCATCCCCGCTCGAGGCATACGTGGGCCCGGGTGCCGGCTTTGCGTTCGTCGGCTCGCTGTTCAGCCTGATCGTAGCCTTCGTGTCCGGGGCGCTAGCCTTCCTGATCCTGCCTTTTCGCATGGCATGGCGGGCACTGCGCGGCGGCCAGGGCTATCGCAAGGCCAAGATCCGCAAGCTCATCTTCCTGGGCCTCGACGGGCTCGAGCCCGACTTGGTTGAGCGCCTGCTGGGCGAGGGCAAGCTGCCCAATCTGGCCAAGCTGCGCGAGCAGGGCCGCTACAGCCGGCTCCGCACGACCTACCCCGCCCTCTCACCAGTGGCGTGGTCCACGTTCGCCACCGGAGCGAATCCCGGCAAGCACAACCTGTTCGACTTCCTCAACCGCAACCTGCGCACGTACCTGCCAGAGCTGTCCTCTTCCCGGGTCCGCCAACCGTCGCGCGTGTGGAAGATCGGCCGCTGGCGAATTCCGCTGAGCAAGCCCGCGGTGGACATGCGCCGCAAGAGCAGGCCGTTCTGGGCCCTGCTCGGCGACCACCTCGTGGGCTCGACGGTACTGCGGGTGCCGATCACCTTCCCGCCGGAGCCGTTCCAAGGCCGCCTGCTCTCGGCCATGTGCGCGCCCGATCTGCTCGGCACACAGGGAAGCTTCCAAGTCTTCACCACCGGGCCCGCGGGCGCCGAGTTCGAAGAGGGCGGTGCGTGCTATCCGTTGCGAAGAGAGGGCGGTGCCTACACGGGCGAAGTGCGCGGGCCGGAGAACAGCGTGCGCGAGGGTGCCGGGGACCTGCGCATTCCCTTCCGCTTGCTCGTCGGGGACAAACAGGCCGGCGGCCATCTGGAGATCGGCGACAAGCGCCACGAACTGCCCCTCGGACGCTTCACGCCGTGGGTGCGCCTGACCTTTCGAGCGGGCCTGGGCATCAAGGTCAGCGGCATCGCCCAGTTCCGCCTGACGCAAGTCGAACCCAACGTGCGCCTGTACCTTTCGCCGATCGCGATCGATCCGGAGAAGCCGGCCCTGCCGATCTCCCACCCGTCCTTCTACGCGCCCTACCTGGCCAAGCTGCTCGGCGACTATTCAACGCTCGGCCTTGCCGAGGACACTTGGGCGCTCAACGAGCGCGTGGTGGACGAGGATGCGTTCCTCGAGCAAGCCGAACAGATCTGCGGCGAGCGCGAGGCGATGTTCGAATCCGCCCTCGAGCGCACCAACAAGGGCGTGGTGGCCTGCGTGTTCGACACGCCCGACCGCGTCCAGCACATGTTCTACCGCTACCTTGAACCGGAGCATCCCGCCCACGCCGCCAACGGCAACTCGTTCGAGCGCTACAAGGGCACCATCGAAGACCTGTACGAGCGCATGGACGGGATCGTGGGCAAGACCATGCGGCACGTCGACGACAACACGGTCATCTTCGTGCTCTCCGACCACGGCTTCAAGTCGTTCCAGCGGGGCGTCAACCTCAATGCCTGGCTCAAGCAAGAGGGCTATCTGACCGAGCGGGAAGGCTCCCGCGACGACGGCTACCTGCGCGGGATCGACTGGGGCCGGACCAGGGCGTACAGCTTCGGCCTAGCCGGGATCTATCTCAACATCGAAGGCCGCGAGAGCAGCGGCATCGTGCCGCGGCCGGAGGCACCAGCACTGTGCCGGGAGATCGCGGACAAGCTCACGGGCCTGCGCGACGACGATCGCGACGCCGTCGCCGTGCATCGCGCCTATTCCAAGAACTCCATCTACAGCGGCCCGTACGTAGAAGCAGCACCGGACGTGGTCGTGGGCTACAGCCCGGGCTACCGCAGCTCGTGGGGAGTCGCGCTGGGCAAGGTGGCCGGGCCGATCTTCGAGGACAACCTCAAGGCTTGGAGCGGCGACCACTGCGTGGATCCGCCCCTGATCCCCGGAGTGGTGTTCTGCAACCGGGACTTTGAGTCTGCCGATCCGGGCATCGAGGACATGGCGCCGACCGCGCTGAGGCTGTTCGGCTTCGAGCCGCCGGCGCACATGGACGGCCGCGACCTCGCCGTCAACGCAGGCTAGCAAGACGTCCCCTCTCTGCTCGAACGAGGACCTTACCCAAGGCTCCTCAATGTTCGATGGCGATCGCTGGCCAGCCTGTCGTCAACCGCCGATGGCGGAATCTCGCCTCCGGCACGCGTGCTATCGGGTACAATCTTCTCCGCCATGCTTAACCGAAGAGACTTCGGCGTGGCATCGGCGGCCGCCCTTCTCGGTGCCTGCGGCACCACTCCGGAGGACCCGTCCGATGCCGAGCCATCCGCCGCAGCCAGCGGCCCCCTCTATTTCGACCTCCACATTGACACTCCCGGACGGCTCGTGCGGGAGCGCCTCGACCTAGCCGAAAGCCCGGAGTACAGCCAAGTCGACATCCCCAAGATGCGCCAGGGCGGCCTTAACGCCGGCTTTTTCGCAGTGTTCAGCTCGGCCCGCAGCAAGGAGCCGATCGAGTCGGTCAAGGATGCCCTCACCATCACCGACGTGATCGTGCAAGAGGTCGCCAGGCACCCGGATGACATGTTTCTGGCCACCACCGCGGACGACGTGGTGCGGGCCCAGCGCGAGGACAAGATCGGGGTCATGCTCGGCGTCGAGGGCGGCCACATGATCGATTCGAGCATCGAGGTGCTGCGCCAGCTGTACCGTCTCGGCACCCGTTATCTGGGCCTGACACACAGTGGCAACACGCCCTGGGTCGGCGCCGCCGAATACGACGACGGCCCCGAAGGGCTGACCGACCACGGGCGGGAGATCGTCCGCGCGATGAACCGGATGGGCATGATGGCGGACTTGGCCCACGCTTCCCAGAAGGCGTTCTTCGACACTGTCGAGACCTCGTCCGCGCCGATCCTGAACACACACGCGGCCTGCTACGCCGTCGCGAACCACCCGCGCAACCTCACCGACGAGATGCTCAAGGCCCTGGCCGACAACGGCGGCGTGCTAGGGGTGGCGTACTACACTGGCATGCTCGACGACGAGCACCGGGCGCGATTCAAGGAGCTCTCCGGGATCAACGCCAAGCGCCGGGAAGTCGGGCAGCAGTTCTCAGGCGACCTCAAGCGACTCTCCCAAGAGCTGTGGAAGCTCAATCTGGCGGAGGTGGAGCTGATCGGCGCCCCGCCGCTCAGCCGTTTGGTAGACCACATCGAGCACGCAGCGACCGTCGCTGGCATCGACCACGTGGGGCTGGGCTCGGACTACGACAGCGTGGGCCTGAAGCTACCCGCGGGACTGGAGCACATCGGCAAGACGCCGAATCTGATCGAGGCCATGAAGGAGCGCGGATTCTCCGACGAGGACGTGGCCAAGGTCATGGGCGGCAATGCGCTGCGCGCCCTGCGGGCAGCCGAGGCCGCAGCCGCCTGACCCAGACCCTCGGGACGCGCCGAAGGCCCGGCCCCGAGCTACTGGGACAGGGCCTTCAGGTCGATGAAAGGCACCGCCCCGCTGGTCACCTGAGGCAGCACGCCGTCCCACTTCTCGATCGCGCGGAGTTGCAGGATCGTATCGGTGATGGTCTCCCGCTGGAGCCGCTGCGACTCAGCCTCGGCCTGGGCCTCGGTCACCTTCTGCTCGGCCTCGATCTTGATGCGCTCCAAGTCCCGCTGAGCCTTCAGCGCGTCTTGTTCGGCCTTCTGCTTGGCCTCGATCGCGTCGTTGAACACCGGCGAGAAGTTGAAGTCGACGATGTTGAACTCGTCCACGAGGATGTGCCGGTTGACCAAGCGCTCGCTGAGCATCTCCTTGATCATGATCGACACCTCGGCGCGCCGGGTGATCAGCTCCTCGGCCGTGAACTGCGCCGTCACCGCCTTGACCGCCTCTTGCACCGACGGGTCGATCAGCCGTTCCTTGAACAAGACGCCGACCTCTTGGTAGATCTGCGCTGCCAGGTCCGGGGCGATGTGATAGTTCAGCGCGATGCGCGAGTCTACCGTCTGAAGGTCCTTGGACGAGGCCGACGAGTCGGTCTCAGCCTTCTGAATCCGGACGTCCACCGGGATGATCTGCTGGATGAAGGGGATCTTGAACTGCAGCCCCTCGCCGCGCACGCCTTGCTGGATCCCGCCGAACTTCGAAAAGACAACGCCGCGCTCCCCAGCTCCGACGACCTGGAAGCAGTTGAACACGAGCACCAGCAGAAAGACGATGAGGACAAGCGAACTGAGCCCGCCGCCCAGAATTCTCCGCAACGAGTCGCGGAGCGAGTCAATAGGAATGTCGTTTTGCATTGTTCACCTCTGGCTATTGACTGGCAGCGAGCGCACCACTTGCGTGTCTTGCCAGCTTGGCAGTCTATAGCTTCAGCGTACGCCCTCTCGGTGGGTGCGTACGGTACACCGGGCCTTTCCGCGCAACTCAGCGCGGCAGGGCGAAGGCGATGATCGCCGAACCGGCCGCGGTTGCCACGTACTGGCGACCCTCGAAGCGGTAGGTAATCGCAGGCGCCCGCACCGGCCCGCCGGTCTGCAAGCGCCACAGCGGCTTGCCCCGAGCCGCATCCAGCGCGACAAAATACCCCTCCGCGGTCCCTGCGAACAGCAGCCCGCCGCCGGTCGAGAGCAGCCCGCTGGTCGGCGGGCTCACCAGCGCGAAACGCCAGCGCCGGTCACCCGTGCCCGGATCGACCGCCAGGATCGAGCCCTCGCGGGGTTCGCCTGTCACGTTCTCCATGGCGCTGCCCAGGTAGTACTCTCCCTCGACGAAATCCTGTGTCGCGCCGTGGTAGATCTGGCAGCCATCGCCCGAGTTGAAGTAGTACAGGCCGGTCTGCGGGCTATAGGACGTGGCGTGCCAGTTGTGCCCGCCGCCCATGCCCGGGCAGGTCAGCGTGCCCTCGTCGGTCGGCTCGTGTCCGGGAATCAAGATCGGTCGGCCAGCCGAGGTCATGCCATCGGCCCAGTTGACCTCGGTGTAGGCCCGGGCGAAGAGGAACTCGCCGCTGGTGCGGTCCAAGGCGTAGAAGTGGCCGTTGCGGTTGGCGTGGACCAGCGCCTTGCGCGGCTGCCCGTCGACTTCGACATCGATCAGCACAGGGTCTGCCACCGAGTCCCAGTCGTGCACGTCGTGCGGGGTGAACTGGAAATACCAGCGGAGCTCGCCGGTGTCGGCGTCCAGCGCCAGCATGGAATCGCTGTACAGGTTGTCGCCCGGGCGCGGGGCTCCGTCGAGATCGGGACCCGGATTGCCCGTGCCCCAGTAGATCAGGTTCAATTCCGGATCGTAGCTGCCGGTGATCCAAGTCGAGGCCCCGCCGCGCTTCCAGGAATCGCCGCCCCAGGTCTCGTTGCCGGGCTCGCCCGGCCCGGGCACCGTCCAGAAGCGCCAGCGCCGCTCGCCCGTCTCGGCGTCGTAGGCGTCGATGAAGTCACGCGTGCCGAACTCCGCGCCGGCGATCCCGACCACCACCATGCCGTTGACCACCAGCGGTGCCACAGTGTTGGAATAGCCCTTCCGGTAGTCCGCCGACTCGACCTCCCACACGACATCGCCGGTGGTGGCGTCCAGCGCGACCAGGGTCGCCTGCATGTTGACCTTGAACAGCCGGTTGCCGAGGATCGCGAAACCGCGGTTGGGCTTGCCGCAGCATAGCGGCAGGTCACCCGGCACGGGCTCGGAGTAGTGCCACAGTTCGCGGCCCGTCTTCAAGTCCAGGGCCCAAGCATGATTCGACGGGCCGGTGACGTACATGACCCCGTCTCGGACCAGCGGAGTGGTCTGGAACTTCCCGCTCTCCCCGGTCTGGAAGATCCAAGCCGGCGCGATCCGCCCGACGTTCTCGGTGTCGATCTCATCCAGAGGCGAGTAGCGCCATGCGGAGTAGTTGCGCCCGTACATCAGCCACGACTCGTCGTCTTGCTGGGAGTTGGCAAGAGCCTCCGAGTCAACCTGGCCGAGCGCCGCCGCGGCGCACGCCAGCAGGATGGATGCAAGCCAGACTTGTCTGTTCATCGGGACTCCTCGCCGCGCAGCGCCTGCATGTACGCGAGCAGGTCTCGCTGCTGCTGGTCAGATAGGCTCTCTCCGTAGCCGGACGGCATCACGGATTTGAATTCGCGCTCGATGGATTCAACGTCTTCGCGCAAGAAGGAGTGCAGCTTGCCCGAGACGTCTCGCAGTTGCGCCGAGAAATCGTCGATGCCCGAGCCGATCCCAGAGATGGTCTTGCCGTCGCGGGTGACCACCTTGACCACGAAGTACCCGGCGGGCAGGTCCTCGTCCGGATCCAGCAGCGCCTCGCGCAAGTGCTGCACGCTGCGAGACCGCCCGATGCGGGTCAAGTCCGGCCCGTACGAGCCGCCGCGGCGACCGACCTTGTGACAGCCGCCACAGCCGCCCGCGCCCCAGAACAGGGCCTCGCCGCGCTCCGCGTCCCCGTCCACTCGCTCGTCCCCGACAGCCTCGAATGTGCGCAGGAAGGACACGATCCGCCAGATGTTCTCCTCAGTGCTGCGAGTGCCGTAGGCCGGCATCTCGGTACCGGGCACGCCCTGTGCGATCACGCGGTAGATGTCCGCGTCCCTGTTGCCCGCCGAGAACTCTCCGCGATTCAACGGCGGCCCCTTGCCGCCTTCGGCATGAATGCCGTGGCAGGCGGAGCAGCGCAGGCGGAAGGAGGCTTTGCCGGCTCCGATTGATGCCTCGTCGCCATGGAACGGGCTGCGCTCCAGCTCTTGGCCCGCGGCCGCCACGGCCAGAGACACGAACAGCGTCAGTACCCGCCAGCGCACGCTAGGCAGGGTAAGTCTTTCGACCCCGTCAGGTCAACCCGGCCGCACGGGGCTGGTCTGGCGATCGCGAACGATTGAAGGCAGGCTGGTTCCTGTATAGCGCGAAAGTGAGGATCGGGCTACGCAGCTGGGCTGCGGCGACTGGACCGCCCCTCGCGGCGAGGACGGCTTGTCCTGAGTTCCGATGCCGACTCCGGCGCGAGTGCTGGGCTGCGAGTGCCTTGGTGCGGCTTAATCCTGTTGGCATATGCTAGCTGCCTCTGGTCCAAGACGATGGTGGCCACGAATCGATGCCGCACCCCATGGCACGAACACGGCTTGCAAACGAGTTGGCAAGCTTCCGGAAGGAGCGAGATCGACTGTAGACGATCGAAAGCGAAATCATGGCGCTGAATGCTGGTTGGTCCGCGGTTTCCGCGTAGCTCGCCCCGGGCAGCATGCGCAACTCCAATTGCTCCTTCGCGCCACGAGGGGACTCGGGGTTGGGATGCGGCTCCGCGTCGATCCGGACACCGCGGCGCCCACGCAACGATTCAATGTCGGCAAGAAACCACGATTCGTATTCGCGGTGTGCTAGAACGACGCTGCACGGAACATCTCCCGCCTCCTCGACCGCCCAGCCATGGACAATCGGTCCGAGATCTGCTGGGCAGTCTGAGTTGCCATCCAAAAGGATGAGAATGGCACTACAGTCCGGCTGTACGAGCGCCAGTTGAACTGCTCGCTTCACTCCCTCTTCAACGACTAGCTGATTGCGCGGCCGCCGGATCGGCCTACCTACTCGCACAGCCCAAGTCTGGGTCTGTTCAACGAACCGGCGCAAGAGAACCGGAAACGCGGAGACATCGCCGTGGCCCTCCACGATGGGCTGAATGGTCACGTTCGGCTATTCTCCAAACGGAATTGCGCTAGTGCGCATCAACGGGAGCCGGTCGCTCGGGCGTCAGGGCGTTCGAACGGAGCAACTCGCCCGCTCCCATAAGGTGCTGTTTGAGTGTCGTCCGCACAGCCTCCGAAACGCGGTCGATTCGCGTGCGCCCATACTCCCAACTTAGGATTCGCAAATGTCGGTCCTCGATCCACTCGGCATCCAGAATGTCTGGGCTGTGGGTCGTTACAAGGACCTGTGTGAAACGGCTGGCGATCCGCAGCACATCAAGGATCGATCCGAGTGCACCTGGATGAATAGATGCTTCTGGCTCTTCGATGAGCAGAACTGATGGCGTCGGGTGCTGGAACACAGCCGTGATTAGCCCCAGCACACGTAATGTGCCATCGGACATGCTAAAGGCCTCGAACTTGATCGGCTCCGCACTGGTCCGATTCTGCGTGAATTCAAGTGTCAACTTATTGCCGTGCTTCTTAGGGCGGACGTCAACTGTCCCTGGAACGACACTCTCAAGCAGTTCGCAGATCTTCTGCCAGGACTCTTTCGGGGAGTTACGTTGGACTTCACGCAGCACACTGGCAGCATTCCCCCCATCCGGTCGAAGGCTCGCTCCGCCGTCTGGATCCTGCATTGCGCGAAGTGCTGTTGGCTCAATCCGATACGCTCGCATGCCAGCTAGGAAGCGCCACGCTACGGCGAAGCGCTTGTCTCCGCCAACCAAGGGCAACACCAAGGCGTTGGGCTCAATCGGCGGAACGATCGATTCGACGCTGCTCTTCCAGTGCGTCGAGCCCTTTAGGGTAGTGCGGTGAAACCAGTCTCCCGTTCCATCGGACCTTCGAACAATACACGATTCGGTCGCTACCTCGAAGTTATTGCCTCGCCGCGAGCGGAGATCAATGAAATACTCCGCGCTGGCCGTATCTCCGTCCGGTTCGCCCAGCTTCACCCTCAGTGTCAAGTTCGATGGTCGGCCTCGTGCCGAGCTGCGATGGGACACTGCAGAGAATCCCCCACGGCGCTCGATCACTGCTTGCAGGGGCGAGACCATGGCCTCGGAGAGAAATACGAAGGCATCGGCGAAGTTGCTCTTGCCGGATCCATTCCGCCCGACTATGAAGGTCGGATTCTCAAGATCAACCTCCGACCAAAAGACGCTGCGGAAGCCGCCCAACGTGATTTCCCGCAATGTGCAGTTGACCATGTGTGCTTTCTAGCTGCGAACCGAGTGGCCAGCCAGCAGGGATCTTCTTCGATGGATCGCACGGGAAAGGCTCGATGTTCGCAAGCTTCAGAATAGCGTGTGTAGGGAAGTGTGCAGCAGGTCAGGTCACGCAGAGTTGACATCGGGGGCTTGTCCCTGCCAGGCCGGAAACGGCGGATTGGACTCGGCATGTTGAGACCACAGACGGTGAGTTGGCTGCTACGCGCATCGCAGTACGGCGGGTTCTCGCCCGCGGATCTGTTCGGTATCAGGTGCCCGCGATAGCGCGGCCACTCCTCTAAATCTCGGGCTACTACAGGCTGGGGCGCTGGTCGGGGAACTGCGGCCGCGCAGGTGAAGTGCCCGGCCTTTGACGCGATCACGGCGTGGAAGGTGCTCAGCCTAGCGGGCGATACGCGGGACGCACTGGAAGCGGTCGAGGCGCTATTGCTAACCGGGTCAATGGGGGAAACGGTTGGGGGTGTACGTCGAGCACCGTAAGCTTCTGCCGCCTACGGACGCCGGGAGACCTCTCACGGAGGAAGTCCGTACCTCGGCGCGGTTGCTGGTCTGCGTGGCGGGCTGGCGATCGAGCAAGCGGCAGCTGTTTCCTGGCAATGAGGTGCCTTGGTCTGCTGATGCACCTGCGAAGGATGGTGCCTGAATTTCGAACGCCGAGGGGTCATTGATCGAGGTCGTCCAATCGGGAACGCGAGCCCACTCAGCACCTGGTGCCTGTGTCAACCGCGACGGATAGCTAATCCGCCGGAAGGGGGATCCGACCTTCCCGCCACATATAATGTTTGGCGCTTATGAAACGCCTCGCACTGTTTCTTGGACTGTTGCTCGCCTGTTCGGCGGGGCTGGCCCAGGAGCACCCGCTGAGGGCGCTCAACATCGAATTCGGCATCAAGGACCACGAGCCCATCCCGTGGGACGGCTCGCTCAGCATCGACAAGGGCGAGGTCGTCGACCTGCGCGGCTACCGCTTCAAAGAAGGCGAGTCCATCGGCGAGAACAATTCTTGGGTGGCGAGGACCGATCCGTGGGTGCGGCCTACCGGCGGCATGCACCCGCACGAACTCCCCTTCCCGCATCTTACGCGCGTGCAGGATGTCGGAGTCACGCTGTACTACCGGGCACCCGACGACGCGACGGTATCGGTCAAGACCGTCAATGGCGATTTCTTCTTCAAGCCAGCCGACCTGCCGGTGTCGGACGCGATGCACATCCTCTCCACCAAGGTCGAATTGCGCCGCGTGCCGCCTGTCGAGGCGCTGACCACCGACGAGTTCGAGGACGACTATCCCGCCATGGCGATGGCTGACGACGGGACGCTCTCGGTGGCCTGGATCGGCTACAAGGACGAGAACGACCAAGTCTTCGCGCGCGACCGCGCCGACGGCGATTGGGGCGAGATTGCCAGCCTAGGCGGAGCGTCGGGCGACCTGCAGGGCCTGGCCGCGGCCTACGACCGCGATGGCAACCTGCACCTGGTTTGGTCCAAGCGCGCCGGCGGGACTTGGAGCCTGTTGCACGCCATGCGCAGCGACGGATCATGGAGCGCGCCGAGCGCGGTCGGGGAGGGCTCCGGCAACAACCTGTTCCCCGTCATGGCGAGCGACCGCCTCGGCGGACTGCACCTCGCCTGGCAATCGGCCCGCAAGGGCTTTTCCGGGATCTACTACAGCGCCTTCGACGGCAGCGATTGGTCGGACGAGCTGCCGCTCAGCCATCCGGGAGCGGCCGCCAATGAGTGGTATCCCGACATCGCGACCGATACCGGCGGCACGGCCTGGGTGGTCTGGGACAGCTACCAGGGCGGCAGCTACAACATTCGGCTGCGCTCGGTCAGCGCCGGACGCGCCGGGGACTTGGTCAAGGTGACCGATACGCCGCGCTACCACGGCACGGCGAGCATCGCCGTCGATGCCCAGGACCGAGTCTGGATCTCGTACGACGAGTCCGAAGAGAACTGGGGCAAGGACACCGGCTTCCTGCTGCGGGGCGGCACCGGGATCTACCAGTCGCGCACCAATCGCGTGGTCGTCTGGAACGGCCGCGAGTGGCTCGCCCCTCTCGATGACGTCAATCGCCGCTTCAGGCCCAGCGTCAAGCGCTACATCCAGACCCCCAAGCTCGCGCCCGACAGCAAGGGACGCATGTGGCTGCTGTTGCGGCCGCGCGTGCGGGCTGTGAAGCCCGAATCACTCTGGGCGGCTGGCGGCAAGTGGCAGGTAATGGCGACCTACTACTCCGGGGGCCGCTGGGCGGATCCCTTCCCGCTGCCCGAGAGCGTGGGCCGCAACGAGGGTCCGATGGATGTCGTCGCGGGAGCTGATGGAAAGATGTACGCGGCTTGGACCACCGACCAGAAGCTCTGGGGCGGGCCGACCTTCGGGCACTATCCCAAGGAAAACCAGGTCTTCTTCGCAGAACTGTCCGCGCAATTCGGCGACGCGCGGATCGATCCGCCCCTGTTCGGCCCCAGAGGTGTCGAGCCGCCGGCCATGCTGCCGACCGAGCCGAGGGAAGCGGAGCAGGTGGCGGCCATCCGCAACTACACCATCGACTCCGGCGGCAAGCGTTACAAGATCTACCGCGGAGACATGCACCGCCACACCGATATCTCGCTCGACGGCACGGGCGATGGCTCTCTGTACGATTCGTTCCGCTACATGATGGACGGCGCCGCCATGGACTTCTACCTAGTCACCGATCACAAGGGCAGCAACGACACCGAGTACAGCTGGTGGCGCACCGAGAAGGCCGAGGACATGTTCCATGTGCCCGGGCGTTTCGTCACCCTGTTCGGCTACGAGCGCAGCCTGAGCTATCCAAACGGGCACCGCAACATCATCTATGCCGAGCGCGGCAACAGGCCGATTCCGATCACGCCAGAGGAGCGCGAATCGAGCAGCGGCCCCTTCCTCTACGACGCCCTGCGGAAGCAGAAGGGGATCGCGACCTCGCACACCTCGCACACCTCGATGGGGACGGACTGGCGCGACAACGACCCGGAACTGGAGCCCATCGTGGAGATCTTCCAGGGAGCGCGGACATCGGCCGAGCACGAGGGCGCCCCGCTAGCGTCCTCGGCGGCGCGGACGGACCTGTGGGCCGGCAGCTACCGGCCCAAGGGATTCGTCTGGCTGGCCTGGGAAAAGGGCTACAAGCTAGGAGTGCAGGCGAGCTCCGACCACGTCTCCACGCACAGCTCGTACGCCATGGTCCTCAGCGACGACTATTCCCGCCAAGGGTTGGTCGACGCCATGCGCCAGCGCCACACCTATGCGGCAACCAGCAACATAATCCTCGACTACCGCCTCAGGACGAGCGGCGGCGAATGGATCCAAGGCGACGAGTTCTCCTCGGCGGAAATCCCGACCGCGACTGTCGTGGTCCGCGGCACGGGTGCGATCAAGGAGGCCGTGGTGGTCCGGGACAACACCTACGTGCACACTCTGGCGGGGGACGGCGAGAGCCTGGAGTTCGAGTTCCGCGAGCAGGAACTAGCCGCTGGCGAGCACTACTACTACGTGCGAGTGGAACAGGAAGACGGCAATGTCGCCTGGTCCAGTCCGATCTGGGTCACAAAACGGTAGCGCCGGACCGACCTAGGCCCGGATGGTCAACGCGCGCCAGACCGCTGCGCGCCAAGCTAGGCCGCTTCGCTGGCAGGCGGTGCGGCAACTTACCGGAGGCACTGCGCGGGAACGGATTTTCTTGCAGATTAGAAACCGAATTCTAATTTGCAAGAATCCGAGCTCCGGGCCGCCGAACGGAACCGGCGGTCGGACAAGCGCACCTGCAGGAGCGGAAACGGCCGGAGACTCCTTGCAGGAGCCCCCGGCCGCGGGGCATGACTCGCGCTGTCGCGACTAGATGTCGTAGTAGAGCGAGAACTCGTACGGGTGCGGCCGCTGGCGCACTTCGTCGACCTCGGCGGAGCGCTTGTAGTCGATGTAGCTGGCGATCACCTCTTCGGTGAACACGTCGTTCTGCATCAGGAACTCGTGGTCGCGCTCCAGCGCCTGCAGCGAGCCGGCCAGATCCTCCGGCAGCGCCGGCACGTTGCTGAGCTCTTCCGGAGACAGGTCGTAGATGTCCTTGTCCAGTGCCTCGCCCGGATCGATGCGGTTCTGGATGCCGTCCAGTCCGGCCATCAGGCAGGCTGAGAACGCCAGGTACGGGTTGCAGGACGGATCGGGGTAGCGCAGTTCGACGCGCTTGGTCTTGGGGCTCGCCGAGTACATCGGGATGCGGCAGGCCGCCGAGCGGTTGCGCCGCGAGTAGGCCAGGCTGACGGGAGCCTCGAAGCCCGGCACCAAGCGCTTGTAGCTGTTAGTGGTCGGAGCCACGATGGCGGCCAGCGCCGGGGAGTGCTTCAGCAGGCCGCCGATATAGTGCAGCGCCGTCTCGCTGAGGCCGGCGTACCCCTCGCCCGCGAAGGTCGGCTCGCCGTCCTTCCAGATCGATTGGTGCGTGTGCATGCCAGAGCCGTTGTCATTCCACAAGGGCTTCGGCATGAAGGTGGCCGACTTGCCGTGCTGGTAGGCGACCTGGCGGACGATGTACTTGTACAGCATCATGTTGTCGGCAGACAGCACGAGCGTGTCATAGCGCTGGTCGATCTCGCACTGCCCGCCCGTGGCGACCTCGTGGTGGTGGCACTCGATCTCGATGCCGCAGTCCATCATCACCTTGGTCATCTCGGTCCGGAGGTCCTGCATGTGGTCCGTCGGCGGAACCGGGAAGTAGCCTTCCTTGTAGCGCGGGCGGTAGCCGAGGTTGTTCTCGGCGCGGCCCGAGTTCCAGCGGCCTTCCTCGGAATCGATCTTGTAGAAGCCGAAGTTGTACGACGAGTCGTAGCTGACGTTGTCGAAGAGGAAGAACTCGGCCTCGGCGCCGAAGTACGCGGTGTCGCCGGTGCCGGTGTACTGCAAGTACTTCTCGGCCTTCTGCGCGATCCAGCGGGGATCGCGCTCGTAGTGCTGCTTGGTGATCGGATCCAGGATGTTGCAGACGACGCAAAGCGTGGGCACTTGGTTGAACGGATCGACGAATGCCGTGTCAGGGTCCGGGACGATCAGCATGTCGGACTCGCTGATCGCCTGCCAGCCGCGGATCGACGAACCATCGAAGCCGAAGCCGTCCTCGAAACTCTCCTCGTCCAGCATGCCGATCGGGTACGACACGTGCTGCCAGATGCCGGGCAGGTCCGCGAAGCGCAGGTCCAGAATCTCGCAATCGTTCTCCCTGGCGTACGCCATGACCTCAGCAGGGGTGCGTTTTACAGCCATTGATTTCCTCCTATATGGCTTGTGAGGGGATCAGTACTAGGGCACGCGCCCAGGTCGGGAGCCGCCCGCTTGGCAGTACTGTGAAACCGTCATCGTATCACAGTGCCGAACAGCATCACGAGCAGCACTAGGAGTGATAAGAACTATTGATAGCGGCGCCCCTGCGCCACTACCGCACCAAGGCTCGCGCGTCCGGATTGTCCGGACCGAAGTGCTTGAGCATGACCAAGTTCTCGTCCGGGCTCAGGTTCGTGATCCGCACGCCCTCTCCGGCGGCAGGCGCGGTCACGAAGTACTCGTCCGCGGTAAGTTCGCCGAAACGGATCATCGCGGGGGTATGCACGTCCCACACGCCGATCTGCCCGCGCCCCTGGGTCACGATGGTGCCGTAGGCGGCAGCGTCCCGGATCGTGACCGTGCGGCCAGGATGCACCGTCAGTTCCTTCGCCGAATAGTTAGAGGTCGAATAGGTCACCCAAGCTTCGCTGTAGCCGTCCTCTGCCATTTCGTCGGCAGGGCGCACCGGACGTGGCTCGAAGAACCTGTGCTCCATGAAGTTCGGATCGACGTTCGCGTCCCAGTCCAGCATGCCGATGATGTACTCGAGGTCTTGATGGTGCTCGGGCGGCACGTCCTTCACTAGCAGGTCCCACGGGACGTAGCGGCCTTCGACCATCGACTGAAACATCCCGAAGACATCGGAGTTCACCTGCGGCTCGTACGTGACGGCCGAGCCCGGCGCGTGCAGCACGCCCGCGGGAATCTGCCAGCCGGTGCCGGGCTTGAGCTTGTAGGCCTTGGAATGGTAGAGGATGCCGTTGTCGCCCTCGTTCCAACGCTCCAGGCAGCGCCAGACGTCGTCCTTGGTGGTCCCGGGCTCCAAGCCCATGAACGTGTACGCGAAGTTGTTCTCCTTGTAGTTGTACTGGGGCGGGAAGTAGTACGCCTCGGGCTTGCCGCGCCGACCCACGCGGGCAGCCGCTTCCTCGTCTTGGTGCATGTGGTGCGGGATCGGGCCGAGGTTGTCGAAGAACTTGCAGAGCACGTTCCACCCACCGTGGGCGCTCATCACGTCGCTGCCGAGAATCTCGTCGCCGATCTCGTCGACGGCCGTCTTCAGCAGCACTTTGCGCGGGCCTGCCGAGCCGTCGGCCGCGACGATGTAGCTGAGCCCCTCGTCATCGGGGGTGCCCGGCCCGTTGTCGGCATTGGTGGTGGACGAGAACCAGCGCTCGTCGATGCCGCCGCGATGCGCGCCGAGCGCGTAAATATCGGCGGGGTGGAGCTTGAGCCGCCCGCCTGGCATGAGGAACGACCGCGGCACCCAAGCCGGGGCCAGCCTTAGCACGCCCTCGCCACTCGAGAGGGCATTTCTGAGTAGATCGACGGTCTCAGACATGCTGGCTATGATAGCGAATGCCTCCCGGCCAACTTTGCCAACGATCCTCGCTCTGGACTCAGTCGGCTAGCGAGTCACAGCAAGCTGACCTGTCGGGAACGGAGCCACAGGGTCGGCGTGCCGGATAACACTGTCCGCCCGTGGAGTGGCTCGTGAATTCCTGTTGACCGTTCCGTGCAACCTGATCCCGAGAGACCGTTGGCGAACAATATTTCGCCGATATTGTTGCTTATTGCACTTCATGAAACTAATTTGCGACAAAAGGTTCCACGACATGCCCTAGTCGAACCGACCATACGAGGGCTCTCGATGGACCCAAGTCGGTGTGCGCATCTCCGTCCTAACCATGTGTCGGCTACGATAAGGGTGCAGACGACCAACGAACCGCGCCGGGCCTAGGAGCAATGCTCTGGGCGTGCGGCGTGCTACTCACCGCGGGCGAACGTGGCGGAATTGGTAGACGCGCTAGATTTAGGTTCTAGTGGGGCAACCCGTGGGAGTTCGAGTCTCCCCGTTCGCACCATAGCGGTCCCGCGAGGCACGGCTGGCGAAACTGACGTTTGTCCCGACCACTCGATTAGAAAGAGTCGCATGGCGTGCATCGAGGTCCGGCCCGAAGCCGTCCGGGGGCTAGGGTTCGAGTCTAGGCGGGCTTGATGCGGAACCCGCTGCGCCGAGTGATGGAGGCTCTCGCATCTTCGGCCGGGCCGGGCCGTGCGGTGGTCGCCTACCGTAACGGCTGCATCCGATCCAGCACCGCGCTTTGATCAAGTTCTAGACCGTGGAGCCTCGGATAGAGTTGCACTAGTGCGACGGGGCTCTTGTCCGAGACACCGAGCACAGCCCAATCCACATTTCCACCCACTGCCTGTAGTTCAACCGACGTGAGACTGCCGTCTGCGTTGGCATCGGCAGGCGACAGGCGCAGGCTTAGCTGCATCGCACGGATCCGTCGTTTCGGATCTCGAGCCGCTCTCTCGGCGATCTCGTCAAGCGTGATCACGCCGTTGCGGTCAACGTCTTCGCGCTGAAAGTGTCCGCGAGCATGGCCGTCGAGGCCGTCTCTGTCGACCTCTCCGCCCGTCGATGGCTGCGCCAAGCTGTACTCCCGCGCCGATACCTCGCCGTCTTGGTTGACATCGAGACTTGCGAGCGTATCCATTGCCTCGCTGACTTCAGCCTCGATCGCGGCCCTGGCCTCGCGGGCCGTCAACTCGCGATCACCGTTCGCGTCGAGCGCGGCCAAGAATTCGATGTCGCGTGACTGGCCGCCGCCATCCCGGCCACCACGGCCGCCCGCGCCCCGCGCGCCTCCGGCACGGCCTCCTCTACCTTGACCTCCGCGACGGGCGCTAAGCTCGGCCCAAGCCTTCTGGTATTCCTCCCAGGTAACCTCGCCGTCTTGGAAATACTCGGTGCCCCGCACGTACGGGCCCGCCTCGTCTCCGCGCAAGATCCCGTCCCCGTCCGCATCGGCCCGCTCGAACAGGTCGAATGGATCAGCGCCACCCCCACGCCCGCGCCGGATGGGCTGGGCCTGGCCATATCCGGCCGCCCTCAGTGTCTGGATCATGACTCCCACATCCACCTTGCCGTCCCGGTCGTCGTCCATGGTCCGGAAGCCCTTCATGAACTCCTCTGCCAAGGTATCGACGAGTCCGGCGGAGACGGAGGCGGCCTTTGGACTATCGGCGAATAGCCCGTCACCGATGCCAGCCAAGCAGACGGCGGCGACTGACAGACGCAGCAGCCTTGGGACGATCGCGACGAAGCGAGTGCAAGCGTCAGCGCCCGTGAGGGTGAAACGACCCCTATGGAGAATGGTATGCAGCATGACCTCACCACGCTAGCACAACAATGAGATCGTCTTGCAACACTGTTGCATTTGCGCGGATCTTGGCCTCGCACACATCGGCGGCGGGCAAAGTGAGAGACCGGCAGGCTTACACCAGCTCGGACACTTGAGCGCCAAACGCGCGGTGCTCTTGCAGACCCGAGCTGTGCGCCGGGTCGGTCGCCTAGGCCAAGATCTCGTCCAGCGCCCCGGTACTGTCGGCGAACGAATCGACAGGAGCGCCGAGCCGGTCTAGCAGCGTAACGTACAGGTTTGCAAGCGGGACCTCGGCCCCGAACTTGCGGAAGCTGCCATGGGCCAGCCCCATGTCGCTGCCGCCCGCGAGCAGCAGCGGGTAGTTCAGGTTGACGTGCGTCTGGCAGTTGCTGCTGCCGTAAAGCACCAAGGTGCTGTCCAAGAGAGTGCCGTCACCCTCGGGAGTCTGGCGCAGCCTTTCGATGAAGTAAGCGAGCTGCTCGGTCAGGAACAGGTCCCACCGGCCGAGCGGCTCCGCGCCCGCGTCGTTCTTGCGGGCGCCATGCGCCAAGCTGTGCATGTTGTCTGCCAAGCCCAACAGCTGCGGAAACTTGCCCGCGATCGAGGTGGCCCCGTTCATGTTGCCGACCTGGTACGTCGCGATGCGCGTGGAGTCCGTGCGAAACGCCAGGTAGATCAAGTCGTACATCGTCTTGATCAACTCTCCCGGCGTCGTGTCGTCCGCCTCTAGATGCAGGCCCGTGGCGTGAACGCGAGGCTTCGGCACTTCAAGCCACTGCTGCGATTTCTCGACGCGGCGCTCGATCTGGCGAACCGATTCCAAGTACTCGTCGAGCTTGACGCGGTCGTGGCTGCCAAGCCGGCCGCGCACCGAAGCGGAATGCTCCATGACGAGATCGAGCATGCTGCGCGAGCTGTCCAGGCTCTGGCGTTGCGCCTCGAGCGAGCGAGGGTCGACTCCGAAGAAGCGATTGAACACCTGCTTCGGCTTGTTCTCGGCAGGCACCGGCTGACCGGTCCGGCTGAATGAGAGAGTGCTCGACCGGGTCGGTTCGCCGACCCCGCCGTCGCTGGACAGCACCAACGACGGGTATCGCGTACGATCCCCGTAACGCATGGCCGCGATCTGATCGACCGAGACCGTGTTTTCCAAGTGGCCCTCTTTGAGCTCTGCCCCGGTGAGCCAGGTGTCCGCGGTGTCGTGACCGCCCATGTTGCGACCCTTGGGGTGCGACAGGCCGCCCAAGATTGTCAGCTCGGAGCGCAGCGGCTCCAACGGCGCCAAGCTCTTGTTAAAGCCGAAATCCCTGCCGGAACCGGTCGGGAACCAATTCCACTGTGCAGCCTCGCTGTCGGGGGCGCGGTCGACGATCCCGTACGGAAAGTAGCCCGCAAAGAAGCGCTTCGGCCGCTCGGCAGGCCTGCCGTCCGCGGCCATGCACTCCAGGACGGGCAGCGCAAGCGCGACTCCCGCTCCGTGGAGGAACGTGCGCCGGTCCAGATGCCAAGACTTGCGCGCCATGGTTGCCTCGCGGGTCAGCGGCTCAGAAACGAGTCGCTGGTCACAATGATTGTACAAAGCTCCCGCAGGCGATAGTCCGCTTTCTCGAAGGCCTTCGTCATCTCGTCCACGGCGGACTGGTCCGCCGCGATCAGGCTGCGGCCCACGGCATAGGCCAGCAGCTTCGCCGTCAAGGCGCGGGCAAAGACGTCGCGCTGGCTGTCCAGCATGTAGTCCGCGAGCGCCGCGGCGCCGTCCACGCGCCGTCCGTCGGGCAGCTCGGCGGCCGCGTCCACCGCGTGCTCCACCGCTTGGTCGCCAGAGCGCCGCAGCACGCTGGAGCGCCTCAGCCCGACGGCATCAAACTCCTCCAGCGCGACTCCCCACGGATCGATCCCGCTGTGGCAGTGGGCGCAGGCCGCGCTGTCTTGGTGGAGCTCGAGCTGCCGCTTCAGCGGCAGCAGGGTGGTGTCGACATCGCCGCTGGCGAGGTTTGGCACGGAGGGCGGCGGCGAAGCCGGCGGGTCGCCCAGCAGCGCGGTGCGGATCCACACGCCCCGCTCGACCGGGTGGGAATCCTCGCCGGTGGAGTTGGCCAGCAGGATGCTGGCATGGGCGGCCACGCCGCCGGGACGCCCGGCCCCGGCCAAGGAAACGCGCTCGAAAGCCCCGCCGCGCGGCCCGGCGATGCCGTAGTGCCGCGCCATCCTGTGATTGAGGACGGAGAAATCAGACCGCAGGAAGTTCAGCGCGCTGAGGTTCTCCCGCAACAGGTAGGCGAAGAACTGCTGCGTCTCGCGCCGCATGTCCTGCTTCAGCGAGGGATCGAAGTCCGGGTAGTAGTTCGGGTTGATCGCCACGCGATGCACCCCTGCCAAGTCCAGCCACTGGTCGCTGAACTGCTCGACGAACGCCCAAGAGCGGGGGTCATCGAGCAAGCGCTCCGTTTCGGCTCGCAGAGTCCCGCGCTCAGCCAACTTGCCTCGGTCCGCGAGCTCCATCAAGCGCTGGTCCGGCATCGTGCCCCAGAGGAAATACGACAGCCTCGACGCCAGCTCGTGGTCGTCGACGTAGCGGCTCTCGCCACCTTGCCGTTCGATCCTGTACAGGAAGTCCGGCGAGATCAGCACCATGGCCAGCGTTTCCCGCAGGGCCTGCTCGAAGCTCTCGACCCGGGGCCGGACCTTGCCGAAGAACCTCAGCATGGGGGCGACGTCAGCGTCGTCAACCGGGCGGCGGTAGGCGCGGCGCATGAACCGGCGCAGCGCCGACGCAGCGCTTCCGGCTTCGTCCTCCCGCGCCGGCGGTGCGTCCGCAACCAGTTGGCGGTGATGCTCGGGCGGCCAAGCCGCGTACGCGGGCGCTTTGAACTCCAGCGCTTCGATGACTATGGCGGGGAATTCCGGATCGACCGGCCAGACCCACTCCTGCTTGATCTTGCCGTCTTCCGCGAAGTCGACCTTCTCGCCCAGCGGAGCGGGCTTGCCGTCCGAGTACGTGTTGCTCACCCAGACCAGCATTCCCGGGTACTTGCTCTGCGCCCGGCTCTGGATCGGGAACTCTTCGATGCGCCCGCGGAATTCGAAGGTCCGGGCCGGGCCGTCGGGAACATCGACCTCGGCCACGTCGCGGGAGGGCGTCTGCGTGTCGGCGCGGTAGCCGAGCCTGACATGCATGCGCGGATGCGGCGCGCCGGGCGGCGCTACGCTTCGGGCGCGGATCCGCAGAATAAACTCTCCCTCGTCAGGGAACTCCGGGATGCGTGCCACGAACGTGCCGGTGCGCCCCAGGCGGTTCGACCAATGCAGCGTCTTCAGCTTGTCCACCACGGTTTCGACGGCGCGGTGTTCGAAAACGGGCGGGGCCGGCCCCTCGACGATCGCGCGTGCAAGCCCATTCTGCGCAGCCCGAAGATAGTGCTCGAGTTGCAGGGCTGACATGCGCAGCGACGCGCCATTGTTCGTGAACCCGTCCGGGCTGACCTCGTCGGGCGGCAGGTTCTTGACGAAATCGATGTCCAGCCCCAGCACGTCCCGCATGGTGTTCTGGTACTCGCTGCGGTTCAAGCGGCGCATGACGACGCGTCCGGACGCGCCCGAGGCAAGGTCGCCGCGCTCGCTCAGCGCGCCGTCGAGCCAGCCGAGCAGGGCCGTTCGATCCGACGACGACAGCTGGGGCGCTTCCTTGGGCGGCATTTCGCCCCGATTCAGCGCGTTGCGCACGTCGCGCCAAGTCTCGGCGGCCCGGCGATCTGCGGTTGTGTCCGCCGAGAGGTTGTCCAGGCGGACATCGGCATTCTGCACCTGGGGGCCGTGGCAGGCGACACAATGGCGCTCGAGGATCGCCGACACCGGAGCGTCGACTTCAACGGCGCTCAGAGATCCGGCAGCCGCAAGTGCGCAGGCAAGTGCATGTCGGCGCATAGCAGGGGTATTGCAGCCGATCGGGCAAACTGCCCGAGCTCAGCCCTAGTGTAGCCGTCACTGGCAGTGTCGCAAAGCACTCAACCATTCGGATCGGTACTATCGGCCGGGCGTCGACCGTGCCTAGAATATGGGGTTAGATCTGCCTGTAGAGGCGGAACGAGGTGAATTCATGCTCAGATCAATTCGATGCGCGCTGGCACTGACGCTGTTGTTGGCAGTCGCGGCGGGCGCTCCGCTGCTCGCGCAACCATATCCGGACCCCTTCCGCATGGTGGAGGGCTGGGCCAAGCTGCCCGAGGGACGCAATCCCGGCGCCATCGGCGGCGTCATCATCGATCCGGACGGCAAGCACATATGGGCCGTGATCCGCTGCGACGCAGGGCCGGACAAGTTCGGCTACGAGTGCCTGGACTCGGATCTGGACGCAGTGGTGAAGTTCAGTCTGGAGACCGGCGAGGCGGTTGAGAGCTTCGGCGGAGGCATGTTCATCTGGCCGCACGGCATCGACGTGGATCCGGACGGCAACGTGTGGGTGACCGACGCGGCCCGCCCCGACCGCGTGCCGGAGGGCGAGCGCGGTCACCGCGTGATCAAGTTCAGCCCGACCGGCGAAGTGCTGATGACGCTGGGAACCCCGGGGGTGCCGGGCGACAGCCCGAAGCACTTCATCTCCCCCGCTGACGTGGTGGTCGCCGACGACGGCACGACCTTCGTGGCCGATGGTCACAACCGTGACGGCAACAACCGCATCATGAAGTTCGCCAGCGACGGCACCTTCATCAAGTCGTGGGGCAAGACCGGCTACGGCCCCGGCGAGTTCCACGTGCTGCACGCGCTGGCGATCGATCAGCGCGGGCGCCTGTTCGTGGCCGACCGCGAGAACAATCGCATTCAGATCTTTGACCAAGAGGGCAAGCACCTAGCCAGCTGGACCCAGTTCGGCCGGCCCAGCGGGATCTACTTCGACGGCCATGACAACATCTACGTGGCCGATTCCGAATCTGACGACGTTCAGAACCCCGGCTGGGAAATGGGCCTGCGGATCGGCGACGCCAAGTCGGGCTGGGTTCGCTACTTCGTTCGCTTTCCTTGGGGCGATCCGCGCTACACGCGCGGCAGCGGAGCAGAATTCGTGGCGGCCGATGACGAGGGCAACCTCTATGCCGGCGAGCCGTTCCGCCGCGTGTTGCAGAAATACGTGCGAGTGATGCCGTAGCGAGCCAGCCCACGCATTGGTTACGGCCAGCGGCAGCCAGGCCGGCTCTTCGATGTGCCAAGGCGCGGACAGCGGAGCAAAGGCGTCTTCTCCGACGGGCTATAGTAACGGTCGGGTCAGGGATCGCCTCTACCAGCCGACACCGAAGTCGGATTATGTCCTTTGTGTCGCGCCCCGGCGCGCGAACTAATCAAGCTCGGAACCGCAACGTGCAGACTGCCCGCCCACTCACGAGCCACCAAGCGGGGCTGCTGCGGATCACGATCTGCGCGTGCCAGCTGCTTGCGGCAGGGCTCTGGTGCGCGGCCTTTCCCCAGCAGCCCGGCACGCCCCCAGCTTCGCGCTCGGCCGTGGTGACCGAGATCACTTCCTCGATCGTAATTGACGGGAACCTCGACGAGGCGCCCTGGCGACGCTCGCCGAAGATCGGCGAACTGGTTCAGAGGATCCCCCGGGCCGGCCAGAAGCCGACCGAGCGGACCGAGGTCACGCTGCTCTACGACAAGAACAACCTCTACATCGGTGTGATGTGCTACGACTCCGAGCCGGATCGAGTGCTGGCTTCGCAAATGGCGCGCGACGCGAGCCTGAACCCTGACGACCGCCTGAGCATCATCCTCGACACCTTTCGCGACCAGAGCAACGCGTTCCACTTCTCCACGAATCCCAACGGGGCGCTAGTGGACGGGTTGGTGTTCGCGAACGGCGAGACTAACGAAGACTGGGACGCGATCTGGATCGTCAAGACCAGGCGCTCCTCCGAGGGCTGGAGCGCCGAGTTCGCGATCCCCTTCAAGAGCCTGGCCTTTCCTTCCGGCCAGAGCGTCTGGGGCTTCAACATCAGCCGCATCATCCAGCGCAAGCTGGAGGAGGTGCGCTGGACCGGAGCGCGCTTCCAGACGCAATTCTTCCAAGTCTCGGAGGCGGGCGAGATCACGAACCTCGACAACATCGAGCAGGGCATCGGCCTCGACGTCCGCCCCTTCATCGCGCAGCGCTGGTTCCATTCCGGAGTCACGGGCAACGATATCGTCCGCGGCAAGCCGGGGCTGGACCTTTTCTACAACCTCACGCCGAGCCTGCGCCTGTCCACCACGGTCAACACGGACTTCGGCGAGACCGAAGTCGATGATCGCCAGATCAACCTAACCCGGTTTTCGATCTTCTTCCCCGAGAAAAGGTCCTTCTTCCTGCAAGACGCCGGCGTGTTCAATTTCGCCACGACCGGCATCGACCAGCCCGGGGGCATTCCCAGCCCTGGGGCTGAGATCTTCCCCTTCTTCAGCCGCCGTGTCGGGTTGCTGCGCGGGCAGGAGGTGCCCATCGACTACGGCCTCAAGCTTACGGGCAGAGCCGGGCGCACCGAGATCGGCGTGCTGAACGTGCGCACTCGGGAGATACCGGGCGTTTTCGACAGCAACATGTTCGTCGGGCGCGTGCGGCAGAACTTCCTCGAACAGTCGTACGTCGGCGCGATCTTCACTGGCGGGGATCCTGCCAGACCGGCCTCCAGAGACGATCCGTTTACCCCGGAGCGCACGTCGATGAGCACCACGGCCGGCATGGACATTCGCCTGGCCACCTCGAATTTCCTGGGAACCAACCGCAACATGCTGGTCAACGCCTGGGGACTGAAAACGAGAAAGGACGGCGTCGACGACAAGAACGCATCGTTCGGATTCGGAGCGCACTACGCCAACGACAGATTCCAGGGACAGTTCCAGTGGCGGGAGATCCAGGAGAACTTCGATCCCGAACTGGGATTCGTGCAGCGTTCGAACGTGAGGATGATGCGGCTGGGGGCCAGCTACAACCCGCGGCCAAATCCATCGTCGGGCATTCAGCAGATGTTCCACGATGTCTTCTACACGCGCTTCACGCGGCTCGACAACGGCCTAGTCGAGACTTGGAAGCTGTATTTCACGCTCTTCGACTGGCACTTCATGTCTGGCGACTCGATGCACAGCCTGTTCGACCTGAACCCGACCTACGAGCGCCTGTTCGAACCGTTCGAGATATCTCCGGGAGTGGTGCTGCCGCCCGGCGAGTATCGCTTCACGCCGATGCGAATCTTCTTCACGTCGGCGCAGAAACGACCACTACAAGGAAGCATCGGGCTCACGTTTGGAAACTTCTGGTCTGGGACAGCCAAGACGGTACAGACTGGGCTGCGCTACCAGATGCCGCCGAAGTTCGTGATCAGCCTCAATTCCAACCAGACGTTCGCGCAGCTGCCCGAAGGGAACTTTATCGCCCGGATCTTCAGCACGCAGATCAACTACGCCGTCTCACCCTTCCTGTCGTTCTCCAACCTCATTCAATTCGACAACCGGTCAGGCAACCTTGGCCTCCAGAGCCGCGTGCGCTGGACGCTGGAGCCCGGCAATGACCTGTTCTTCATCTTCGGCCAGGGCTGGATCCAGGAGTTGGGCGGCTTCTACGACTTCCGCCAGCAGGATTCGCGCCTGGCGACCAAGCTGCAGTACACGTTCCGGTTCTGATTGGAAATAGGCTGACGGCGCGCACGAGGCAGCCCGGTGAGCGTTCCATCTAGCGCACCGCCTCCCGCATGGCCTCATGCACAGCTGCCGCACGGATCTGCCCGGCAGGATGAGTCGCTCGCATCCGACGGAGCGCGTTTACTGACGCGCGATTGCGAACGGGATGGGAATCGGCCACATTGGTTAGCAGCCATGACTGCATCGACGAATCTGGACAGGCGTTCACTTCTGCAGACCGCCGGACTGGCAAGCGTGGCCTTGCTCGGCTGTCGGCAGGGATCCGCTCCGGAACGTCCCAACGTGCTGTTGGTGATGACTGACCAGCACACCGACGAGGCGATGAGTTGTACGGGCAATCCGCACATCAACACACCTGCGATGGATCGAATTGCCGCACGAGGAGTCCGGTTCACGCGGAGCTACGTTACCCAGCCTCTGTGCTTGCCGTGCCGCTCCAGCATTCAGACGGGGCGCTATCCACACGAGATCGGCGCATCCACGAACGGCCGCGGGCTAAACGGCGAGTATCCGATGCTCGGGAAACTGATGCAGTCCGGCGGCTACGATACGGCCTACTTCGGCAAGTGGCATGTCGGGACCTCTTTTGCGGAAGCGGGCTATCCCTCGGCCGCGGAAGAGACCCGCAGCGATAGCGTCGCTGCTGACAAGGCTATCGAGTACTTGCAAGCTCCACGCGACAAGCCGTTTTTCCTGACGCTATCTGTGCGCAACCCTCACGACGTGTGCCAGCTCGCGCGGAGACAGGACCTGCCGCAAGGCCCGATCCCGCCGTTGCCAGACGACGCAGCCCAGCTTCCTCCCCTGCCCGCAAACTTCGCCATTCCCGAAAACGAGCCGACAGCCATTCGCATGAGCCAAGAGAGGAATCGGGACTTCCACTACCCCACGGTCGACTGGACCGACTTGGAATGGCGACAGTATCTTTGGGGCTACTACCGGCTGGTCGAGAAAGCCGACCGGGAAATCGGCAGAGTGCTCGACGCTCTCGACGATTCCGGCCACGAGGACAACACGGTCATCATCTTCACCAGCGACCATGGCGAGGGCGTCGCCAGTCACCACTGGAACCAAAAGCAGGTCCTCTACGAACAGGCTGTGCGGGTCCCGCTCCTCATCGCCGATCCGCAAGCGAGCAATCCAGGAAGCACGTCGAATGCACTGGTTTCGACGGGCATCGACCTGATGCCGACCATTTTGGATGCCGCCGGACTCCCCGGTGCTCCGGGACCGGTGCACGGTCGATCTCTGCAACCGCTCGCTCGGGGATCCGCAATAACTTGGGACAGGCCTTACGTGATCGCTGAAACGACCTTCGCGCGGGGGCGAGACGGCGGCGCAGCGGGTCGCATGGTAAGGACAGAGCGCTACAAGTACGTCGTATACGACACCGGTAGCCGCCGCGAGCAATTGTTCGATCTCGAAACCGATCCGGATGAGATCAATAGCCTAGTAGGGACTCCGGAATATCAGGCAGAGTTGAACCGCCACCGCGAGCTGCTGGTTGAATGGGCTTCGAGCACGGACGATGAGTTTCCGCTGGTGCCGCCCGCGTAAACTGACGCCGAATCAGGCCGAGCGGCCTCATCAGCGGAATCGTGGCTCGACTTACTTGTACACCTCTTTGATGACTGCAACGACGTTTGCGCTTGCTGCCGACAACCTTGCCCGACAACCAAGAAGAAACGCCTCTGAGGGCTTCACGGAAGACGTCTGAAATACCGGCATTGATCTTCATCGACCGGTCCAGCTAGCAGCTGGGGGGATCGCGCGGCTGGTAGAATCCCGGCCATGCGTCTCGCAACGTGGTGTATCGGTGGCATCAGTTCCAAGCTGCGCTATCTCTGCCACTGGCTGGACAGTAGGAAGCCGGATATCGTTGCTCTCCAGAAGACCTTTGCGGCGACAGATCGCTTCCCCGAAGAAGCACTGCGACAGGCCGGTTATGAATCGGTCGCCCACGCCCGAGATGGACAGTTCCGGAACGGCTGGGGAGTCGCCGTATTGGTTCGAAAGACGCTTCCCAAGCCCAAGGTCTTGCAGCTGGGCCTGCCCGGCCAGCGGGATCCAGGGGCGCGGTTCGTCACTGTCGCCGTGGGCGATCTAGAATTCTCGTCGGTCTATGCGGTGTACGGGAATCCTGACGCAAACGGCTTCGAGGGAGCCATGGAACGCAAGATTGCGTGGATGGAGCATTTGCAAGAACATCTTGGCAAGCGATCCAAGCTCTCCGGGGGATGCGTACTGGCGGGCGACTTTAACGTTGTTTCAGATGGACCTGCTCTACCGAAAGCGTTAAACCATACGTCCAGAGAAAGAGATGCGCTTGGTGCCGTGCTAGGCCTAGGCCTAGTTGACTTGTACGACTTGCACCGCTGCCGCCATTCTGGCACCGGGCCGGGTTTCAACTACGAATTCAACCCTCACCGGCCCGTTACTTCAAGGCTTCACCGCATCGTCGGAACCAGAGTCGTTGCGGATCAGCTCTGCGACGCATGGGTTGACTTGGAGTACCGGAAGGCAGTCGAAGGGCTGCGCGACTGTACGTGGCCCCAATCGGCTCCCGTGATCGTGGATCTGTTCCCCGGATCGATCTGACGCGCCGTTTTCACCCCACACCCCATTGCGCTACAATCTCTCAGCGCGTCTGCCGCGGCACCCTCCGCATCGGACGCCAGGGGAGGCATAGAGGGTGACGATACCAGTCAGTATCACGGTGAACGGCCGACGCTACGACAGAGAGGTCGAGCCCCGGCTGTTGCTAGTCCATTTCATTCGCGACGTGCTCGGGCTGACCGGCACCAAGGTCGGCTGCGACACGAGCCAGTGCGGTTCGTGCACGATCTTGCTGGACGGCGTCTCGGCCAAGGCTTGCACCTGTCTGGCGGTGCAGGCCGATGGTGCCTCGGTCACCACGATCGAGGGCTTGGCCGGCGACTCCGAGCTGCATCCGCTGCAGGAGTCCTTCTGGAACAAGCACGGCCTGCAGTGCGGCTACTGCACGCCCGGCATGATCCTGGCGTCGCACGAGTTGCTGCGCTGCAATGCGGATCCCTCTGCCGAGGAAATCCGCCACGGCCTCGAGGGCAACATGTGCCGCTGCACCGGCTACCAGAACATCGTCCGCGCCGTCCGGGACGCCGCGGAAACGATGCAGGGAGGGACGTCATGAGCGCATCGACTTTCGGCTCGGGCATCCGGCGGCGGGAGGACCCGCGGCTGATCACTGGCAGCGCGAGCTACACCGACGACATCACTCTGCCGGGCACGCTGCACGCGGCCTTGCTGCGCAGCCCGTACGCTCACGCCCGCATCAACGGCATCGACACTTCGCAGGCCGCCTCCGCGCAGGGCGTGGTGGCGGTTTACATCGGCGCGGACACCGAGGGAGAGATCGCTCCCTCGCCGTGTGCCTGGCTGCTCCCCGACTCGGGGCTGACGATCGCCGACTATCACTGCGTCGCTAGGGACACCGTTCGGTACGTTGGCGACATCGTCGCGGTCGTGGTCGCCGAGACCCGTCACGAGGCATACGACGCGTTGGACCTGATCGAGGTCGACTACGATCCGCTGGATGCCGTGGTCGAGCCCAAGAAGGCTGCCGCCGACGGCGCGCCCCAGCTGCACGCCGAGATCGCGGGCAACCAAGCGTTCCACTGGACGGTCACCGGGGGCGGCGACATCGACGAAGCGTTTTCCCAGGCCGATGTCGTGGTCAAGGAGACGATCATCCAGCAGCGCTTGATCCCCAACGCGATGGAGCCGCGCGCCACGCTGGCCAGCTACACCGCGGCCACCGGCGAGCTGACAGTCTGGAACACCACGCAGAACCCCCACATCCTGCGTTTCCTGTCCTCGCTCGTCATCGGCGTCCCCGAGGACCGGCTGCGCGTGATCGCGCCCGAGGTCGGGGGCGGGTTCGGGAGCAAGATCGCGGCCTACCCGGCAGACTTCATCACGATGTTCTGCTCCAAGAAGCTGGGCGCCCCGGTGAAATGGGTGGAATCGCGCAGCGAGAACTACCAAGCCACCACGCACGGCCGGGACCACGTGCAGGAGATCGAGCTCGCTGCCACCGCCGACGGCAAGATCAAGGGCCTTCGCGCCACGGTCTGGGCCGGCATGGGCGCATACCTCTCCACAGCGGCACCGGGCATACCCACCATCCTGCACGGGCTGATGCTTTCGGGCGTGTACGACATCCCGGCGATTCACGAGGATGTCTACGGCCTGTACACCAACACGACTCCCGTAGAGGCCTATCGCGGGGCGGGCCGGCCAGAGGCCACCTTCATGGTCGAGCGCCTGGTGGACCTGCTGGCAGCCAAGCTCGGGCTGGACCCGGCGGAAGTCCGCCGGCGCAACTTCATCCCGAAGTTCGATGACGGCCATGACGTCGTGACCGGCCTCACCTACGACAGCGGCAACTACGACGGCGCGCTGAGCAAGCTGCTGGCGGAGGCCGACTACCAGCAGCTGCGCGCCGAGCAGGCAGAGGCCCGCAAGAACGGGCGCTACATCGGCCTGGGCCTGTCGACATACGTCGAAATCTGCGGCCTGGGCCCCTCGCAAGTGGCCGGCGCGATCGGCTTCCAGGGCGGTCTGTGGGAGAGCGCCATCGTGCGCTTCCACCCCAGCGGCAAGGTCCACGTCATGATCGGAGCGTCTCCTCACGGCCAAGGCGAGGAGACGACTTTCGCCCAGATCATCGCGGGCGAACTCGGCGTCTCGCCGGACGACGTGAAGGTGATTCACGGGGACACGGACAACACGCCCATGGGCTGGGGCACCTACGGCAGCCGGACCACTGCGGTCGGCGGGGCGGCCCTCGCGCTGGCAGCGCGCAAGATCCGCGACAAGGCCAAGGTGATCGCCGCCCACCTGCTGGAAGCGGCGGTGGAGGACATGGACTACGACGACGGCAAGTTCTTTGTCAAGGGCTCGCCCGACTCCAGCAAGACGATCCAGGACATCGCGCTGATGGCCAACGTGGCCTGGAACATGCCCGAGGGCGTGGAAGCCGGGCTCGAGGCCACCACCTTCTACGACCCGCCGAACTTCGTCTTCCCGTATGGCGCGCACCTTGCCGTGGTCGAGGTCGACGCCGAGAGCGGGAACGTGGAGTTGAAGCGCTACGTGGCGGTCGACGACTGCGGTCCGCAGATCAATCCCGTGATCGTCGAGGGACAGGTTCACGGCGGCATCGTCCAAGGCATCGGACAGGCGCTTTGGGAGGAGGGGGTATACGACGACGACGGCCAGTTGCTCACCGGCACGATGCTCGACTACGCCCTGCCGCGTGCCGACCGGCTGCCGGATATCGAGGTCCACTCGACCGTCACGCCCTCGCCGCACCACCCGCTGGGGGTCAAGGGTATCGGCGAAGCCGGCACCATCGCATCCACCGCGGCCGTCTACAACGCTGTGATCGACGCCTTGGCGCCGCTCGGCGTGGAGGCGGTCAACATGCCGCTGACGCCGGAGCGCGTGTGGCGCTCCATCCAAGCAGCACAGGGGAGGAACTGAACCATGTTTGCACCACAGTTCGACTACTACCGGGCGAGTTCAGTGGCCGAGGCTGCGGCCTTGCTGGAGCAGCACCCTGACTCAAAGGTGCTGGCGGGCGGCCATAGCCTGATCCCCGTGCTCAAGCTGCGCCTGGCCGCTCCCTCGGCGCTCATCGACATCGGCCGGATCGACGGGATCCGCGGCATCCGCGAGGAGGCTGGCCGAATCGTGATCGGCGCGCTCACGACGCATGCGGAGATAGCGGCGTCTGCGACGCTGCAATCCGGCGCGACCGCGCTGTCAGAAGCGGCCGGCATGATCGGCGATCCAGCCGTCCGCAACCGCGGGACCATCGGGGGCAACGTGGCGCACGCTGATCCGGCATCGGATCTGCCGGCCGTGCTCCGCTGCCTCGGGGCGGAGTTTTCCATCGCGGGCTCCTCCGGCACGCGCACGGTTGACGCCGCGGACTTCTTCGAGGGACTGATGACGACCGCCGTGGAGGAACACGAGATTCTGACCTCCATCAGCTTGCCCTCCGGCAGCGGCGGGCAGGGTTCGGCCTACGCCAAGTTCTCGCATCCGGCATCGCGCTATGCGGTCATAGGAGCGGCCGCTTCGGTGGCGGTCGCGGACGGCGTGTGCAGCGCCGCGAGCGTGGCCCTGGGCGGCCTCGTGCCCGCCCCGGTTCGGGCGGAAGCTGTCGAAGACGCCTTGGTGGGCAAGGCCCTCAGCGCCGGCGCGATCGCCGATGCCGCGCGCTGCGTCGGCGATTCGCTGGACGATGACGAGGTGCTTGGGGACGTATACGCCTCGGCGGAGTACCGCAGCGCCGTGGCCCATGTGTGGGTGGGCCGGGCGCTGACTGCCGCAGCCGCGCGCTGCGGCTGACACGCGACCCGCAGGCATGTCCGCCCAAAGGCCGATACCGGACTCGATCGACGAGCTGCAGGCGACGCTGGCGCGGGAGGACTACGTCTGCGACCGCGCCCTGGCGACCTCTGTCTACCTGGCGCTCAAGCTCCAGCGCCCCGTACTGCTCGAAGGCGAGGCCGGTGTCGGCAAGACCGAGGTCGCCAAGGCCCTCGCGGCCTCCCTCGGGCGCGATCTCATCCGCATGCAGTGCTACGAGGGGCTGGACATCAGCCACGCGGTCTACGAATGGAACTACACGCGCCAGATCCTCGAGATCCAGCTGATGCGGAACGGCGGCGGCTTGGAGCGGCGCGAGGCCGCCAAGGAACTGTTTCGAAGGGAATTCCTGCTCGAGCGCCCGTTGCTGCAGGCGCTCGAGCACCGCGGCCCTGCGCCCGTGCTGCTGATCGACGAACTGGACCGGGCCGATGACGAATTCGAGGGCTACCTGCTGGAAATGCTCTCAGACTTCCAGGTCACGATCCCGGAACTCGGCACGATTCGGGCGGCCCAGCCGCCGATCGTGCTGATCACGTCGAACCGCACGCGGGAACTGCACGATGCGTTGAAGCGGCGCTGCCTGTACTGCTGGATCGACTACCCCGATTTCGACAAGGAGCTGCGCATCGTCAACCTGAAGGTCCCGGGCGCTTCCCAGGCGCTGAGCGAGAGTGCCACCGCCTTCGTGCAGGAACTGCGCGACTCCGAGCTGTACAAGACCTCGGGAGTGTCGGAGACGCTCGATTGGGTAGCCGCGCTAGTCGCCTTGGACTGCGAACGCTTGGACGAGCAGCGCGTGGACGAGACGCTGGGCATCCTGCTCAAGAACCAAGAGGACATTGCCGCCGTGCGCGGCGAGCCGGTCAAGGCGATGCTTGACCGGGCCGCGCACCGGGGGATTCGCAGCAGCAGGGCGGGACAGGCGGCCGACTCGCCATGGGCCACCTCCTAGAAAACCTGACCCGGTTCGCCCGGCTGCTGCGCTCGGCCGGCCTGCCGGTGCCCGCCGGGGCCACCATCGCAGCGGCACGCGCGCTGGAGCACGTCGACATCGGCCGCAGGCAGGACTTCCGGCTTGCGCTGCGGGCCGCTTTGGTCAGCCGGGCAGAAGACCTGCCGGTGTTCGACCGTGCCTTCCGCCTGTTCTGGAGCGGGCCCTCGGGCGCCGGCACCAGGCTCGACCTGCGACCGCTGGGCAGCGAGCGGCGGTTCGGCGATCCAGTGGTCGAAATGGAATCGCTCTCTGGCACCGCTGGGTCGTCCAGCCACGCTAGCGAAGCGGCCCTCGAGCGAGTGCAAATCAGCACCTACAGCGACCGGGAGGTCTTGCGCGAGAAGGACTTCAAGCGGCTCAGCGCCGAAGAACTGTCCCAAGCGGTGGACATGCTGCGCGAACTGCGCTGGCGCCCGGCTCCGCGGCGGACAAAGCGCTGGCAGCGCGGCACGGGAGAAGCGCCCGATGTCCGCGCCCTGCTGGGACGGCTGGCGCGACGGGAGACCGATCCGGGCGAAATCCCGACCCGCGGCCCCAAGCCCGCACCGCGCCGCCTAGTACTGCTGTGCGACATCAGCGGATCGATGGAGCGCTACACGAGGATGCTGCTGTGGTTCGCCTGCTGCCTGAGCGGGAACCTGGAGCGCGTCGAATCGTTCCTGTTCGCGACGCGTTTGACGCGGATCACCAAGAAGCTGCGCGGGCGGCGCGGTTCCAACCCGCTGCAAGAGGTGGCGCGATTGGTGCCCGATTGGTCCGGCGGCACCCGCATCGGTGACGCCCTGCGCACCTTCAATGTCGAGTGGGCCAGGCGCGTCCTCGGGCGGGGAGCCGTGGTTCTGGTGGTCTCCGACGGCTGGGATAGGGGCGAGCCCGAGGCGCTGCGCCGCGAGATTTCGAGGCTGCAACGATCCTGCCACCGGCTCGTCTGGCTCAGCCCGCTGCTGGGGGATCCGGCCTACGAGCCGCTCACGCGCGGCTTGCAAGCGGCACTGCCCTACGTGGATGACTTTCTCCCGGCCCACAACCTGGCCAGCCTGGAGCACCTGGCGCAGCGCTTGAACAGCCTCGAGTCCGGCCCAAGCCGCGCGCCGGTACGCTGACGGCAGCCTCTGGTAGTCTTGCGGAAGCGGCTGCAGCATGGACTTCAACAGCGAATACGAATTCGAAGCGCCTCCCGAGGCCGTCTTCGACGCCCTGACCACGCCGGAGACAGTGGCCGGCTGCCTGCCCGGATGCGAAGCGCTCACACCCCTCGGAGACGACCGCTACGAGGCAGCGATGACGATTGGCGTGGCTGCCATCAAGGGCAGGTTTCGCGGGACCGTGGCCATGCGCGACATGCAGCGCCCGGACTCGTTCACCCTGCAGGTCGACGGCAAGGGCAGCACCGGCTTCGCCAAGGGCGAGGCTAGGATCGAGATCGCGCCGAGCGCAGCCGGGAGCACGGTCGTGGTGCAATCCTCGGCCAAGGTCGGCGGCCCGATCGCCCGTGTCGGCCAACGACTGCTGGTGGGCACGGCCAAGATGGTGGCGGACAAGTTCTTCGCGTGCCTGCGCAGGCGGGTGGAGGGGAATTCAAGCCGATCCTGACTCCCCTGCCCGCCGAGGCAGCCTCCCCTCGCAGGCGCCGGGAAGACTTCGACCCTGGCCACAGCTTCATGGACCGGAACCGAGCAATAGCCGAATCCGGCAGCTCGGCCATCTTAAACGCCCCCTTCGGGGGACATCACATCTCAGGCTCATTTTCGACAGTAAATTTCGGGTCGGTACGTAGTTTGAACGGTTTACGGCCGCAAACCCTCCAAATTGCGAATTTTGTAGTGCCACGTTTTTTTCGTATATTGCGCATTTCATCCTTGCAATAAATGTTTCTTTT
>JAJEHF010000102.1 GCA_022823865.1 Bryobacterales bacterium
AACCCTACGATGGCAAACCTAGCGGAAAAAGTCAAGCCCCGGCGAAAAAATTCTCTCTGATCGCGAACTCACTCTATTTCAGTCACTTACGATCACTTACGATTTCGTCGCCAGTCACGGACTCAAGTTAATGCCATTGGGTCCCCGCCCCCAGATGCTGGAGCACGGATAGCCTCTGCAGGTCCGACAAATTGGCACCATCTATGATCTCCATCGGTATGATGAGTTGTTCTTTGTGGTACTTGGCGACCAAACTCCGGAGCGTGCTCTGGTCTGCCATCAATTCCTTCGCATGAGCGCCTTGCAAGCGACGGACGGCCCCTGACTGGAGTTGCCACGCCGCATCGGCCTGCCCGCGGTACACTGGCCGTGTCGAGGTCTTCGACTGACCCACAACCGCTTTGACGACCTCTTCAGGAGCCATCTGTCAAGCACCTTCCCCGATTCGCTCAGAATAGACTACCTGGAAGTAGCCGCACGGAGGCCTCCGTCATGACCTGTCTGAGACCTTGAGGAGTTATCGAGGAGCGCGAAACACTATTCCCCTTCAGCGAGGAAGCGACAACCTGCGAACGATCCTTGGTTCTCGGAGAGTGACGAACTGCTGCACTCAACACACATCCATATCTTGCCGGCGCAGGCCAGGGCTTCCAAGCCAAATCGCGACGCCCATCGTGTCAATGTCGGATTGGCTCGCGCGACGAGAGAGGCTCCTGCGGGTGCTTGCTCGATGAAGTTGAACAGACCTCGAACGGATTGTCACCAGTCAAGTTGAGGTCTCCAAGCGGTAATCGTTCCTCCGTCGCGCTACCTAATCTATCCGTATCTATCCGTCCAAACCAGCAGTCCGCGTGAGGAGAGCACTTCGAGAGTGTCGAGTGGATCCAAAGGCATGGCTCGCCTGCCCGTTGAGTGCGATTGCTTTCCCTTGGCTCGGCGTTGGCCAAGCCTTCGGTCAACCGCGGGGTTAAAGGCGCGCCATCGGCGAGATGTGAGTGGACCGCGATCTCGTTTCGCTGGTGTCCGAGTGCCCGCCCGCCGGGGGTGACTCGGAGACCGTTCAAGACACACTCAGAGCCCCCTCGGAGCTGCCCTATACTTGGGAATCGGATTCCCGATGGCACAGCCGTTCGTCCACCTGCACTGCCATACGGATTACTCCCTTCTCGACGGGGCCTGCCACATTCCGCGGCTGATGAAAGTGGCCGCCCGACGGGAGTGGCCGGCCGTGGCGATCACGGACCACGGCAACCTCTTCGGCGCCGTCAATTTCTACTCGGCGGCCAAGAAGGCCGGCATCAAGCCGATCATCGGCTGTGAGATCTACACGGTCGCCGGCGACCACAGGCAGCACGACGCAAGCATGCGCTACCACCACCTGCTGCTGCTGTGCAAGAACGAGACCGGCTATCGCAATCTGATCGACCTGGTCTCCACCGCATATACCGAAGGCTTCTACTACAAGCCGCGGATCAGCAAGGACCTGCTCGCGCGCTATGCGGAGGGCCTGGTTTGCCTGTCGGCCTGTCTCCGGGGCGACCTGCAGGAGACGCTGCTGGAGCAGGGCTACGAGCAGGGCCGCAAGCTGGCCTACGAGTACCAGGACATCTTCGGCAAGGAGAACTTCTTCCTCGAGATACAAGACCACGGCCTCGAGCTTGACAAGAAACTGATCCCGCTGCAGCTGCGCCTGGCGCGCGAGACGGGCATACCGCTGGTGGCGACGAATGACGCGCACTACTTGACGCGGGAAGACGCGGGCGCCCACGAGGCCCTGCTCTGCGTCCAGACCGGGAAGACGCTCAGCGACGAGAACCGCATGCGGTTCGAGACCCAGGAGTTCTATCTCAAGAGCCGCGAGGAGATGGCGGCGCTGTTCGATGGCGACCAAGGCCCGTTGGATCGCACGTGGGAAATCGCCCAGATGTGCGATCTCACGCTCAAGCCGATCGCGGATCCGTTCCCCAAGTTCGACGTTCCCGCCGAGCACACGATCGACACCTACTTCGAATACGTGGCCCGGCAAGGCTTCGAGATGCGCCGAGCGCGCCTCGAGGCCCTGCACGCCAAGGGTCTGCTGCGCAGGCCGCTGCAAGAGTACGCGGAGCGGCTTGACTACGAGATCAAGGTCATCCAGCAGATGCAGTACTCCGGGTACTTCCTGATCGTCTGGGATTTCATCCGGGTCGCACGCCAGAGGAAGATCCCGGTCGGGCCCGGCCGCGGGTCCGCGGCAGGCTCGCTGGTCGCCTATGCGATGTCGATCACCGACATCGACCCCCTGCAATACGGACTGCTCTTCGAGCGCTTCCTGAACATCGAGCGCAAGTCGATGCCGGACGTGGACATCGATTTCTGCATGAATCGGCGCGGGGAGGTGATCCAGTACGTCACCGAGAAGTACGGTCGCGAGCAGGTCTCGCAGATCATCACCTTCAACACCATGGCGACCAAGGCCGCCATCAAGGACGTGGGCCGGGTGATGGACCTGTCTTTCGGGCAGGTCGACCGGCTCACCAAGCTGGTGCCGAACGTGCTCAAGATCACGTTGGACAAGGCCATCGAGCAGGAACCCAAGCTCCGGTCCGCCATGGCCGAGGACGAGCGCGTCAACAAGGTGATCCAGACCGCCAAGCGCCTCGAAGGCGTGGCGCGCAACCCGTCCGTGCATGCGGCGGGCGTCGTGATCGCCCCGCAGCCGCTCAAGTCGCTGATTCCGATCTACAAGACGAACCGAGACGAAATCGTCACCCAGTACGACATGAACAGCCTCGAGGCGATGGGGCTGCTCAAGATGGACTTTTTGGGGCTGACGACGCTGACGATCATCGAAGATGCGTTCGGCTGGATCGAGAAGCGCACGGGCAAGCGCCCGACTCAGGACAGCATCCCGCTGGACGATGCCGAGACGTACAAGCTCTTCTCAGAGGGTCTCACCAGCGGCGTGTTCCAGTTCGAATCCAAGGGCATGCGCGACATTTGCCGCCGCTACAAGCCGGAGCGGTTGGAGGACCTGTGCGCCCTCAATGCGCTGTACCGCCCGGGACCGATCCAGGGCGGCATGATTCCAGACTTCATCGACCGCAAGCACGGCCGCAAGCCCGTGAGCTACCTCCTGCCCGAGATCGAGCCGCTGCTGAAAGAAACCTACGGGGTCATCGTCTACCAGGAGCAGGTCATGCAGATCGCCAACGTGGTGGCGGGCTACTCGCTGGGCGAAGCGGACCTGCTCCGCCGCGCGATGGGCAAGAAGAAGGCCGAGGTCATGGCCGAGCATCGCGCCAAGTTCCTCGGCGGCGCCAGCGAGCGCGGCTTTCCCGAAGCGGTGTCGTCGAAGCTCTTCGACCTGATGGAGCAGTTCGCCGGGTACGGCTTCAACAAGTCGCACTCCGCCGCCTACGGCTTCCTGGCATACATCACCGCCTATCTCAAGACCCACCACACGGTGGAGTTCATGGCCGCCCTGCTGACTGCAGAGTTGCACAACGCGGACAAGGTGCGGCTGTACCTCAACGAGTGCCGCGACATGGGGATCCGCGTCCTGCCGCCGGACATCGGCTCCTCGTTCTGGGACTTCACGCCCGCCGGCGACAAGGAGATCCGCTTCGGGCTCGGCGCGATCAAGAATGTCGGCAAGGGCGCCGTGGAGTCCGTCATCGAGGTGCGCCGGAGCCGGGACGGCGGCTTCGAGTCCTTGTTCGACTTCTGCAAGGCGGTCGATTGGAGCAAGATCAACAAGCGCATGGTGGAGAGCGCGATCAAGGCCGGCGCGATGGACAGCCTGGGCGGCCACAGGGCGCAGATGCTGGCAGGCCTAGACACAATGATCGAGAGCGGACAGCGCGCGCGCCGGGACGAGGAACTGGGACAGGGATCGCTCTTCGGGGGGGCGGCGGCCGACGACGAGGGCAAGCTCGCCAGCCTGCCTGACGTGGAGGAATGGTCTGCCACCGAACGGCTAGCTTGCGAAAAGGAGATGCTCGGCTTCTACGTGACGGGCCATCCGTTGGATTCCTTCGAAGAGGCCGTCGAAGAGGTCGGCACCCATACCACGACGTCGCTCGACAAGGTTGACAACGGCCGTACGGTGTCGGTCTGCGGCGTGCTGCACAGCGTCCAGCGCCGCAGGAACAAGGAAGGCCGCCCTTGGGCATCGGCGGTCTTGGAAGACCGCGACGGCAGTGTCGAACTGCTCGTGTTCGCCAATCAGTTCGAGGGCTTGGAAGAGAGGCTGGTCCAGGATCAGCCCGTGCTAGTGACCGGCTCCGTGCGCGCCGAGGAGAGCTCCGGACGACGCGTGTCGGTTGAGGAAGTCACGCTGCTCAAGAACGCCCGCGCCCCTCAGCCCGAGCATGCCTGTGTATCGCTCACATTGCGCGGCGATAGCGACGTCGGCTCTGTGGCGAGCCGCCTCCGGGAGTTGGTCGACGGCCATCCCGGACAGACCAATCTCAGCCTTCGCTTGGAACGGCCTCGCCAGTACGCGGTGGTGTTGGACATCGACGCACGCGTCAATCCGGACCGGAAGTTCCGCAAGCAGGTCGAGGGGCTGTGCGGCCAGGACGCTCTGGAGTTCCGCGGCTAGGCCGGCTGGGCGAATCGGCCCCTCGACCCCTGCTGAGCGCTGGGGTCTAAAATGGATACTTGGAGTTTCCGATGAAGTTCATATCCGCATTGGCGTTGGCGATCGTCGCGCTGCCCGCCGGCGCCAGCGAGGCGGTCACCTTTCACCGCGATGTAGAGCCGGTCCTGCAAGCCAACTGCCAGCAGTGCCACCGTCCCGGCGAGGCCACGCCGATGTCGTTTCTCACCTACGAGGAGACCCGCCCCTGGGCCCGGGCCATCCACGAGGCTGTGGCGTTGGACCGGATGCCGCCATGGTTTGCCGACCCGCAGTTCGGCGAGTGGTCGAACGCCCACGTGCTCAGCGCCGAAGAGAAGCGCGTCCTGATCGAATGGGCCGAAACCGGGGCCGCGCGCGGAGATCCGGCCGACGCTCCCTCGCCCCTTGAATTCGTCGACGGCTGGAACATCGGCGAGCCGGATTTCGTGCTCGAAATGCCGGAGCCCTTCCGCGTTCCCGCTGAGGGCACGATTGACTACCAATACCTGGTGCTACCGACCGACTTCGAGGAGGACAAGTGGGTGGTCGCCGCCGAGGTTCGTCCCGGCAACCGAGCGGTGGTGCACCACGTGCTCGCGTTCATTCGCCCCAAGGGGTCGCATTGGCTGGAAGGGGCCGAGCCGGGCAAGATCTTCGTGCCCGGAGCGACCAGCAAAGAGCAGCGCAAGCGGGAGCGCGACGAATATCGCGACATTCTGGCCGGGTTCGCGCCCGGTACCGAGGCGGTGTCCTACGAGGGGACGGATCACGCGAAGCTGCTGCCCGCCGGTGCCGACGTCGTCTTCCAGCTGCATTACACCGCTTCAGGCAAGGAGGAGCTTGATCGCAGCCGCGTCGGGCTACGATTCCTCGACGCGCCCCCGGCCAAGCGCGTGCTGACGATGATGGCTTCCAATAACAAGTTCGTGATTCCGCCCGGTGCCGCCGCTCATCCGGTCACATCGAAGTGGGTCCTCGGCCAGGACACCGAGCTCACCGCCGTGATGCCGCACATGCACCTGCGGGGGGACGATTTCCGGTTCGAGCTGCGCTACCCGGACGGCCGCAGCGAGACCCTGCTGAGCGTGCCGCGGTATGACTTCGACTGGCAGTACTTCTACTACCTCAAGCAGCCGATGCTATTGCCAGCGGGCACGGCCATCGAGTGCTTCGCGCACTTCGACAATTCGCCGAACAACCCGGACAATCCCGACCCCTCGGCGGAGGTTCGCTGGGGCGACCAGAGCTGGGAGGAAATGATGATCGGGTTCTTCGAGATCGCCATCGAATCGGATGCGAGCCTGCGGCCGTACCTAACCCAGGGCAAGCAGGCGCGGTCCAGCGGCGACTGATTCCGGCCTTGGGGTAGGGCCGCCGTGCCGCGCGCGTGCCGGGACGGCCGGATCCGGCGGCGCCGGTGGGCTCGCCGGGTAACTCTCGCTTGTGCGTTTCTGACGCTGGCTTGGTTTTCGAGGGCTGGCCTGGCGCACGAGGCGATCAGCACGGAGCTGACTTGGACGCGCGATGTGTCGCGCGTCTTCCACAAGCGCTGTTCAGGCTGTCACCGCGCGGGCGGGGCGGCGCCGATGCCGCTGACCACGTATGCCGAGGTGCGCCCCTGGGCCAAGGCGATCAAGCACCAGGTGCTGACCCGCCGCATGCCGCCATGGGGCGCTGTGAAGGGGTTTGGCGCCTTCCGCAACGACCGCAGCCTGTCGTTGCCTGAGATCGCCCTCATCTCCAGCTGGGTCGAGGGCGGAGCGCCCGAGGGCGATCGCGAGTTTGCCACGCCGTTCCACGCCCACGCCGACGGCGACGGGGCGGGGCGGCAAGCGGGCCGCATGCGGGTGCGCGGCGCGCAGGCGCTGGAGCGGCCCATCCTCGCGACGGGTGTCAGCGTCGGCGCCTCCGTCGGGGTTCCATGGCTGCAAGTCACCGCCCACCGGCCGGACGGGAGCGTCGAACACTTGCTGTGGCTGCGCGAGCCCCGGCCGCCAGGGACGCTGGACTACTGGTTCCTGCGTCCGTTGGCACTGCCGGCGGGCACGCGTCTGGTATGCCAGCCGGAGGGCGCTCGGGTAGACGTTAGGTTTGCCGATGAACAGGCTGTTTCGGGTCGCCCGGGCGGCCAGCCTCTGCCTGCTGAGTGATCTGGCCGGCAACGGCCGCGCGGCGTCCGTGCCGGTTGCGAACGCTGGGCGTGGAACCCTTCAGCCCCGTTCGACGGCCATTCCCGCAGCTTTCCAGGCGCGCCAGCCCCCGGCGAGCGAGTAGACGTTCCGATAGCCCATCTGCTGCAGAGCGTCGGCGGCCAGCGCCGAGCGATAGCCCCCGCCGCAATAGAGCACGATCTTGGCATCCAGATCAGGGATCGCCGCTTCGATGTCGCGCTCAATGATGCCTTTGCCCATATGGCGGGCGCCAGCCGCATGCGCGGCATTCCATTCCGATTCCTCGCGCGTGTCGACCAGCGCGAACTGGCTCCCAGCCGCGATGTCGCCGGCGACTTCACCTACTGTGATTTCGTGGATGCGAGCCTTGGCGTCATTGACCAAGGCGAGGAACCTCTCCGAATGTTGCATGCGCCGCCGGCCGGAACCTAGAACTCGTACGTCACCCCGAGCTTGGCTTCAACTTCCGCCACGGGCACCATGTCGATCGCGTCCCACGGGCAGCCGTCGAGGAACGTGCCGTCGGGGCCTTTCGAGATGCATTGCTTGCAGCCGATGCAGGTCTGGCCGTCGACCTCGATCCGCCCGAACGGGGGGTGGTCTTCGTCGGGTATCCAGTACATGCACTCGTCCACCGGACAGTAGTTGATGCAAACCGGCGATCCGGCGCAGCCGGTGCAGTTCTCGTTGGTGACGGCGAGGATCGCTGGCTTCTTCTTGCGGTTGCCCGTCATGCCGCCCTCAGACCAGGGCCAGCACTTCTCGTGCGGGGCGTCCAGCGGGTCCAGCGCGGCGATCCGCGCCGCCTCTTCGCGGGCCTTGCGGCGGCGCTCCTCGGCCGCGGCCTTGCGGCGGTCGGCGGCACCTGCCGCGGCGGCCTGGGGCGGGGCGGTCTTGGTCGGATCTTGGCTGGGCTCGTCTGGCATGGCGCTGGCGGGGCTCGAATCCCTACTATAGCGCGCTTCCGAACGCCGCTTCGGTGTGCCGGCACGGGCCTGGGCAATGCGCCAAACTGTAGGGCGGGCCCGGGCTGTGACAGGTCGATTCGAGATCGTGGCCGAGTGCCCCCACACCAGGGCGCGGGCCGGGGTGCTGCACACCAGGCACGGGCCGATCGAAACCCCCGTCTTCATGCCGGTGGGCACGCAGGCGAGCGTCAAGGGGCTGACGCCGCAGCAGCTTGAGGACGATCTGCAGGCTCGCATGGTGCTGGCCAACACATACCACCTGTGGCTGCGCCCCGGACAGAGCACCGTGCGCGCCGCCGGCGGACTGCACGAGTTCATGGGCTGGAACGGCGGGATTCTCACAGATTCCGGCGGATACCAGGTCTTCAGCCTGGCCAAGCTGCGCCGCATCCGCGATGGGGGCATCGAGTTCCGGTCGCATCTTGACGGCGAGCAGCGCTTCTTGAGTCCCGAGCTGGCCGTTGACATCCAAACCGATCTCGGCAGCGACGTGATGATGGTCTTGGACGAATGCACGCCGTATCCCTGCGGAGAAGCAGATGCGCGCGCCTCGATGGAGCTGACGCTGAGCTGGGCGGGCCGGGCGTTCGCGCACCACAGGCAGGTCGCCAGTGAAGCCCCCGGCATGCTGTTCCCGATCGTGCAGGGGTCAATGTATGCCGGGCTCCGGCGCGAATGTGCGCGGCGGCTGGTGGAGTTGGATGCGCCCGGCTATGCGGTCGGGGGCCTCTCCGTCGGCGAGCCCCGGCCGCTCAGCTACGAGATGACGGCCTCGTGCGAGCCGGAGCTGCCTCGGCACAAGCCGCGCTACGCGATGGGCGTGGGCATGCCGCACGAGATCGGCGAGTACGTCGCGCTCGGCATCGACATGATGGATTGCGTGCTTCCGACGCGCAACGCGCGCAATGGCAACCTGTTCACGGCGAGCGGGAAGCTCATGATCAAGAACGCGATCCACGCGCAGTCGCACATGCCGATCGATGAGGACTGCCGCTGCTACACCTGCCGCAACTTCACGCGCGCCTATCTCCGCCACCTCTTCCTGGCCAGGGAGATGCTCTACGGCACCCTGGCCACGCTGCACAATCTCTGGCTGTATCTTGACAGGATGCGCCAAATCCGGCAAGCTATCATTGAAGGGAGCTTGCCGCGTTGTTTGCGGCGGTTTTCGGCCAGCCCGGAACCCTCTAGCTGACCAAGCCATGGGTTCGGCGTGTGCGCCCGAGCAGCTACCTGCATTTTCGCTATAGTGGTTAGTCGCGCCGAGCGTCGAGCGCGGCGGCCCGCTCACCGTTCGACCGATCCCAGTGCACCTGTTCTCTGCGGAACTGCTCGCCTCGTGGCAACCCTCGCCTGCACTGCTGCTCCAGCAGTCGGGGCTCGGGTCCTTGATGCCCATCCTGCTGATGGTCGTCATCTTTGTCGTGCTGGTGATCCTGCCGGCCCGCAAGCGCCAGAAGAAGCTGGACGAGATGCTGGCCAACTTGTCAACGGGGGACAAGGTCGTCACCAACGGCGGACTCACGGGCACGGTCGTAGGCTTGGGCGAGGGCCGCGTGACGCTGCGGATTCCGCCGGATGGCCTCAAGCTCGAGTTCGCCCGCACCGCGGTGGTCGGCATGGCGGAGAAGACCGACAGCTAGGGCCGGTCGCAACGAAGGGTCGAGATGAAAAGCCGCTTCGGACTCAAGATCGCCATCGTGGCGGCTGTCTTTCTGCTCTGCTTCTGGCGCGTGATCGGCTTCTCGCCGAGCTTGGATGCGGTCAAGCAGAACTTGTCGGACAACATCGCGCTCGGGCTGGATCTCAAGGGCGGCACCCATCTGATCCTGCAGGTGCAAGTCCAGGACGCCCTCAAGTCCGAGGCTGACCAGACCATCGATCGACTCAGGACGCGGCTGGCGCGAGCCGATATCTCCTACACGGGCATTCGCCGCAACGATCCCGGCTCCGTCGAGGACGCGGATTCGATCGAGATCCAATTGGAAGGCACGCCCACCGACCGCGTCAGCGACGTCCGGGCAATCCTCGACGAAGAGGCGCCCAGCTGGCTTTCAGCTTCGTCCGGCAGCAGCTCGTTCGCGCTAACGCTGCGGCCCAGCGAGCTGCTGCGGCTGAAAGCGGAGACCTTGCAGCAGTCGATGTCGACGATCGAAAACCGCATCAACGGCTTGGGGTTGACCGAGCCGGTGATCCAGCAGCACGGCCGCGCCGAGGCCGAGCACGAGATCTTGGTGCAGCTCCCGGGCGTGAGCGACCCGGCGCGGGTGATGAACTTGCTGCAAATGTCGGCGCAGCTGGAGATCGCGAAAGAAATCGGCGGCCCCTACGGCTCGCCCGAGGCGGCCCGCTCGCAGAACAACGGCATCCTGCCGGCCAACAGTGAGCTGGCGCACTACACGGACCGCGGTCGCAACGAGTGGTACTTGTTGGAGCGCAACCCCATCGTGACCGGCCGCGACCTGCGCGGCGCCACCGCCGGAAGGGACACCCAGAATCCCGGCGCCTGGCAGGTCTCATTCAGCCTCTCGCGCCAGGCCGGGCAGCGCTTCGGAATATTCACAGCGGCCAATATCGGGCAGAATCTGGCGGTTGTCCTCGACAACCGCATTCAAAGCGTGGCGTCGATCGAGTCACGCATCGAGTCCGAGGGCGTCATCAACAACATCGACTCGCAAACCGAGGCGCTGGACCTGGCGCTGGTGTTGCGCGCCGGCGCGCTTCCGGCCTCGGTGGTCTACCTCGAGGAGCGCACCGTGGGCGCGTCCCTGGGAGCGGATTCGATCCGCCAGGGGGTGCGCAGCGCCATGTACGGCGTGGCGATCATCGTTCTGATGATGCTGGTCTACTACAAGTCGGCCGGGATCAACGCGAACGTCGCGCTGTTCTTCAACCTGCTGATCCTGCTGGCCGTGCTCAGCGCCTTCGGCTTTACGCTGACGCTGCCGGGAATCGCGGGCATCATCCTGACGATCGGCATGGCCGTGGACGCCAACGTGTTGATCTTCGAGCGCATCCGGGAGGAACTGTGCGAGGGCAAGGCGGTCGTCGCCGCGCTGAACGCCGGCTTCGGCAAGGCATTCCTGACCATCATCGACACCAACCTGACGACGATCATCGCGGCGGCCTTCCTGTTCCTGTTCGGGCGCGGGCCCGTGCGCGGCTTCGCCGTCACGCTCGCGATCGGCCTGCTCGCCAACCTGTTCACCTCGGTGTTCGTATCGCGGCTGATCTTCGACCTCACGCTGTGGCGCAAGCAGCAGGTCAAGGAGATGAGCATATAGGGCGCCGGGAACTTCGCGGCCCGGGCCGGTGTCTAGGGGGAACCGGGGCCGGCCGCAGCGCAGAGTACGTGTCATGCAACTGATCGGCCAGACCAACATCGACTTCTTGGGTCGCCGCAACATCTTCATCGGCCTGTCCCTCGTCCTGCTGCTGGCGGGCGCGGCCAGCGCCGTGATCCATGGCGGCCTCAAGTTCGGGATCGACTTCAAGGGCGGCACGCTCGTGTACGCGAAGTTCCTTGACGAGCCGGATCCGGAGCGCATCCGCGCCGTGCTGCAGGGCAAGGGGCTCAGCGTGGCCACGCTGCAGCCGTTCCAGGACAGCGCCGACAGCCACGAGCTCAAGATCGACCTGGACCTGGCGGGCGAGGTGGTCGAGACCTCCGGCAAGTCGCAGGTGATCGAGACCCTGCGCGAGATCTATCCCATCGCCGCGGGCAAGCTGGATTTCAACAACGCCAGCTCCGACGCGCTGGGCCAGCGGCTGATGGCGAGCCAGGCCCTGCGCGACGCCGGCCACAGCAGCCAGGAGCTGGCCGGCGCGGCCGAGGCGCTGGTCGCCTGGCGCGACCAGGCGCCGCGCTCGGGCCTGGTGCGCGACTCCTCGGAGTTCGATGCGGTTCCGGGCGTGCCCGAAGGGGTCCTCGCCGCCGTGAAGCAGGAAACGGAGCTGGGAGCGTTCCATATCGGCGGAGTTGAGGTCGTCGGGCCGAAAATCGGGGCGGAATTGCAGTGGCAGGCCATCAAAGCTACCCTATTCGCACTTGCGGGTATGCTAGTCTACATTGCATTCCGGTTCGAGTGGATCTACGGCGTCGCCGCCGTGATCGCCGTCTTCCATGACGTTTTTATCACTATCGGGTTCTTCTCGCTGTTCGGGCGAGAAATCGAGTTGACAGTAGTGGCAGCATTGTTGACACTAGTTGGCTACTCGATGAATGATACGATCGTGATTTTCGACCGTGTCCGCGAGAACCGCAACGCGATCCGGAGGTCCAGCTTGACCGAACTGCTGAATCTCAGCATCAACCAGACGCTCAGCCGCACCGTGCTGACGTCGGGCTTGACATTGGTCGCTGTGGTGTGTCTGTTTGTCTTTGGGGGGGAAGTCCTGCGCAGCTTCTCGTTCGCCCTCGTGGTGGGCGTGCTGGTGGGCACTTACTCCTCGATCTTCATCGCCAGCCCGGTGCTGCTGTGGGGCCAAGGTCTGCTGACCGCGCGGGCCCCGGGCGCACGGGCGGGACGGCGAGCTTGAGTCTGGCAAGGTATCTTGGGAGGAACTTGCAACCATGTTTGAAGACGCATTAATGGAAAACGTCCAGAAGGGGACCTCGAAATGGTCCGTCGTTCTGTCGACCGTCCTGCAGCTGTTCTTGGTCGGCGTCGTGCTGTTGATCCCGCTGATCAACTACTACGAGCTGCCAGACGCCGACTTCGTGAGCTTCCTGACGGCTCCCCCGCCGCCGCCGCCCCCGCCGCCTCCGCCCGCGGCCGTGGTGGTAAAGGCTGTTCCCAAGGAATTCGACAGCGGCGCCCTCACGCAGCCGGTCGCCATCCCCGACAAGGTTGCCATCATCGAAGAGGACATCGCGGCGCCTAGCGCCGGCATCGCCGGCGTGGTCGGCGGCGTGCCCGGCGGAAGCGTCGGCGGGCAGCTCGGCGGCGTGCTCGGCGGCATCATCACGTCCGCGGCATCGAACGCGCCCCCGCCCCCGCCCCCTCCGCCGGTCAAGAAGAAGGCGCCCCCCAAGCGCATTCGCGTAGGCGGCAACGTCGCCAAGGCCCGTCTCACGCGCCAGGTGCGCCCGCAGTACCCGCCGCTGGCCCGCCAGGCGCGCATTCAGGGCACGGTCAAGCTGTCGGCCGTGATTTCCAAGGACGGCTCGATCCAGAAGCTGGAGGTCATGTCCGGCCACCCGCTCCTGGTCCCGGCCGCGCTGGCGGCCGTGAAGCAGTGGCGCTACAAGCCGACGCTGCTGAACGGCGAGGCGGTCGAGGTGCTGACAAACATCGACGTGAACTTCACTCTTAGCGGCTGAGGTTGGCGTCCTAGAGTCTCCCCCCGGGGAGTCGGACCGCAAGGGCGGCGGAAAGCTGCCGCCCGCACGGCTCGACACGAACAGTTGGTCAACGGAATCCGTTGTCTCTTTAGGAGGAAAAACAAGCAACATGCTTTCGCAATTCGCAACTACCGCCTTCTTGCTGCAGCAGGAAGTCGGATTCGACACGATGTCGATGTGGAACCAGATGGGATTCGCGGCCAAGGCCGTCGTCATCGTCATGTTCCTGATGTCGGCGTGGTCGATCGGAGTGATGATCGACCGTGGATTGGCGTACTTCGCCGCCAAGAAGCAGTCCAAGGCGTTCGCCCCGGCTGTGGCCGGCGCCCTGCGCAACGGCAAGCTCGACGAGGCCATCAAGCTCTCCGAAGGCTTCAAGAAGAGCCACCTCGCCAAGGTGGTTTCCGCAGGGCTGGCCGAGTTCAAGTCGCACGACGCGGGCAGTGACGTGCCGGGCCGCACGGTCGACGCTTCCAAGCGCGCCTTGGAGCGGGCCCAGGCGATCACCCACGCCGAGCTGAACCGCGGGCTCAGCGGCTTGGCCACGATCGGCTCGACAGCGCCGTTCGTGGGCCTGTTCGGCACCGTGGTCGGCATCATCAACGCGTTCCAGGGCATCTCCCAGGAGCGATCCACCGGACTTGGCGCCGTTGCCGGCGGCATCTCGGAGGCGCTGGTCGCCACCGCGATCGGCCTGTTCGTCGCGCTGCCGGCCGTGTGGATGTTCAACTACTTCAACTCGAAGGTCGAGGGTTTCGACGTCGAGATGGAGAACGCCAGCTCTGAGCTGATCGACTACTTCCTGAAGAGGAGCGGTTGAGGTTCGCTGGGCGCAAGCCGCAGCGGATTGACCGGCTGTAGTATCGTGTAGCGGTCGGGAGGCGGCGACCCCGGAGGGCGCGCTGCCGACCGACCGCCCGGGAACGAGGTAACCAGCATGGCGGAAGAAGAAAAGGGCCTGATCGAGGTCGAAGAGGAAGACGTCAAGAAAGGCACCCGTGGCGGCATGGCCGCCATCAACGAGATCAACGTCACGCCGATGGTGGACGTGATGCTCGTGCTGCTGATCATCTTCATGGTGATCACGCCCATGCTCAGCAAGGGCGTCAGCGTCGACTTGGTGCGCACCCGCAACCCGGTCGCGATGGACGAAGCGGACGCGGAGGATGCCGTCGTCGTGGCGGTGACTCGCGATGGCCAGGTATTCCTGGGCACGTCCAAGCTCGAGGCGCTGGACGAGCTCACGTCGCGCGTCAGCGACGTGGTCAGCAATCGCATCGACAAGACGGTTTACGTCAAGTGCGACGCACGATCGCGCTACGAGCGCGTCGTGGAAGTGGTCAATGCCGTGCGGACGTCCGGCGTCGACCAGGTCGGGTTGCTGACAGAGAAGGAAGAGGGTACGGGCGGCTTCAGCTAGCGCCGCGACTCTCGAGCACGCAAACAAACAGGAGGACATTCACCATGGGAATGGCGGTTGGCGGTTCGGGCGGTTCAAAGTCCGTGCCCTACATCAACATGACGCCCTTGATCGACGTGCTTTTGGTGCTGTTGATCATCTTTATGGTCATCACGCCGATCACCCCCAAGGGGTTGGAGGCGCTGGTGCCGCAGCCCAATGAGGGCGAGCAGCAGGAGCAGCCCAATGCGCGCACGGTTGTGGTCTCGATCAACGCGGATCGCAGCATCATGATCAATCGCGATCCCTCGACGCTGGACACGCTCGAAGAGAACCTGAGGGACATCTTCAAGACCCGCGCCGAGCGGGTCATGTTCGTGCGCGGGGCGCCGCAGCTGGACTACCAGGACGTGGCCAAGATCATCGACCTCGGCAAGGGCGCCGGCGTGGACAAGATCGGGCTGCTGACGGAGCAGATCGAGTAGGCTAGTGCTTGCGGCATGGCGCCGGGCGTAGTGCCCGGCGGTCGTCGCGACCCGGGCAACGGAGTGAACAATGGAAATCGATAAGCAAAAAGTCCTGAAGATCGGGGGCATCGTGTTGGTCGTGGTGCTCGTCGTAGTAGGCGCCCTGCTGTTCCTGATGCAGCAGTACGGCGTTACCAGCATCGCGGCGTTGCAGGCGCGGAACTCCCTGAACAAGGGAGTGGGCGCGTTCTCGGCGGGCGATTTCGTCCGTGCCGGCGACTATTTCGAGGCTGCGGCCGACTTGGACCCGGAACTCAAGGCGGCTCGCGTGTACGGTGCTTACTCCGTGATGATGCAGTACCAGCCCGGCGCTGAGTACCAAGAGAACATTGACATCGCGAACAGGGCCTTGGACGGGTTCAAGGCCGTGCTACAGGACGATCCGGAGAATTCGACCGCCCTGCAGAGCATCGCGTCGCTCTACTTCAACATGAAGAAGATGGATTTGGCCAAGGAATGGCACGGCAAGGTGCTAGAGCTCCAGCCCGACCACAAGGAGTCGTACTACACCATCGGCGTCATCGCGTGGACGCAGTCTTACGAGCCGCGCCTGGAGTTCCGCGCCAACGTGGGCATGAAGCAGGAAGACGAGGGGCCCATCGTGCTCAGGGGGCGGCTGAGCCGGACGCAGCGCGACGAGTATGCCGGCCTCGCCGAGGAGATCATGCCGATCATTGACGAGGGCTTGACATCGCTGGAGAAGGCGATCGAGATCGACCCCGATTATGACGACGCGATGGCTTACGTAAACCTGCTCTACCGCGAGAAGGCGGACTTCGCGGCGACCAAGGAAGAGCACGACGAGCTGCTGGCGAGTGCCGACGAGTGGGTGCAGACCGCTCTGGACACGCGCAAGCGCAAGGCCGAGGAGAGCACGATCGACACCTTCACGACTGACGAGTAGGTGCCGTTGCCGCGGCGCGGCGCACGTCTTATAATTCGGCCTGAGGCCCGTGGGGTCTCGGGCCGTTTTCGTGCTGTCAAGCAGCGAGCCGCAGCGTTACCATGCCCGCCAAGAGCCGCATCAAGCCTGAAGGGGAAGCGGTCCCCGCGGCGATGTTGGGACGCTACGAGGAACTGGAGCGCAAGCTGCTCGACCAGCGGCCGGGCCAGGATCCGGAACTGCTGCGGCGCGCCTTCGCGTTCGCCGCCGAGCGGCATCGCGGCCAGAAGCGCAAGAGCGGCGACCCCTATCTGGCACATTCGCTCGAAGTGGCGCACATGCTGGCCGACATGCGGCTGGACCAGGCCGCGCTAGCCAGCGGGCTGCTGCACGACATCGTCGAGGACACGCCGGTGACCGTGCCGCAGCTGCGCCGCGAGTTCGGCGACGGCGTGGCGCGCTGCGTGGACGGCGTGACCAAGATCGGGCGGCTGCGCTACCACTCCTCCGAGGCGCGCCAGGCGGAAACGTTCCGCAAGATGCTGCTGGCCATGGTCAAGGACATCCGCGTGATCCTGATCAAGCTGGCCGACCGCACGCACAACATGCGGACGCTGTACGCGCTCGACTCCGAGCGGCAGCAGCGGATCGCGCTGGAGACGCGCGAAATCTACGCTCCGGTGGCGCTGCGGCTGGGCATGGGCAAGATGCGCAGCGAGCTCGAGGACCTGGCATTCGCCTACCTGGAGCCGCGAGCGTACGAGAAGATCGTCGCGCAGATCGAGTCGCGGCGCGAATCGAGCGAGGAATTCCTGGCGGAAACGCAGGCGGAGCTGGAGCAGAAGCTCGAGCAGGCGGGGATCCCCGCGCGGGTGGAGGGCCGCATCAAGCGGCCCTATTCGATCCACCAGAAGCTGGAGCGCCAGAACGTGACGTTCGACATGGTCTACGACCTGCTGGCCCTGCGCGTGATCACGGATACCAAGACGCATTGCTACGCGGCGATGGGCGTGATCCACGGGCAGTGGCAGCCGGTGCCGGGCCGCATCAAGGATTTCGTCGCGCTGCCGCGCCCGAACCTGTACCAGTCCCTGCACACCTCGGTGATCACGCAGGACGGCCAGCGCTTCGAGGTCCAGATCCGCACCGAGGAAATGCACGCGATGGCCGAGGAGGGCATCTGCGCGCACTGGAAGTACAAGGAGGGGCGGCGCGGCCCGGACACGGCCGACGGCCAGATGGCGTGGCTGCGGCGGCTGGTGGAGTGGCAGCGGGAAATGCGCGACTCCACGGATTTCCTGTCCACGCTGAAGGTCGAGCTCTACCCCGAGGAGGTCTACCTGTTCACGCCCAAGGGAAAGGTCATCACCTTGCCTCGGGACGCGACGCCGGTGGACTTCGCGTACGCCATCCACACCGAGGTCGGCCACACTTGCGTGGGCGCGAGGGTGGACGGGCAGATCGCGCAGCTGAAGCGCCCGCTCACCAATGGCGAGATCGTGGAAGTGCTGACCAAGCCGGGCAGTCATCCCGCACAGGACTGGCTGTCCTTCGTGAAGACCTCGCGGGCGCGCAACAAGATCAAGCAGTGGCTCAATGCCGAGCGTCGCCAGCAAGCGATCGAGATCGGCCAGCGGCTGCTGGAGAAGGAGGCCCGGATCTTCAAGGTGCCTCTGCGGCGCATCACCGCCGACAGGCTGGAGGCCGTCTGCCGCGAATACGGCTGTTCCAACACGGACGCGCTGTACGCGCGTCTCGGTTTCGGGCGCTACTCGGTGCGCCAGGTCCTGCGCAAGCTGTTTCCGGAGGGTGCGGTGCCCGACCCCTCGCAGCTGCGCAAGAAGCCGCCCGTGCCGGAGGATCTGGACGCCAGCCTGGCCTTGCAAGGCGACGGCACGCTCGAAGTCCACGGAATCGATGACGTGCTGATCTATCGGGCGCGCTGCTGCAATCCAATCCCCGGCGAGCCGATCGTCGGCTACGTGACGCGCGGCAAGGGAGTGGGCGTGCATTCCCACGCCTGCGCGAATGTCCAGAACCTGCTGTTCGACGCCGAGCGCCGGATCGACGTGCGGTGGGCTCCCAAGGAAGGCTCGACCTACCAAGTGAGGCTGACGGCCTTCGTCGATGATCGCCAAGGGATCCTCAAGGACCTGACCAGCATCGTGGCGAACGAGGGGTTGAACATCGTCAAGATCGAATCGCACAACGGCCGGCGCGACGACCAGGTGGCGATCGCGTTCGTGGTGGAAGTTGCCGACAAGCTGCAGCTCGACAAGGTCGAGGCGGCGCTGTCCGGGACGGCTTCGGTCCGCTCCGTCGAACGGAGCAGCAAGTTCTAGCCGGCCGGCTCGGTCGGCCGGGCCCGGCAGTCGTTGACACCTGCACCGCGGTCCCGGCTCTCGGTCTTGCGGTAGACTCTTTGCAGTTCGGGCGCGAATTCCCCGAACAAGATGGAGGGAACTTCGCATGCGTCGTAGCTGTCTGCTCGTTCTTGGATTCCTGTTGTGCGGCCCTTCGGACGTTCCGCTCGCCGCCCAGGATTTGGCCGACGTCACCATGGCGGGATCGCAGATGCGCGAAGACGACCTGCCCTCGCTCGCGGCCGGCCCCGACGGCTCGCTCTGGCTGGCGTGGATCGCCTACGCGGACCGGCGCGACGAGATCGTCATCCGGCAGTGGAAGGACGGGACTTGGGGCAACATGCGCTTCGTGCCGAACACCAGCGGCGATGTCTGGCTGCCGCAGGCCGCCGTGGACGGGGACGGCCGCTTGTGGCTTGCGTGGACGCAGATGCTCGACGGGAACTGGGACATGTATGCCCGCTCGTACGATCCGGGCGAGCAGGCTTGGGGCCCGCTCATCCGGCTGACCGACCATCCGATGCCGGATATCAACCCGCGCATGGCGAGCGATGGCAAGGGCAGGCTGGCGCTGGCTTGGCAGGGATTCCGCGGCCGGCACTCGAACATCTACCTCAAGACATACTCCGGCGAAGGCGGCTGGTCGGATCCGATCCAGATCACCAGGCAGCCCGCGAACCACTGGGAGCCTGCGGTCGCGTTTGATTCCGGCGGGACGATCTGGATCGCCTACGACAGCTATGCAAGCGGGAACTACGACGTATTGCTGACCGGCGTGCGCGGCGGTGCGCTGGCTGTCCCGGAAATCGCGGTGGCGGCCAGCGGCCGCCACGAGGTCAAGGCCACCGTAGCGGTTGACGGCGACGATCGCGTTTGGGTGGCCTGGGAATCCGGCGGCGCCAATTGGGGCAAGGACACCGGTTTCAACATCCGGCCGCGGCAGCCGGGAGTCGTCATCGGCGCCGATCGCGAGGTGAATATCGCAGCGTACGCTGGCGGCAGGCTGGAGACCACGGCAGAGCCGCTGCAGGCTGCCTTCGCGGCCGGCGAAGGCACGCCGAAGTGGACGTACCATCCGCATGTGCTGGTAGACGCGCGCGGACACGTGCGAGTGGCTGCCAAGCGCTTGCTTCGCCACCGCGGCGAGAACACGGGCACTAGGGGCTACTGGGAGTACTGGCTGACTCGCTTGGATGGCTCGTCGTGGACGGCGGCGGCGCCGATTCCGCACAGCTTCGGGCGGTCCAGCACCCGAATCAGCTTCGCGAATGCCGCGGATGGCGACCTGTGGCTGGCATGGCCCACCGACAACCGCACCACCGCTTACGCACACAGGCCGATTCGAGGTGAGACTTGGGTCGGGCGGATCGCACCGGAGGGGGCCGCGCCAGCCCCGAGCTTGGTCGGATTCGAGCTGGAGGATGTCGAGATCAAGCCCTGGCATCCGAACGAGGCCGCGGACTTGGACGCGATTCGCGGATACCGCACGACCGTCCGGGGGCGCAGCGTGCAGATCGTCAGAGGGGACTTTCACCGCCACACCGAGCTGAGCTGGGACGGCGGGGGCGGCAACGACGGCAACTTGCAAGAGTTCTACCGCTACATGATCGACGCCGCGGCGATGGACTTCGGCGCGTCAACGGACCACCAAGGCGGAGCCTACGACTACTGGTGGTGGTATTCGCAGAAGATGACCGACATGCATCACGTGCCAGGGGCCTATACGAGCATCTTCGGCTACGAGCGCAGCGTGACGCAGCCCAACGGGCACCGCAACATCTTCTTCGCGGACCGCTCGGGCGAGGTCACACCGTTCATCATGCGCGACCAAGAGAGCTATGCCTTGGGTCGGAATCCGATCGGCGACATCCCGGGCGTCGCCACCGGCAACGTCGTGCGGGACGACACAAAGCACCTCTACGAGGCCGTGCGCCGCATGGGCGGAATTGCGATCTCGCACACGTCGGGCACGCGGATGGGAACAGACTGGCGCGACAACGATCCTGAAATCGAACCGGTGGTGGAAATCATGCAAGGGGCGCGCACGAACTACGAGTACATCGGGGCGCCGCTGTCTGCCAAGAGCGGCGAGCCGGCCGACGCCCCGGGCGGCTACGTGCCGATCGGCGTGGTTCGCAACGCATGGAACAAGGGATATCGGCTGGGCACCACGGTCAGCTCGGATCACGGCTCGACCCACTACTCGTACACGATGGTCTACACGGATCGGGTCACGCGGGAGGGCATTCTCGATGCAATCCGTCGCCGCCACACCTACGGGGCGACGGACAACATCGTGCTTGACGTGCGCATGGGCGAGCACTTCATGGGTGACGAGTTCTTCGCGCCCGAACCGCTGCCAATGTCGGTGAAGGTGAGAGGCACGACCGACATTGCCAAGGTCAACGTGCTGCGCGATGGCGAGGTGGTCTACGTGCACGAGCCGGAAGGCCAGGAGGCCGAGTTCGAGTACTTGGACCAAGACCCGCGCGAGGGCCGCGGCATGCAGTATTACTACGTGCGGGTCGAGCAGGCAGACGGCAACGTAGCTTGGGGCAGCCCGATGTGGGTAAACTATTGAGGCGCGGTGATCGGCGCTACCCGGTGAATTCGTGAGTGCGCCTGTCCTAACTGTCCCTGCATTTCTGCCTCTCGATGCTGCGGGACGAGCGCGGCCTGTGCGTCGGACCGTTGCCTCGCATCTTTCGCTGCGTTCTCCGTTCATTCTCGGCGCTTATGGAGGACAGTGTGCCGGAGTCTGAAGAAACGATCTTAGGAAGCTCGCCTAATCACATCGGCGAAGCCGAGGCCGGCTCACATTATCAACTCCGGCGAGTACGGATCCCGATCTTTCCCACCTACGGTGAAGTGCGACGACTGCTGAAGGTCTGGCCGGGCTACCGCAAGGCAGACGTTACCGGACTCCACACCGCTTTGGCGCAGCTTCGCGGAAACCCGCAAAATCCTGTCACTTGGACGGATCCCGACACTTGGATCCCTGAAAAGCTCTCCGGCCCTACACGGGATCTTGCGATGGCCATCTGGAATGAGAGCGACCACTATGTAAACCCGAGGTACACCTCCGGACACTGGCTCCTGATCCGGAAATACGAACTTCTTGAAGTAGCGTCGGAGGGTGTTCTCGAACTCACCGACACTGGCCGCGACTTCCTTGAGAATCAGGGTGGTCATGCCGAAGTGTTTCTGGACGAGCAGGAGGGGCTCGTAAAGCTTCTGAGGGTAGTCTCAGACACTGGGCCCGTCCGTTTGGGCGAACTAGTTGAGGAATGGAGCGAATACCTTGCGAAGCATTCCAACTTCGGGAGGACTTCAACCATCCGCGATACCCTGCGTCGCCGCCTGACCAACCTTCTCGATCGAGAACTGATCGTCCGCGAAGGGGCCAAATACTTGGCCACGAATGCCGGTGTAGTGTACTTGGAGCGAATCGCGCCGCCTGAACCTCCTGACGAGCTACAGCAGATCCGCAAACTCGCCAAGGAATGCGAGGCAGCCGTCCGGACGTCCGTCCGCGAGGCGCTCTTGCAGATGGAACCAAGCGCGTTCGAACAGCTCGTCGGCCGCTTGCTCGAAAAGATGAACTACCAGAAAGTGGAGGTCGTGGGACAGTCCGGTGACGGCGGTGTCGATGTGATTGCAGAAATCGAGCTTGGTGTTACGTCGGTTCGCGAGGTAGTCCAGGCGAAGAGACATAGCAGGACCGTGCAGCGGAAGGATCTGGACGCCCTCCGGGGCTCGCTATACCGCTTCCATGCGGTACGGGGTACCATCGTTGCGACCTCCCGCTTCGCCAAGGGGGCGGTAGAAGCAGCATTCGCGCAAGGTGCCGCGCCCATCACCCTCATTGACGGCGACAAACTTATCGACATGCTGATCGAGCACGGCATTGGCGTTCGCAAGCGCAAGATCGAACTTCTCTCCGTTGATCGGGATGGGCTATCCCCGGTGGAGAATCTGGTTGAAGAGTAACGGCAGACGGCAACGTAGCTTGGGGCAGCCCGATGTGGGTCAACTATTGATGCGCCGCGAGTGACGCTTGCCCGCAGCCCTTGGGTGCTTGGCTGCCGTGCAGCCGCTGCCCGACGATTGACCGAGGCCCCGGACCGAAGGACGGCGTCAGGATAGGACCTCGTCCATCAGCACGCCCCCGTTGATGGTCGGCCGCTCGGCCCGCCCGTTGTGTAGGTACGTCAGATTGAGGTGGTTCAGGCCCAGCATGTGCAGCATCGTGGCGTGAATGTCGTGAACGTGGTACGGCTTGTCGACCGCGCGGAAGCCGATCGCGTCGGTCGCGCCGATCGCCCGCCCGCCGCGAATCCCGCCGCCGGCCATCCAGATGGTGAAGCCCCACGGATTATGATCGCGCCCGTACTCCCCCGGGTTTTGGGCTAGGGAGTTCGTGTCGGTGAAGGGCGTCCGCCCGAACTCGCCGCCCCAGACCACCAGAGTGTCTTGTAGAAGCCCGCGAGACTTCAAGTCCTTGAGCAAGGCCGCGACCGGCTTGTCCGACACCTTGCACCACTTCTCGTGATTGGCTTCCAGGCCGGTGTGAGCGTCCCAGCCGCTGCCGCTGCCGCAGTACACCTCTACGAATCGGACGCCGTGCTCGACCAAGCGGCGCGCGAGCAGGCAATTGGTGCCGAACTGCCGCGTCGCATCCTCGTCAAGGCCGTACAGGCGCTTGGTCGCCTCGGACTCGCCGTTCAAATCGGTGGCCTCCGGGGCCGACGCCTGCATCCGGTAGGCGAGCTCGTACGACTCGATGCGAGCCTCCAGCTCGTCCTCCGCCGGCCAGTTGTCCGCGTGCATGCTGTTGAGCTGCCGCAGCAGGTCCAGCCGGCTGCGCTGCTGCGCATCCGTGACATTGTCCGGGGGCTGCAAGTGCAGGATCGGAGGGCCGTCGTTGCGCAAGTGCGTGCCTTGGTAGGTCGCTGGCAGGAAGCCCGAGCTCCAGTTCGTCGCGCCTCCTCGCACCACCTTGTGGTCCGTCAGCACGACGAATGCCGGCAGGTCGCGATTGGCGGAGCCCAGCCCGTAACTTGTCCATGCGCCTAGCGAGGGCCGTCCCGCTAGGATCGAACCGGTGTTCATCTGCCGGTTGGCGCCGACATGGTTCACGCCGTCCGACCAGCAGGACCGGATGACCGCCAGATCGTCCACGTGCTCCGCGACATGCGGATACCAGTCCGAGACCCACAGCCCGCTCTGGCCGTGCTGCTTCCACTCTCGTTGCGAGGCGACGAGCGGCATGCGATGCGACCCCGTCGCACTCGTGACGGGCAGGTTGAACGAGCTCGGGGTGACCTGGCCGGCTAGCTTCTCGAGTTCCGGCTTCGGGTCGAAGAGGTCGATGTGGCTGGGGCCGCCCTCCATGAACAGCCAGATGACGGCCTTTGCCCGTGGCGCGTGATGCGCTCGCTTCGCCGGCGCGGCAGCTTGGGCCGGTGCCAGAACGCCTTCGGAAGCCAGCAGGTGAGCCAGCGCGATGGTTCCCAGGCCGCTCCCGGTCCGCGACAGGAACGCGCGTCGAGAAGGCCGGGTGGCAGCCGTCCGCGGGCGATTGGTCTGTTCGGGCATGATCGGCATCAGAGACTGTAGACGAACTCGTTCGAGTTCAGCAACATGAGGCAGTAGTCGACGAGCGCGGCAGCGTGCTGCGGCGACACCTCGGGCGGAAGCGGGTCGGGCACCGACGCCGGCGCGGCAGCTTCCGGCCGGTCGGCCACGATCTGCGCTTGGCGCTCCAAGAAAGTGAGGGCGACATCCTTCTCGCGGGGGTTTGGAGCGCGCCCGTAGGCGAGGCGGTTGGCCATCTCGACCTGTTTCGCCGCGTCGGAACCGGCGGACTCCAAGACCCGCCCGGCGAATGCCCGCGCCCATTCGGAGGGCTCGTGGGCGTTCAGCAGGGAAAGCGCCTGGGGAGCGGTCGTGGTGCGGTAGCGCTTGCCGCAAGACTCGTGCGTGTCCGGGAAATCGAAGTTCGCGAGGAAGGGCAGAGGCATGTTTCTCCGCACGAACACGTAGACGCTGCGCCTGCGGTGTTCGGCAGGCGATTCGGTCACGTCCCATCCGCCTGGCGGCTTGGGCACTCCCTCCGGCAACGGCGGAAAGACGCTCGGCCCGCCAATGGTTGGATTCAGCAACCCGGCCACGGACAGGGCGGCGTCGCGCACGACCTCGGCTTCCAGCCGCCGCGCGGGAAACTTCCAGAGCAGGCGGTTGGAGGGATCGGCCTGTTCGGCCCGAGCCGCAGCGCCTTCTGGTGTCCCGGCCGGGGCGGGCTTCGCGGCCTGGCGGTAGGTGCTCGAGAGCACGATCGTCCGATGGAGGTGCTTGACGCTCCAGCCGCTGTCCACGAATTCCGAGGCCAGCCAGTCGAGCAGCTTCGGATGCGTGGGCCTCTCGCCCATCGCCCCGAAATCGCTGGGAGTCGCGACGATCCCGCGTCCGAAGTGGTGGTGCCAGATGCGGTTTGCCATCACCCGCGCGACCAGCGGGTTAGCCGGGTCGGTCAGCCATTTTGCAAGGGCGGACCGCCGGCCCGTGGACCGGCCGTCCGGTGGCGGTGCGACGGTCGCCGGCGCGGGGTCGAGAATCGAAAGGAACCCGGGCTGCACCTCCTCGCTGGGGTTCGTGTAGAGCCCGTTGCCGAGGACATAGGTCGCCGGCGGGTTCGGGCTGACGTCGTAGATTCCCGTGCCGCGCGGCACATCGGCTGGCTTGAGGTGCGCGAATTTCGCCAGCTCGGCCTCGAGTTCTTCGAATCGCTGCTTGGCCTCCCCCTTGACCCTTCTCGCCCTGCCCCGGAAGCCGGGGTCTAGGTACGGCTTGGGCTCGATCGGGCACGTTCCGCAGACCTTCGTGCTCAGCAGGCTGGCCATCCATTCCTGATCCGGACCCCGCCGGTTCGCCGGAGTCTCGATAGCTTCGATGACGTAATCCGGGTAGCGATGGAGGAGCTGTTTCGGGGTAAATTTTCGCAGCGGCTCGAGGAGCTCGTACATCTCCTGCCAAATCGCCGCTGTCTTCTCTTCCCAGATCGCCAGCTTGCGCTCGTACTCCCTGTACTCGGCCGCAGGCACCATGGGGAAGGAATTGACGTGGTTGACGCTTGCAAAGAACGCTTGCAGGCGGTAGTAGTCGCGCTGCGTGATCGGATCAAACTTGTGGTCGTGGCACTGGGCGCATCCAAAGGTGAGCCCCAAGAACGTGGATCCGACGACGCTGGTGATGTCGTGCAGCGTTTCCTGCCGCGCCAGCAGAAGGTCCTTCTGGTTCGGCTCTTCGGCATAGTTCCGGTTGAATGCAGTGGCGATCCGGGCGTCCGGTCGCTCCGGCCACAGCTCGTCCCCTGCGATCTGTTCCTGCACGAACGCGTCGTAGGGCTTGTCGGCGTTGAAGGCGTCACTGACATAGTCCCTGTAGCGCCAGGCGTTGGGCCGGGTGATGTCCTGTTCGAAACCCCCGCTCTCCGCGTAGCGAGCCAAGTCGAGCCAGTGGCGGCCCCAGCGCTCTCCGTAGTGGGGCGACGCTAGGAGGTGGTCAACCAGCCGTTCGTAGGCTTCCGGGGAATCGTCCGCGACGAAGGCGGACACGTCTTGGGGCGAGGGTGGCAAGCCGGTCAGGTCGAAGAAGAGCCGTCGGACGAGGGCCGCTTTGTCGGCCTGCGGAGATGGCGCCAAGCTCTCGTCGGAGAGCTTGGCCAGCACGAACGCGTCCACCGGGCTGCGGACCCAAGCCTCGCCGGAAATCGCTGGCGGGCTCGGGCGCTCGACTGGCTGGAGCGCCCAGTAGGCGCGCTGCTGGGATGAGAAAGTGATCTCGCTGGCGGGCTCGGAGTAGGCCGGTAGTGCTGCCGCGATCAACAGCGGCAGTGCTCGCACCACAGAAGTTGCGGGGTGCAGGCTTGCTCCAGACAATTTACTCACCGGATCACCGCTGGCCCGGAGGCCTAGGCCGTTGGCGGTTTGCGTCCATTGTATATAAGGCGGCCGGGATATTGGGCTCTTGGTCTTGCATGTTCGCCCAACCGCTGAACCGTTTGCGGCGCCAGGGATTTTCAATGTTGGGTGCTGAGAGCTAGTCGGCAAAGAGGTTCGGCAAGGGACTGGACAAATAGGACTGCTGTATGCGATAACGCAGGAAGTGAGGACTGACGCGATTCGATTGCGCGAGGTGCAGGTGCGCACG
>JAJEHF010000127.1 GCA_022823865.1 Bryobacterales bacterium
GAGACCAAGCAAGAGCTGCAGGAGCGCATCGAACGCTATATCGACCGGCTGAACGAAGATCCGGTCATCTACAAGTGGACGTACAAGATGGACGAGATCTCGGTAGCGTAGCAGTTGCCATGTTATTTCGGAATCGTCCTAGTAGTGGCCGAGCTCGTGGCCCGAGGGGCTGAGGTGAACGCCGAAATGCCGGATGGAGGAACGGTTCTCATGCTGGCGTCGGGCCAGAACCGGAGGGAAGCGGTGGAGGCACTGTTGGAGAGCGGAGCCCGGCCGGATGCCCGCACGCCGGAGGGCCGAACCGCATTGATGATGGCGTGCTTCGAAGGCTTCTCGACAACGGCTCAGACCCTCTTGGATCATGGGGCAAGCCCTGACCTCGCGGATACGTCGGGGGGCACGGCGCTCATGTTTGCCGCGGCCGAGGGGCACGCGGAAACGATCGAGGTACTGCTGGCCGGCGGGGCTGATCCGAACCTTAGGCGGGCCGATGGTGTCGCCCCGCTCATGTTGGCCTCATCCACAGGCACGCTTGGGGGCGTACGGCATCTCGTCGAAGCAGGCGCTGACCTCGCTGCCGCGGATTCGCGGGGCTTCACCGCTTTGCTCATTGCCGCCTCCCGCGGGCAGACGCTCGTCGTCGAGTATCTTCTCGCGCGAGGCGCCGACCCGCACGCGCGGACAGCTGCCGGGGAGACCGCGATCTCGCTTGCGGAGTCGAAAGGGTATCGCAGGACCGTGAGCCTGCTCTCGGACGGGCGCTGAGCGGCTGGCTGGGGTTCGCCGCCGGACCGCTCACAACGTTACCGAACGAACGATTCCGTTGCCCTCCTCGATATGGAGAAGGCGATCAGCGGGCAGCTCGCGGAATTGTTCACGCAGCCCGTTCGGCCAGCGGACGCTTAGCTCGTCGACCTTGGAGTTCGAGCCGAGGCCGAAATGCAGCCGTAGGTCGTTGACCGAGTAATAGCTGGACTGGCTCTGCACCTCCTGCACCTGCCGCCGCCCTCCGGCCTGCAGCTCAATCCGGGCACCGATCGCCGTCCGGTTTGACTCGACGCCGAACAGCTTGACCTTGAGCCAGTGATTGCCTGTGGAGACATCCGCCCGGATCAGGGATGGCGGTTCATTCATGTTCATGACCACGACGTCCAAGTCTCCGTCGTTATCGAAGTCGCCGAAGGCGCAGCCTCTACTCGAGTGCGGCGTCGTCAGGCCGCTGCCGCACTGGTCGGTGACGTTAGCGAACGAGCCGTCTCGCATGTTGCGGAACAAGAACCTCGGCCCGCGATAGGGATAGCGGGGATTGAATCGTTCCACCCTCGGGAAGAGGTTCCCAACGGAATAGAACAGGTCCGGCCAGCTGTCGTTGTCGAAGTCCACCAGTCCCGTGCCCCACTGGATGTGCTGCGTCACGACATGCAGGCCCGCCGCTACCGACATGTCGGCGAAGGTCCCGTTGCCGAAATTCCTGTACAGCGCGGGCATCTCGTCCGCGAACAGGGTCTTGACAATGTCAAGCTTTCCGTCCCCGTCATAGTCGCCGGTTGCCAGGCCCATTCCCGCCTGTTCCCGCCCATCCTCGCTATAGGCAACTCCGCACTCGACCGCGATGTCTGTGAACGTGCCGTCGCGGTTGTTTCGGTACAGGATGCTCGGAGTGGAATCGCAGGCCACATAGATATCCGGCCAGCCGTCCTCGTTGACATCCGTCACGAGCGCGGTCATGCCGTAGTACCCGTGCGGGTTGTGCATCCCGGCCTCCTCGCTCACGTCGGAGAACGTGCCGTCGCCATTGTTGCGATACAGGTAGTTCTTCGTGCCCGGCATCCCGCGCGGACCGCAGAAGACCGGAACACCCTTCCATTCGCAGTTGTTGCCTTGGCCCGGCAGCGGCACCCTCTCAAGGTCGATGTCCACGTAGTTCGAAACGAAAAGGTCTAGGTGCCCGTCACGGTCGTAATCGATAAAGGTCGCGCCCGCGTTCCAACGATCCGGGAAGCCGCTTAGCCCGGCCTCTTCGGTGACGTCGGAGAACGTGCCGTCGCCGTTGTTGCGGTACAGGACGTTCTGGCCCCAGTACGTGACGAAGAGATCGTCGTTGCCGTCGTTGTCAAAGTCCCCGATACAGACGCTGTTAGCCCAGCCGGTTCGGACCAGTCCGGCTTCTTCGGTGACGTCGGAGAACGTGCCGTCGCGGTTGTTCTTGTAGAGGCGGTTCGTCGGCGTCGCTCCCGCTGGTAGGCCGTCAAGCCGAGTTCCGTTCAAGACGAAGATGTCCAGCCATCCGTCACTGTCGTAGTCGTAGAACGCCACGCCGCAGCCATTTGCTTCGACTATGTAGCGCACCTGCTCGCTGCTGCCGTAGTAGACCGTATCCGTCAGGCCAGCGTCCTGGGCAACGTCTGTGAACTGCACGCCATACGGATTGTCCGGCACGGATTCCGAAGTTGCGCCGAGCAGGCCGCCGCCGGCGACGGACGCCCAACCTGCCGTGCCCGCGGCCGTGCCGAGCTTCAGCAGTCGCCGTCGGGACAGGATCACGATCACTCCGCCGGGACGCTTGGCGAGCGCGACGTGATGCCCTCGCCTTCGGTGATTTCCAAGAATTGGTTGGCAGACAGATCTGTGAGCGTGTCGCGGGATGAGTGCGATGGCCAGTCTATGACGACCGTCTGCACCTTGGCGCTGTCTCCCAGCCCGAAATGCAGCCTCAGGTCGTTGCTCGACAGGTAACTGGAACCCGACCGGACTTCTTGGACCAGAACCCTGGCATCCGCGCGCACCGTCACGCGAGCGCCGATCGCGCTACGGTTGGACTTGGTTCCGACCAGCCGCAGCGAAAGGAACCCGCCGGCAGGGATGGAGTCGTTGCGCAGGAGGCTCGGGCGTTCGTTCATGTTGTTCACGAATATGTCCGCGTCGCCGTCGTTGTCATAGTCCCCGACGGCCACCCCGCGGCTTGAATGCCTGGTCAGCAAGGCCGACCCGGCCGGTGGCTGGACGGGCTCGAGGCCTTGTCCGCCGAGATTCCTGTACAGGAGCCGAGCCTGGCGATAGGGATTGTTGGGAACGAGCCCTTCCAGTTCCGGGTAGGTGTGTCCGTTTGCAACGAAGATATCGGGCCAAGAATCGCGGTCGAAATCAAGGGCTGCGACCCCCCAGCCCATATAGTCGGCGCTGATGCCCGCGCCCATGGAATGCACCCTGTCCTCGAATGCCGCAGCCGCCGAGTTGAGGTAGATGTTCGAGGTCTCTTCGATGAAATTGGTCTTGACGATGTCGAGAAGGCCGTCGCCATCGATATCCGCCGCTGCCGATCCCATGCCGGCCTGCACGTGGCCGTGCTCGTCGAGCGCCACTCCGGCGAAGACCCCCACATCCGCGAAGGAGCCGTTTCCGTCGTTCTCAAGCAGCATGCTGGGTTGCGAATCTACCGCGACGAACACATCCGGCCAGCCGTCGAGATTGTAGTCCAGCGGCGTAACTGACAGCGAGTAACGTCCCTGGCCATCGGCTACGCCGGATGCCTGCGAGACTTCTTCAAACCGGCTGCCACCGAGGTTGCGGTACAACTGGTTGGTCTCTCCCGGCAAGCCTCGCGGGCCGCACAGCACAGCCTGCCCCTTCCAGCGGCAGGTAGACGCGCTGCCCTTCGATGGGACGCGGTCCTTGTCGAACACCAAGTAGTTCGCGACGAACAGGTCGAGCAGGCCGTCAAGATCGTAGTCGAGGAACGCGCACCCGGTTGACCAGCGCATTTCCCCGCCAAGGCCTGATTCGTGGGTGACGTCTGTAAACCGCCCTCGACGAGTGTTGCGGAATAGTCGGTTCTCGCCGAAGTACGTGACAAACAGGTCATTGAAGCCGTCGTTGTCAACGTCGCCGACACATACGCCCTGCCCCCATCCGACGCTTTGCAGTCCGGCCAGATCCGTGACGTCGGCAAAGGTGCCGTCTCCGTTGTTGCGGTATAGGCGGTTGCTGGGAGCCTCGCCGGGAGGGAAGCCCTCGAACGTCGTGGCAGATACAAAGAATGCGTCGAGTGATCCGTCGCGGTCGTAGTCTAGGAGGGCCAATCCGGATCCGATCGCCTCTAGGATGAAGTCCTTGCGGTCGTCTCGACCACTGTGGAAGACATCGTTCAGGCCGACGTCCGCCGCGACATCGACGAATGCGGCCTGCCCGGCTTCGGCGGGCGCAGCCCACGCCGAGGCCGCCAGGACGAGAGCGATGGTCACACGCGGCACGGGCACGGGAGTCCTAGCGCTCGCCGGGCGCAGATCCGGGCGCCTCCTTCTTTCGAAGCCGCTGGATCCTCGCATTGCGCGTTCGCCTTGCCTCGTCTTCGTTTCGCTTAAACAGCTGGAACTGCTGCTGCGCCAAGTCGTTCTGCCCGAGTTGACGGTACAGCCGCGCCAGCACGTAGCGCACGCGGTTCAGAGCAGGATCCAGCTCCGCCGCCAGCAGATACGCCTGCACGGCGTCCTCCCAGCGCTCGAGCAGCTCGTAAGCCCTGCCTAGGTCCGACCGAACGTCCGCGTCTTCAGGGTCGGCCGCAGCTGCGGCCGTCAAGTACGGCAAGGCCATTTCGCCCTCGCGCAATTGGACGTGGATTCTCCCCAGCCGCTTCTTGGCCGCTCCCGAATGCGGGTGAATCTCGAGCTCGTCCAAGCACGCTTGCCGCGCTTGGTCATACTGCGAGTTCCAGAGGTAATAGTCCGCGAGTTCGATGCGGGTCTGGGTGTCGAGCGGGCAGGCCTCGATTGCCGCGAGGAACTCAGCTTCAGCCTCGGCCTTTTCCTGTGCCGCGAAGTTCATCGCCCTGACCAGACGCGCCCGGCACGAGCTGGGGTGCTCGCGCACCAGCGAGTCAAAGTACTCAAGCGCGACTTGCCGGAACACCTCTGCCCTGAATGTCTGGACGGCCTGCAAGGGACTAGCCGAGAGAGACTGATCGTCGGCCACGAGAGCCGCTGACTTGTAGTCGTCGAGCCAGACGTGAACGGTCATCTTCAGGTATTCGCGTAGCCATTCGTCTCCCGTGTCCCTTAGTCGCTCAAGCACCGCGAGGGCATCTTCGAAGCGCCCCTCGATGACCGCTTGGGTGACTTGCGCCCAGTCGCCTGACGCAGGGCCTTCGAGACGCGCGAGCAGCGTTGCGTTGATCTCGCGACCCACCATTGGCATGGGGGGCAAGCGTTCAGGATCGACAGCAGGCAACGACCGCAGGATGCCCTCGAACTCCACCTTCGTCCCGATCTCGGCGACCTGCTCCTTTGGCAGCATGCTCTTGTCGATCGGCATCTTGGGTACGGCAGGGAGCAGGCTCCAATAGCGTTCCAGCGCGAGCCTCGAAGGAACGTCCAGTCCCAAGATTGCGAGCATGCGGGCTAGGGGGAAGAATATGGACGCGTTGAACGGGTCCAGTTCCGCTGCTTCGAGATACTTGATCGCCGCTACTTGAAAGACCTGCTGGCTCTCGAACACGCGGGCGGCTGCGAGGTGAGTCTCCTTCGATTCCGGGTGCGACACCGCCTGCTCGTTCGCGATCCTCTCGGCAAGATCGAGGTAGGCCTGTCCGATGGAATACAGCACGTTAGGAGCTTCGTCCCCGGCCATCGGTAGCGCCTGCCCGAAAGCTTGGATGGCCTCTCCGTAGCGGAGATTGGCAGCGTACGCCTGCCCAAGGTGCAGTGCGGTCTCGAAGGTTTGCTGCAGCCCGTGCGCGGTCTCCAGATGCGGCAGGGCCTCTTCCGGGCGCTCGAGATTGAGGTACGAGACGCCCAAGTACAGGCGGCTGCCGATCATCGCCCTGTCGATCTCGATACCCGACTCGAAAGCCTCGATAGCGTTCAGGTAGTCGCCCTGGTAGTAGTAGACCAACCCCAGGTTGTGATAAACCCTGGGAACTGCCGTCGGGTATCGACGCAGGATCGCGCGGTACTCCGATGCAGCATCGGCAAGCTCCCCCTGCTGTTCGAGATTCTTGGCTGCGCGGAAATGAGTCCCGATGAGTTCGTAGTCGGCCGGCGCGAGGCGAGCTTGCTGCGCGCCTGCCACCACCGTTGCAGCTAGCAAGGCAATCGTGAGGCGGCGGGATCCGGGTGATGGCCTTGCCGGCTTGGCGGGACTCAGCCGGAGGTCGAGTGCGCGGGCCATCGTGGCTGCTACCTCATGACTCGGATCCAGTGGTCGCTGAACAGGGAGTGCCGCATCACGCGTTCTGTCGGCATGTGGCAACTTGCGCAATTCGCCGATGCCACAGGGCAGACTGTGCCATTCTCGCGCACGGCCGTGTCGTGACACGAGAGGCACGACTCGTCGAAGGAGGCCGCCTCGTCTGCAACGTCGTGATGCGGGTCGTGGCACCTCGTGCATGCGAGCTCTCCGAATGTCTCGTTGAAACAACGGCTCAAGACGATGCGCTGGCTGGGGAAGCGGACGCTGTGCGGGGTCTGTTCCAGCAGGGCCAAAGCGTCAAAATCATTGTCCCGCGGCGGGTTTCCGTGGCATGCCCCGCACATTTGTGCCTGCTGGAATCCTGGCAGCGCGATGGGGTTGAAGATCGATCCGTCCACGGACTCACCATTCATCGCGGCTTCGACGTGCGTCCGGCCCGGGCCGTGGCAGCGCTCGCAGCGAATCCCCATTTCGTCCGCCGAGGGAGCCGGGGAGTGTCCGTCGTATCCGGTTGTGTGGCAGCCGAAGCATTCAACCACCTCCTCGGTGGTCAGTCCCCGCCCGAGGCCCTCGACGGCATTCTGCGGGTCGTACTTCGACGCCCCGGTGGTGAAGTCTATCGCACCGAGACTCTCATACCAGGTCAACCGGCTCTCCACCCAGCCGCCGGCGTTGGTGCGGCCAATGGGCGTGATCCCCTTCGTTCCGCTGCCGAAGGCCCACTCGAGCACGGCCCCGCTCGATTCCTCGGCATCGGCCGCTTCGAGCCGGATCGCGCCCTGAGAGTTGTCGGAGAGTGTCAGCGTAAAGCCCGAAACGCGGTCAAATCGACTGAACGGCAGGGAGCTCGCAAGTTCCGGCACCAAGCCAGCCCGCCGCAGGGAGCGAGCGTGGTTGCTCAGGCTCTGGCTGGAATAGATGTCCTGATGGCAAGCCTTGCAGGTCTGAGAACCGCTGTACTCGGACTCGTGTTGCCAGAATCGCACCGGATCGCTCAGCTGCATTGTCTGCCCGGCTCCGCAGGCTGCGACAAGCCCGGACAACAACGTGCCCCGGAAGGCCAGCCGAACGCATCTGAATCGGACTGCTGCCAGCGCCCTTGGCGCGCGCGCACGCAGCTCCAGCCGCTCCCGTTCCGACGACCTGCCATGTGCAGCCACGCAGCGAGCCGGCCCCCTACACGCCGTTCGCGAGCATAAAGGGCAAGTGGGGCGATTCGTTCCTGCCGGCACCCTTTGGGTCCACTCCGGCCAGCTTGAGCGCCGTGGAGTAGATATGGCCGTGATTCGGCATGATGAACCCGTTCGACGGCTCGCTATAACCGTTCCGGAAATGCCCGTCGCGGTCGTAGCGCGGATCCAGATCCCCGGTCAGCGGGTGGATGGGGATCGGCTGGAACGTCTTCTGCCCGACCCATCCGAACTGTGTGCCATGGCGGACGCGCGGGCCGAGGAACGCGCAAGAATTGACCGGGTTGTGGGCGCTAATGTCTTGGGAGAGGATCTGTGTTCTCTTCTCGGCCTCGTCCAAGTCTGAATTCGCGAGGATACTCTTGATGCTGCCTCCCACGGTCCTTCCGAACTCGCTGGCCAGCACGATGGTCGTGAAGTCGTAATAGGACTTCCCCGTGTTTCTGTACTCGGTCTCCTTGAGTTTTCGCACGAACGTCTTGAGCGGAGTCCAGAGCTCGTTGCGCATCATTTCCCGTTGGTCGAACGGGTAGCCGGAGAGGATCCTCTCGCGGGACCAGTGATGGTCGAATCCTCGGACCAGGCGGTTCTCGAGCCACCCTGCGCAGCTCAGGCCCTTGGTCATCATCTCGAACATCATCATGGCCTGCACGTTGATGTTGGGAGTGTACTTGCTGCGCGGCAGGGTCTGGTTGATGAGTTCGAAGTGGATTTCCTCGTCGCTGGGGTCGACTCGGAATTCCTCTCGCAGTCCCGGGTCGAGGAACATTGACCGCGTGTCGATGCTTCGGTCGCCGCTCTCGCTGAGCCGCTTGTAGATGTCCAAGGCCGACGCGAAGCTCTGGAGTTCCGGGCTGTTCTGATCGGCGAGCAGGGCACTGCGAGACTGCTCTAGGAAACTCTGGACGGAGTGGTTGCGCTCGTCAGTGCGCATCGAGACCGCCTGTTGGATCATTCGCCGGGTGAACTTCGGTGTCTGCGGGTAGATCATGTGCGCCCAAGGGGGCCCGAGCGCATGGTAAATCCCCGTGCCCTCCGGATAGGCTGCGATGTCGAGCTCGCCGTCGGACAGCCACCTGTGCCAGTTCAGGTTGGGCAGCAGGTACGGTCGGCCCGCCTCTTCGCAGAAGGCCTGTAGGACAGTTCGCTCGTCCGGTTCCCGCCTAGCCTTCATATCCACGGCGTACTGGCCGTAGTGGGCCTTGAAACGGTCCCGGGTGTGCCCGCTTCCCGTCAGGGCGCTGGAGAGGACCGCCATCTCCCCGAACAGCTCCCGGCCGTCTTCCGCCAGCGGGCCGTGAAAGATCTCGCCGTAACGGCGGAACTGCTCGGCAGACAGATCCTTGGTGCGGTAAATGTGTTCCGAAAGCACGCCCCAATCATCTGGATTCCTGGGAAGGTCTGAGAAGTTGGCATCGTTACGGGCAGGAACGACCGGGCCGAACATGTCATAGCTCATCCAGGCCCCTTCCATGAACCAGTAGACGAGGAAGCGAGGCTGCGAAGCCTCTTTGGCATGATCCTCGACCGCACCTGCCAACGCGGGGCTGACAGAGTCGAGGCCCCCGCTCAGCCAGTAGCTGAGGAAGTCGGTGGCTGCGAGGGCACCGGCCGCGCGGGCGCCTCTGGACAGGAACTTCCTCCGATTCATTGCTTGTCCAAACCTCAACCCCGCAGGGCGTCGGTTCGATTATAGGCTGGGTGCCCCGCGCGCTCAAGCACATCCGGGAGGATTGGCGGCATGCACGGGCAGTCGACGGATGCCTGATGCCGTTCTGATCGTTCCAGCTTGGATGCGCAGCCGATCGCGGGAGGCGACGGCCGCCAGCGACGGGGTCACGGGCTGCGCGGCTGGCCTCCGAATCGCAACACTACCATCCTCTTGACGAGCGGACGGATTCGCAAGTCATTGGCGACGGCGAAATCGTAGAGCGCCTTGTACTCATCTCTTTGGTCTTGGTATACCCGCAGCGGGCGATGGAACAGCATGTCGTGATGATGGTTGATGAATGCGCGCACGAACCGCTCCTTGCGAACCACCTGGGAGGCGAACGCGCTGAGGCCATCTCCTTTGAACGGATAGTCTGGAACGACGCCCCGGTCGCTGTCGTCAATCGGCTGGTGGTCGTCATCCACGGTGCGGTAGTGCCCGTGGACATCCCAACGCTCTCTCTGGTAGGCCAGAGGCGTTAGCAACTTGTGGCAGGAGTAGCAAATGCTGCTGGGATCCGTCGTGCTGACGACTTCGTCGCGGGCATCTTCGACCGCTTCGGACACCTCGAATTGCACGCCCAAGGCGAATGTCAGCACTTGGGCGGGATAGGTGAACTTCGGAAGGCCTGGCTTGCCTTCCAAATAGCCCTCCATCGTCAGGAATCCGGTGGGGCCGTGGACGGGTCGGCGCTCGATCTTTTGCCAATCCGGGCTGACCGTGTAGTCGGCGGTAAACAGCTCTCGGTAGGACACGTCGTTCGTCGCGACGTAGGTCCAGAGCCGCGCCGGTTCGTCGCTCGCCGGCGTGCCGCGCGACCGGAAAACTCCGCGGGCTCGATGGAAGAAGAACTCCCGAAATTCCTCGGACGACAGATAGGCGTCGATCAAGGGCTCGATCTGCCCAGCCCTCAAGAAGCGCCGCAGCTCGTCGTTGGTCGGAATTCTCCCCACCAGGTCGAGCGCGACCCGGACGAGCTTCCGTGCAGGCGCCGCGTTCCGGTTGTCGGTCGGCATCACGAACTCGGGATGCTGAAGCAGAGCTTCAATCAGCCCTGCCCAGCCCGGGCGAGGAGATTGCAGCGAGGGCACGGCAAAGCGGGGTGTCGGCGTGGCAGCGCCCTCGATGCGGAGACCGAGATCGCTGGCGTCATGGGTCCAGCGGAACGACAGCTGTTCGCCCCCGGGATGGTAGGTCCCGGTGGCGTTGAGGAGCGCGGTCTCGCCAACATTGAAAGCCGGCGGTGCCTCCACGAACGCCACGGGAGCGAACGAACTTCCATGAACGTCGAACGGGACCCAATCGGCATGGGTGTGCCCTCCGGGCGTCCACACGTGCACGCTGTACCATCCAGGGCGGTACTCCCCGCCTTGCACGGGCCGGTAGCGGGCCCAGACTCGCTTGGAGGGATCGACAGTCTGATCCTTGATCGGTTCCCCGCTCTTGGCGGGAGGGTAGTGCAAGATATCCTCGCCGTACATCCGGCCCCGGCCTGGCAGGTCTTGCACGAGCTTGTCCGCAGCCCAGCCACTGGAAGCCTCAAAGGCGTGTTCCGAAGAGTTGTCCACTACTATTTCCTGCCCCCCGCCGAGCGGGACGAACTTCACTGCGTCGGCGACGATGACCTTGGACGCGGAATCCACCCCTCGGTTGCTGACTTCGACGAAGTCGTCCGGCCCTTCGAGCAGGACCTTTGCGAGGATCAGTTCCCACTGCGTCTCACCTTTCTCGTCAAGCGTGCTCTCGGACTGGTCCAGAAACGTCGTTGCAAAGCCCGGCGCCCGCCGCCTGTCTTGTATGCCGGAGACGGCAGCCACACTCGCTGAATGAATTTCCACCAGAGCCGAGGTAGCTGCCCGAGGGACCCTCGGCCAGCTCAGGTAGACGTTGTACTCGCCGTCTTCAGGTATTCGCAGCGCGACAGTGGCAGATGCCAAGCGGTTATCCACGGTGCGCCGCTCTAGATGGTTGCTTCCCACCACATCGAGATCCATGTCGTACTTCTTCTTTGGCTCGCCCGCCCGGCTGCGCTCCCCATCCTTTGCAACCGGCTCCCACTCGCCGGAAAACGTACATTCGGGGTCGAGATTGTCGAGGACGACTGCCTGATCCGATTCGATGCCGTTGAGGACCCGTACGAACCGCACGGCATCAAAGACCGTTATGTGGTTTCCGGGGCGGGCCACCAGGCGGACGAGGTGGTCAGGATTGGAAGACTCGAATGCGAAGGGGAGGTCCCCCACGCGAACCCATGGACTGTTGTCCGGCTCCGAAGTCTGGTCAATCAAGTACCGCGACACGGAAGCCTTGGCAGAGTCGAGGGCAACGTCGACTTGGCGGCGATCCCGGCGTCCATCGGGGTCCTCGACGTTGAGGGTGAAGCGCACGATTCTGCGGTCCTCGGTACGGCCCTGCAGGTCTCTCACCAGGCGCAAGGCCCGGTCGATCTCAGCCTCGGATGGCTCGGAGAAAAGAATCCGCTGGTAAAGCGTCCGCACGTTGCGGACGGCGGCCCTTCTTGTACGGTCAACGAAGATGTCCGGATCGAATCCTTCGAAGAGCACCTCGCGGGGTGCGGAAACGAAGCGCCGTGCCAGCTCCCGTGCGATTTCTTGCAGGGCGGCGACATAGCTCGCGGTCATCGTGCGGGTCTGGTCGAAACTGCTGCGGAAGTCCGCCCCGCCCAAGGCCTGAGCTTTGTTGCTGAACAGGTCGTCCCCTGAGGCGGCGAGCCATTCGGATCCGAAGAGGGTCTCAACGGACCGCCTGATCTGGAAATAGCTCTGGCGCCGCTGTGACCGGTCCGACTGTTCCTCTCCGTCGAACGGGAGCAGGAGGCTGCTGGGGAACCGTTCGTCAAGTTGATCGCCGGCCCCAAGGCTCTCGCGATCCAGCCTTTCAGCTAGGTCTCTGGCAAACCCTGCGATGTTGGCGATCTCGGAGTCGTCCAGAGCGCCGGACTTCGGCATGCGCAGGTCAGGATCCTGACTGCCTATTCGGCTAGGGATCGCCATCGGATCCGAGGGGTCGAGCAATCCCTGTTCCAGCAGCAGGCTGAAGGTGGCGCTGGGCGATTCGAGAACCCGAAAAGTCTGCGACGCCTGAGCGCTATGGCATACCTTGCAGCCATTGTCGCTGCGTGCGAGCACGGGATAGATCTCCGTTCGAAAGCGCTCAGCAAGTTGCGCAAGCGAGCTAGTGCGGTCGACGGATGCGCTACGGGCGCCTGGGACTGCAGCAAGGAGGGCCAACGTCCAAGCCGCGCCGGTGGCGAGCAAACGCGTCCGAACTTGCATCTCCCCGTGGCTGGCGGGAGCCAGTCCCGACTAGCGTAGCTACTTCCCACGCCCGGTGTCACCGCCATTCTTGGGCGGGTGCGCACAATTGGCGAGAAGATCCGGAAGGAACTTCGCGCCCGCGACCTAGAATTCGATTACGCTGGGGACAAATGCAAGAGAAGATTCGAAACATGTTGTCGAGACGCGAAGCGCTTGGCTCGCTGGCCTTGTTGCCGTCTGTCGCCTTAGCCGGCACTCCGCGAGCGGGCGGCGGGGACCCGAGGCTCAAGACTGCGATCTGTGCCTATTCCTTCCGCAAGGCGCTTGGGGACGGATCGCTGAGCTATCTGGACTTGGTGGACATGGCTGTCGAGCACGGCATCGACGGCATCGATTCGACTGTGTATTGGTTTCCTCGCGAGAACCTGGGCGGGTTTCTCGCTGCGTTCCGCCGCAAAGCCTACCTCGCGGCGGTCGAACTGCCGAGCATTGCGATACGTACCGACCTCTGCCGCCCCGACGCGCGCGCCAAGGACAGGGAAGTGGCGTGGCTGCGGCACTGGGTGGATGTCTCGCACGAACTTGGCTCGAGCCACATCCGCGTGTTCGGCGGCAACGTGCCGGAGGGAAGCTCGGAGGACGAGGCCGCTAAGTGGGTGGCGGAGATCCTCATGCGGGCCGGAGACTACGCGGCTGGCAAGGGAGTCGTGCTCGGATTGGAGAACCACGGTGGCATCACCGCGCGGGCCGAGCGCATCATCCAGATCGTGCGCGCCGTCGACCATCCGAACGTCGGCATCAATCTCGACACAGGGAATTTCCGCAGCGATCCGTACCGGCAGATCGAGATGTGCCTGCCCTACGCCGTGAATTCGCAATTCAAGGTCGACATCAGGGACGAACAGGGCAACCACACGCCCTCGGACTGGGATCGCATCGTCCGGATGTTTGCCGACGCGGGCTACCGCGGCTACTTGGCCTTGGAGTACGAGGCGGCCGAGGATCCTTTTGTTGCCGTACCGCGCCATCTTGCCCGACTGCGGAACTTGGCCGCGAAGTACGGACAGGCTTGAGCGGACGAGCTAGTCGGGAAACGGTCGCGACTGCACGGCTTCTAGAAACGCCGGGTTCTGGCGCCGCAGCTTCAGCGACAGTTCCTTCTCCTCGCGCGCCTTGGCCCGATCGCGCAGCCGGAAATGGACTTGTGAGAGCAGCAGGTGCGGCTGCGGATGGCGCGGCTCCAGTTTCACCGCGGCATCAAGCGCGTCGAGGGCCGCTTCCCAGTCCTTCAGGCCGATGTGTGCGCGGGCCAGGGCGATCCGGGCAGGCATGTAGTCGGACCGGAGCTCGACAGCCCTTCGCAGCGGTGCCAAGGCATCCGCGTGCCGAGCCTGCTTGACGAGCCAATCTCCGTAGAAGAAGTGCGGTTCCTCATAGCCCGGGTCGAGTTCCATGGCTCGGCGGAGCAGCGGCAGCGCCTCGTCGAAGCGACCATCCTTTTGCAGGTGCCACGCAAGCTCGAAATTGGCGCGCGCCGAGGCCGGGAATCGCTCGGCGGCCTGGGATGCCAGACCGAGTCCCTCGCTGAGGTTGCCCGCTTCCCGCAGCGCGTGGATCGCCATGTAGTGCAAGTCCTCGATCCCGGGCTGTAACCGCAGCGCCCGCACGGCGACTTCCGCCGCCTCGCGGTGGTAGCGCCCCTTGCCGTACTCCACCGCCATGATCTGCATGAGCTTGAAGTGGTCGGGTCGTTGCTCGAGCGCGTTCCTCCAAGCCTGTAGGGCTTCGTCGCCCCGCCGGAGCTTCTGTGCGACCACGCCGCGCAGGTAGTGGGCGTTGAAGTCGTCCGGGTTGGCCTCCGTCGCGCGCGCCAGCACTGGCGCGGCCTGTTCGAATTGGCCCGCCGAGAAGTGCATGTAGCCGAGATTGAACAAAGCGGGAAAGTAGTCCGGGGAGACCTCTAGCGCCTGCCGCCAGAGCTTGGCCGCCTCTTGTGGCTGGCCGCCTTGAGCGAGCGCCAGCCCGCGGTCGGTAAGCGCGGCCGCGTCACCCGCTTGCGCTAGGCCCGGGATTGGAACGGCCGCGGCGAGAAGTCCGCCTAGCACTGCTGCCGCGCAGCACGACGCGAATCCGGGCCCGGTGGCGGTCATGGCTGAGCCTTGGCCGCGCCGGAGCCTTCGACTAGTAGCCAGTCAGCATCGGCCTGTACTCCCGGAAACGCCTCTTCTGCGCCGCTGGGCCAGCGGACGAGAATCGACTCGACCGCAGCTGCTTGCCCAAGCCCGAAGTGGGCCCGCAGATCGTTGTGCGAGACATAGCTCGACTGGCTCATCACGGCACGGCTCTGGCTGCTCTCCCCCGTCTTGATGGTGATCATCGCGCCAATCGCCGAATGGTTGGAGCGAGTGCCTTGGAGCCTAAAGCGGACCCAGTGGCGCTCGGCACTCAGGTCGTTGCGCAGCAACGAAACCGGGGCGGACATGTTCATCACGAGCACGTCGAGATCGCCGTCGTTGTCGAAATCGCCGAAGGCGGCGCCTCGGCTGGACCGGATCTGGGCCAGCCCCGGGCCGGCGAGGGACGTCACGTCCTCGAAGCGTTCCCCGGCGAGATTGCGGTACACCAGATTCGACTGCACGAACGTTTCGGAGATCTTGGTCTGGTGGTCAAGTTCCGGGTAGACGTGGCCGTTGACCTGGAAGATGTCCTGCCAGCCGTCGTTGTCCAGATCGACGAACTCCACGCCCCATCCGACGTACTGCGGATTGGAGGCGAGACCGGCGCGGACGCAGATGTCCTCGAAGTACAGGCCCTCGTTGTTGCGGTAGAGATTGGGATAGTCGTCGGCGAAATTCGTCTTCACCAGATCGAGCCAGCCGTCTCCGTCGAAATCGCCGACGCCCACGCCCATGCCGCCTTGCTCGAACCCGTGCTCGTTGAAGGCCACGCCGGTCTCGGTGGCGTAATCGGTGAAGGTGCCATCGCCGTTGTTGAGGAACAGGATGCTGGGCGTGGAATCGCAGGCGATGTAGATGTCCTGCCAGCCGTCCCCGTCAAAGTCAGCCGCCGCCGCCGTGAAGGCGTAATAGTCCCGTACGTCGCGCACCCCGGACGACTCGCTGACGTCCTCGAAGCGGCCGTCGCCGAGATTGCGGTAGAGAGTGACATTGCCGAATGGCAGGCCGCGCGGCCCGCAGTAAACCGGCATTCCCTTCCACTCGCAGTTCGAGGTCTTGCCCGGCGGGGGCGCGGTCTTCGGGTCGAATTGCTGGTACTGAGTCACCAGCAGGTCGAGCAGGCCGTCGCGGTCGTAGTCGACGAAGGTGCAACCCGAGCTCCACTGCTGCTGCGATCCTGCCACGCCTGCTTTGGCTGCAATCTCCGAGAAGGTGCCGTCGCCATTGTTGCGGTACAGGGCGTCGGGACCCCAATAGGCCACGAACAGATCGGTCGTCCCGCTGTTGTCAAAATCGCCGGCACAGACCGCGCTGCCCCAGCCCGAGCGCTGCAACCCGCTCGAGGCGGTCACATCTTCGAAGCCGTCTTCTCCGACATTGCGATAGAGACGGTTTGAGGGGGTGTCCGCATCGGGGAACCCTTCCAAGCGCGAGCCATTGACCAAGAAGGCGTCTAGCCTCGAGTCACCGTCGTAGTCGACGAATGCCAGTCCCGAGCCGTTGGATTCGATGATGTAGCGCTTCGCCTCCGTGCCGCCGTAGGTGAACTCCAGATCGAGGCCCAACTCCCCGGCCACGTCGCTGAAGCCCGCGTGCCAAGGCAGTCCGGAAGCTTGGGCTGCCTTTACGGGCTGGGCATTGGAGCTAGCGACGCCCTGGGCTCTAAGGGCGCTTGGCAGCAGGGCCGCCAAGCAGAGCGGCAGCAACGACAGGCCTCGCATAGGGCAAGCAGAACGGCCTCGAATCCTGAGTATGGCATAGCTTCCGATGATCGATGTCCACCGCTAGCTTCCGATGGTCGTTTGACTGAGTTCATCGGCCATCTTTGTCGTGCGCTGCAGGCAGGTTCAGTCCGCATTGGGCGCGACACCGGCCTGCCAGCCGCCGCTCCCGCCAGCGGCAGCACGTGTAGCTAGCTTCCCGTCATTTTCCGAGAACGCGATACGCGTTCCTTCGAGGTAGTACTCCAGCAAGATCGCTAGGCGCGGAGGTGCTTTCTCCGCGAGCCTGTTCGCATTGATCTTCGACGCCCCACGGGTCTCCGTGGTAGACATTCGGCTGTCATGATTGAATTCGGAACGTTCTGATATAACCAGATTCGGAATCTGCTCGACGGTCTCGCCCCCTCCTTCTTTGCCGACCTGTTCCCCCTCTGGCTCGGTACTGTCCTTGACCGCGGCGATCTCGACCCCTTGCTGCGCCTCGACAGCCGTCTGCTAGTAACCATCGACGGGATTCAGTTCCATTGCACGGGCTACATCCGTTACGACCGGGACTCGAGAACTCGAGAAATCGACATTGACAGCGCCTGGACCGGCAGCTACACTACATGCAGTTATACCCCCCCGGCAAAAGAACAACGCTGTCGGGAGTTAAACCCCCAGGGAGCCGGTTCCGGCTCCCTGCTCTTTACTAATGCGAGGATGCGCGTTCGAATCCTAGTAGATTTCTGGAACCTGCAGCTTGCATGGAACGATTTTCACCAATCACGCCCTAAGATTCCGTGGGACTCTCGGTTCACCGATGTCCTTACAAGGCATGCTGGCGATGATGCGGTCTACACCGGTTGTCACGTCTATGCGTCGGTCGATCCCAACAAACCGGCCGCAGATGTCCGTCTTCGCCGATTCCTCCACGTAATGCAAGGGTTCCCCGGCTATCAGGTTATTGTCAAAGAGCGACAGTCGCGAGGGCCTTTCACCTGCCCGCACCAAGACTGCCGCAAGCCCATCTTGGATTGTCCGCATTGTGATCGAGTGCTTCGGCGCACGGTCGAGAAAGGAGTGGACACGGCACTGGCGACAGATCTAGTTGAACTAGCGGTCGACAATCTGTTCGACTCGGCAATTCTCGTCAGCGCCGACGCTGATTTCGTGCCAGCGGTGGAGCTTGTTCAGAGGCGGACAGGCAAGCGTGTGATTCACGCATACTTCCGTCCAAGAGGGCAGGAGCTTCGCAACACCTGTTGGTCCCACATGTATTTTGATGACTTCATGGACCAATTGATGGGATCCTCTTGAATCGCTGGGCACCCGATTCAGACTCGCGGGGTGGGCCGCACTCCCAGTTCTCTACGCGGCACCGGGTGCGCGACAATTCTGTGAAACCTACGCTGCGGCGCGGTCTCCCCAGTATTCACTGAAGCGATCGGAGCATTGCGCGCAGCGGAGGCCGATGATCGCATTGGCTCCCTATAGGCTGCCACCGTCGCGTCTACTCCGACGGCCTCTTTGGCCAGGCTCGTGCGCACCACATAGACGCTGTCCAGGCAATTACTCCAATTGTTGTTTTCGCGACGCTACTCGATCCTAGGGCCCCTAACGCTACCGTAGTATGGCCGTGAAATCAGGGGAGACATTGAAGCCGCAGGAGGGTCCGATGCCGGCAACCGAGATCATCTTTGAAGTTACGGAAGACAAGGTCGATGGCGGTTATTCGGCCACAGCGCTTGGGTACGCCATCCACACCCAAGGAGACTCCGTTGACGAGATCCGTCGCAGAGTCAAGGAAGCCGTGGACTGCTATTTCGACGAGAGCATGCTGCAACCGCGACTAATTCGCCTCCACTTTGTTCGGGACGATGTCCTCGCTGGGTGAAGCGGCCTCGTGATGTATGCGGGGCCAGACGGCGTCCGTGAATGTCACAAGGCGATCAAGCGTTCGCCGCCCGCGATTCGAGGAGCGGGCGAATGTCGGCAAGGAATTCGGTCGGGGTGCGAGTGCCGGTGTCGCCCTTGCGACGATGGCGCACCGCCACTTGTCCGCTCTCGGCCTCGCGCTGGCCAACGACCAGCATGTAAGGGACCTTCTGCAACTGCGCCTCGCGAATCTTGAAGCCAATCTTTTCGCTGCGACGGTCCACTTCAACACGCAGGCCCGCCGTGCGCAATTCGTTGGCTACAGAGTCGGCATACTCGATCTGGCTGTCCGTGATCGGTAGGACGGTGGCTTGCACTGGCGCCAGCCATAGCGGGAACGCGCCGGCGTAGTGTTCGATCAACACGCCGAAGAAGCGCTCCACGGAGCCCCACAGCGCGCGATGCACCATCATCGGCTGATGGGTCTGCCCGTCCGAGCCGACGTATTCCAAATCGAAGCGGCGCGGCAGGTTGAAGTCGAACTGGATGGTGGACAGCTGCCACGAGCGCCCGATCGCATCCACCATCTTGATGTCGATCTTCGGCCCGTAGAAGGCGGCCTCGTCCGGCATCACTTTCGCCTCGATCTCGCGCTTGCGCAGCGCTGCGAAGAGGCTGTCTTCGGCCAGCTTCCATTCCTCGGGCGTGCCGGCGTATTTCTTGCTGATGCCGCCGTCCCATGTCGACAGCTCCACGGTGAAGTCGGCAAAGCCGAAGACGCGCAGTACCTCCATGGCCAACTCCACGCAGCCGATCACCTCGGATTCAACCTGCTCCGGCGTGCAGAAGATGTGCGCGTCGTCCTGGGTGAATCCGCGCACGCGCAGCAGGCCGTGCATCACGCCCGAGCGCTCGTAGCGGTAGACGGTCCCCATCTCTGCCATCCTCACGGGAAGGTCTCGGTAGCTGCGCAGCGCGTTCTTATAGATCAGGATGTGGAACGGACAGTTCATCGGCCTGAGCTGGTAGAGCGAGTCGTCCAGCTCCATGGGCTTGAACATGTCGTCCTGATAGAACTCGGAGTGCCCCGACGTCTCCCACAAGCCGTGGCGCGCCACGTGTGGCGTCGATACGAGCCCGTATCCGTGCGAGACTAGCTGGTCGCGCAGCCAGTCTTCCATCACCCGCCGGACGGTGCACCCCTTGGGATGCCAGAAGATCAAGCCCGGACCGGCGAGATCTTGGATGCTGAATAGGTCCAGTTCCTTGCCCAGTTTTCGGTGGTCCCGCCGCTTGGCTTCCTCGAGCCGGTTCAGGTGGGCTGAGAGCGCCTTCTTGGAAAAGAAAGCCGTTCCGTAGACGCGCTGCAGGCGCTCGCGCTTCTCGTCGCCCTTCCAGTACGCCCCGGCCACCGATAGCAGCTTGAACGCCTTGATCCGGCCCATGGACGGGATGTGGGGGCCGCGGCAGAAGTCAGAGAACAGGTCTCCGGTCCTGTAAACGGAAACGCGGGGATCGTCGGTCTTTTCCTCGATCAGCTCGCATTTCATGAACTCGCCTTGCCTCTCGTACTCGGCGAGCGCTTCGTCGCGTGGAATCCAGACGCGTTCGTTCTTGGGATTCCGCTTGACGATCTCGCCCATGCGAGCCTCGATCTTTTCGAGGTCATCGGGAGTAAACGGCGTCTCCCGGTACATGTCGTAGAAGAAGCCTTGGTCAGTTGGCGGGCCAACGCCGAGCTTGGTCTCCGGGTAGAGTTCCAAGGTCGCCGCGGCCAGCAAATGCGCCGCCGAATGGCGGTACACTTCCAGCGCCTCGTCGTCGCGCTCAGTCAGGAAGCGAACCGCGGAATCTTGCTGCAGCTCAGTGTCCAGGTCTGCCAGTTCGCCGTCAATCTTGGCGACCAGCGCTGCGCGCGCCAGTCCCGGGCTGATCTGCTCGGCCACTGCCAGGGCCGTGGTGCCCGACTCGACCTGCATCTGATTGCCGTCGGGCAGGGTGACTGCGATGTTTGACATGAGTTCGGGAACGCGGCTAGTGGCCGGACTAGGGTTGCAAAGTACTCATTGTAGAACGGTTTGCCGCGATACCGTCGGCTTGGGAGTGGGACCTCTGGGAGTGCGACCTGCTGCACGCCCTGCAGGGCGGTTGACTTCCAGTTGACACGGCCGTACCGGGGCTGCCGTCGCTTTGCAGCTCGCAGAGCCTCTATGTGGAGATCAGCTGTGCCCGTGCAAAGCGGAACTCGTCGCGGACGACGCTAAGCCGCTGCGCGAGGAACTGGAGGCCCTCCCGGCGAGCGGACCGCGGCCGTAGATGCGGTCGAGCCCGCTATGTACAAGTGCGGAGAACGAAGACGGCAAGGCTCGGGGCGCAGGGTGCCGACACCAGCCGTGACGTTGGAAGGGACGCGCTGGAGCCGTCGTATCGGGAAGCGGAACCGGAGAAGGTTTGCGTGCGCCCATTCGAGATGGAGATGTAGCGTCGGTCTAGCGTCGAGCCTCATCCGACCAACACAGCCAGTCGCGAGTTTAGGCTATGGTTTCAGAATTCTCAGCGCCCGGGTCCTGTCAAGTTGGGCGTGTGCGAACTGATTGCGGTAACTCCGGAGGCAACCGTAACAACTCGAGTCGCAGCCACAATTGCCTTGTACGCGCTCCGTCGCAGCATGCAGGACATCGGCGAAGACCCCTTCGTCCTCCAGTTGCGCAACAAGCCCGGCACCGCCCGGCACGTTGTCGTAAAGTACGACCGCAGATTCTCCGGGCTGGTCGCCGCCGGTAACGGTAACGTTCAGGTCGGTATCCGGTACCTCCAGCATGTCCGCCGCGCCCAAGAGGACCGCGTAGGCGACCGAATATGCATCCCACTCGCCCTGGACCATCGGAAACTGAATGCGCAGGACGTCGGTGACCAATTCGTGGCCGAGGGAGAACCGCTCCAAGGTTCCCATGCAATCCGAATTCGACGGCGACTTGTGAGTGGCCTGTGGTCCCGCCATGTGGCTCCCGCAGGAACGGCAGATATAGAACCCCTCCCTGTTTCTGCCTTCGCACAGTATGACCAGCACTCCCGGAACAGCCTTGGTCACTTGGACGCCGAGAATGGTCTTCGATTCAGGTTCGGTGTCGAAGCCGGGGAAGAACGGACGTGTGGTGTACAGACGACGGGCTCGTCCTGTCGGCTCCTTGGGTTTCTTGAACAAAGGCGTTACGAATCCGAACTGGGGAACTAGGTACTTCCGTCCGCCAGGCAAGCCGCCTGGATCGTCCTCGTTCCATTGCCTGAAGTTGCGTGCGTCGTCGTACCGGTAGTGCCGCACGGGCCACGCCTTGCCGGTAATCGCCTTCACGCCGCAGGATTCCCATTCCAGCTTGTTGGCGACCACCTTGCCGCCCGGCGCATACTCAGCGATTGCCTGCGACAGGTCTCGCTGGAGCGCGACACCGGTCGGACGACCATCGCTGGAACGGGCATCGAGTTCGACGACGTCCACCGGGAATCCGTACTTCGGAATCACGGCCTTTCGGGAAAGGAAATTGAGGGTCCGTTCTTCGGAGATGGTCCTCATGCGCCTGCCGATGCGCCCGACCCAGCTGTCCTTGCCTTGTTCGAAAGCCTCTCTGCGGAGGGCCTCCATCTCGGTGTAGTCCGAGCAGACTTCCGCTTCTGAGAGCGCCAGATGGCTGTCCGCTCCACCGATATTGACAATCCAGGCATTGTCCTTGAGCCCGACCCGTCCGTGCATTTCCCTGGGAACGATGCGGGACAGAGTGTCCTTCAACTCGTGGTTGGACTCACAGAAGCGGTAAAAGTCGCTTGTCGCCTGCGGTGCGTGCCAGTCGCCGACGAAGGTTTCGACGTTCTGGAACCTGACTCGGTCTCTCTTGAAGAACTCGGACAGCGCGACAGCAACCATGTGCCGAAGGACGATCTTCTCGTTCGTCATGCGCAGTCGCGGCGGATGTATCGCGCCGTCGATCACTCGATCGACGGGATTCTCGTAGTGATATAGGTCGTGAGGATTGCGGCGGCAGTAGGTCAGGACCAGCCCGGGCGTATCCCGCCGGCCGGCCCGTCCTGCGCGCTGAGCGTAGTTGAACGATTCCGGAGGTACGTTGCGCAGAAACACCGACTCCAAATCACCAAGGTCGACGCCGACCTCGAACGTTGTCGAGGAACTAAGCAGGTGGATGTTGCCGTTCTTGAACCGCTCCTGTCTCTTGCGTGCCTCTTCGGCGTCGATCTGCGCTGTATGTTCCTCCGCGCTCAATTCCGGTGGCAGGCGGGGACTCTCATAGAGCAGTCGATAGTGGTTCGCGTCAAGGTGTTCCGCATTGACCGGCGCGAGTTTGCCAGGACAAAGGTTTCGTGGGCAGACGCCGCGGATGTTGTAGCTCGCTAGCGTTGCACAGGTTTCGCACTCCCAGACTTCGTCCATGCTGGCCGGCTTGATCCGAAGCCAGCGCGGATCGAGGCGGAAAGTGCCGTTCTGTTCTGCACGCTGAAGTAAGGGATCGTGGGCATGGTCCCGCAAGGTGCGCCAGACAGCGTTCATTAGTTCGATTGACGCTGATCGCTGCTGGTCCTCGGAGAGCCCGCTGTCTGTAAGGAGCCGACGAAGAAGATGACTCACGATCGCAGATCGGGAACCGCTCCAACTCAGCACGTTTCGCCGACCGCTGGGCGGAGCGACGCCGAATGCCTGTGGCGGCCAAGACGAGACATCGTTCCATGTGGGCGTACCCGCACCCTCCGGCAAGTTCATGGCGCGGCGCGGACGCATCTCGTCCAGCAGGTACCCGATCAGGATCCGTGCCTCGTCTTCGGTGAAACTCCATGGCGGCCGCCGCAAGAGGTCCGGTACGGTCAGATCCTGCGGCACGACGACGAACCACTTGACCAAGCCCACGCCGGCTAGGGAAAGCCTTTTCTCCTCGGTCACCGCCTCGCGAAGGACAGACGTAAGCACACGACGGGTTCTCTGCTCTTGGGTGTCGGCTTCGCTGAAGAGCCCGGCCCGCTTCCACTCCCGAAGCAAACGGTTCCGTAGGTCGTCGATGGACAGTCCTTCTTCGGCGACCGGTTCTGATGCAATTGCCTGCAGGATGAGGTTTCGGTCGCGCAGCTTCTCGTATGAGTCCTCGGCGTACCACGCGAAGAACGCGGCCTCCTGGCGACTATCGGCGAAGGCGAGAACCTTACGCCGGTTCTCCGGAAGCAATTCGTGTAGGGCAGTGGCGATGACGGTGTTGGGTCCATCCGATCCGTGGACGATTTCCTGAACGGGATCGCCCACCCCACCGCGCCGATAGCCGCAGATTGCGCATTGCTTCAACTGATCGGGGTTCTGCTCGTCAGCGTCGCACTTGCTCACGGGTATCAATGCTCCGCAGTCGCAGACAGGGGTGGAGCTTGATAGGGCACCGCAGCGTCTGCACAGCAATTCGTTTCCATCGCTGCTAGGCAGGTAGTAGTCAACGCCGACTCCCGAATGGCTCGGGTCGCGGTCAGCTTCTTTCAGCCTCCCCCCTTGCTCCCGGCCGACGTAGTAGTGCTGACCACATTCCCGGCAGAGCGCGATCTCCAGCGGTTGCCCTGCCGTGTCGCTTCCACCTTCGCTCTTGCGATTGAGCACTACGGCATCCGATCCTTCTCGGTGAACGAGAAAGGCCCCTTCAAGCGCACGGAGAAACGCGTGGTAACGCTGCGGAGGTCCGTCGCCGCTGGCTTGGAGCGACTCTCCAAAGACGATAGCCGTGTTTGAAAAGGGTTCTCCGAAGAGCTCTGCCGCGAATTCGGCAACGGCCCCCCTGTCTTTGGCGCCTTGGCCGGACGTAATGGTCGCGCTGGTTGCGATGCACCTGAACGGACGTTGCCGACCCCCATCGCGCAGCCGTTGCTTGAGGCGCCGGATCAGCATCCCCATTTCCATACCCCTCGCGCCGCGATACTGATGGGCCTCGTCCAGCACGATGAACTGCCAGTGCGCACCTCGCCCACCGTCGAAAAGGGGACTGTCGTCGGGACGGATCAGCAGGTATTCCAGCATCGAGTAATTCGTTAAAAGAATGTGAGGTGGTGACTGGCGCATCTCGTCGCGAAAGACGAGTTCACCGGGTAGCCGGTCCTCTGCGCGCGCCGCGGGGTTGCGATGTCGGTCTCCGGCGTTTTCCGGTGTCTGTCCGATGTACTGCCCGAATGTCGGCTTGAACGCGGATGAAGCCTCGCGCAGATTCCCGCAGATGGTGCCGAGGCGCTCGCGCTGATCGTTCGCGAGCGCATTCATTGGGTAGAGAATCATAGCCCTCACCCCGGGCTCTTCGAGATCACCGGCGAGATGCTGGCGATACAGTTCGAACAGGATGGGGTAAAGGAAGCTCTCGGTCTTGCCGCTGGCGGTGCCGGTGGCGACCACCACGTTGAGTGCATCGACATGCGTGGCGCGGATGGCACGCTCCTGATGCGTATATAGGCGGTCATCGATCAGTGCGGGTAAGAGATCCGCAGCCCGGTCTGGGAAGCACTCGACCGCCAGCGTGGCCGCATGCAGTCGTTTCGCGAACCCACGATGGGGTTCCGGAAATGGTCCCTTCAGGAGGCTTCCTTCTTCGCGCAGCGCCACTTGGAAGGACTTGCGGAGAAGGGGGTCTTTGAAGAAGAACGAGGTCTTCAAGTAGTTTTCATAGCGTTGCCGAATCTTTTCCGGCCAATCCCGTATGTCGATATCAGGCATCGAGCACGCTCCTGATCGTGTCTACGTTGGCTCGGTGCGAGGTCCGCCGACGCCTGTCGATGGGAATCGAACGGTCCACCGCTTCTTTCACCGTCAGGTGGGCATCCCGGAGTTCACCGGAACTGAACCCCTTGCCGCGTCTCCATGCACCTGCGTGGGATCGCACGCGAGCAGCCAGCCGCTCGCCGAGACCGGGCGGTATATCGAGTGTGACCGTGACGGTTCGGCTAACATCGTAGGTGCCGGAAGCGGTCACGGTGAGCGTGTACTTGGTTGTCTCGGTAGGGCGGACGGTGTAGGTTCCATCGCTCTGGAGCAAGCCTGCATCTGGATCCATGGCCACGCGAGCGTCGCTGGCGTTCCGCGTTGTCCACTCGATGATCACCTCCTCGCCAGCGGCAATTCTCCTTGGTTCTGCGGTGAACGATACTATCTCGGGTGTCGGATCGGCAGAAATCACGATGAGTGGCACGGTCTCCCGGGCCCATTCGACACTGAAATGCACATCGCGATACAGCCTCCGGTCGATCTGCGCGTGGTCGACGAAGTCGGCTAGGGGGATCGCGATGCAATCATCCTCGGCCGTTCGGCGGTATGACTGCTCAGGTTGACTGTCGAAGCCTGCGCGAACTGAGTCGAACCGTCGCGACCTAAGTGACATCGATGCGTTCGCGTAAGCGTGTTGCCGGAAGTCCTCTCGCGTCATCACGAGCGGCGTGTCGTGCCACGCGCTACGGTCGCGGCGACCGTCCTCCAGCCGCCACCACAATCGGGGCAGGTCCAGGACGATATTCACGCCGTTCGCATCCGAAGCAAGGCTGCAGGATATGCGATCGGCGTCCGGGGACGGCGGAACCTTGATCGCACCCGACGGTGTTTCGGATTGGGGAGCCTCAGGGGGTAGCATCGCGGAAAGCGTCGAACCGTCGGTGCCGATTAAGAGTATCTCTGTAGGTGGATATCCCGTCGACGTGGGCACGAGCGCGGTGTGTTCCGTGTATTCCGCCCCATTGACGTGGATCTGCCTTAGGTTGCGCAGGCAGCGGAACGCTGCACTGTCGAGCAGTTTCACTTCTGAATCGTACACTCGGAGAAAGAAACGGCCGTCCCGGTCGCCCAGCACTTCTGGGAGCGCTTTCTCGTGCGCCACAAAGTTTTGGCCCCAGCCGTTTTCGGTTTCCTCGCCGACCCGCGCCCATTCAATGCCCGGTGAGGGTTTCAGACTGGGTGGGTTGGCAACGAACAATTCGCCGTCGTCTGAATCGTCGAAGATGCGCCGGCCAATCAGCTCGATGCCCGTGGCCGCGAGGGTCTCGCTCCATTCGTGGAAGCCATCGACGCCCCTGTCTGATGCGGTCGCGTCCCGATGAAAATAGTGCGCTCGGAATTCCGGATCTGCACAACCGTCGGCTTCGACCGGCGCACGACCCGTTCGCTCCCACTCACTCGGCACGATGACTATGAAGTGACCGCTCGTGATCCTGTCGATCTTGCGCCCTTCACCGGCCCAGTTCTTTCGAAGTTTGAAGATGAGCGGCTTGCTTTCGAACAGCGGAATGTCGTACTCCTGCCCGTCCTGACACGAAACGGTGAGGGGCTTGCTCAGTGACGGGACGCAGCATTTTTGGCCGATGAAGTTTAGAGGCGTGCCTCCCAGGTGCGCTGCTGCTATCGGGCACTCATTATCTGCAGCCAGGATCACCTCCCAAGTTGCAGTAGCGGCACGTTTCCGGCAAACCAGTTCTGGGCGGGAAGCTGGAGGCCGCTGCCGTTCCGATCCTGACTTGCCGTGCTGGCGGCCTCGTCTACCGGGAATTTGGCGTGGTCTGGGTTTTGGCTTCCGCGAGTCCGCCGCATCCGTGTTGTCCTCGGAAATGCTGTCTGGTTCGCCGCTTTCCCCATGCTTGCCGGCATTCGGTGGAGCGCTTTGCTCATCGTCATGGGTTGGTGGAGCAGTCGCTGACGACTCGCGAGGATCGACTCCCGGCGAAGAGGGTGGGAGCTGTTCGTGGGCATCGGAACTCGACTGCGGAGGGCTGGATTCCGATGGGGCTTCGGTGGAAGTGGTACTCGAATCGTTAGAATGCTGATCGTCATCGGACGGCTCGCTTGCTGGCGGAATGTCCGAATGTCCATCTTTACCGCCCAGGGCTTCGTGCGGGAGTTCGCTGGGTTTTGGGTTCTCTGGATCGGAACTTGTGTGGTCTAGAGTCTCCGATAAAGGTACGGGTAATGGATTCGAAGCGGTCGATCTGATGAGCGATCTCGGTTTCCGTGCGCCAGGCCAGAGCCTCTTAGCCAATGCCCGAAGCGCGGCAATGACCGATGTCATCCGCATCGATCACACCAGATCCGCGTCGCGCACACGCAGTCCGAGAGCGGCGTCCTAGAGCCAAACAGCCCGCCTTCGCGTACACCAAATCGGTCTGGATACGTGCCGACCGGCAGGTTCGCGAGCGGGCACCATGCCGTCTTGGCGCAGAACCGCCCATCGTGGGTCCCAACTTCCGGAAGAGTGGCGGGTGCCTTCAGATAGACTTGCTGCCGGGCTGATGCTCGAGGGTCCAGCCTTCTCGAGACCCGTGCTGTGAAATAACGGAGCTGGTAGATCGTCCAATCACGGGGAAGCAGAAGGGTGGCCAGCCGGACAGGATCGAGCCACTTGAATGGTGTTCCCCGTAACACCCTGTAGTACAGATTGAACCCGTCCACATAGACTCGGGCTCTCATTCGGGTCCACGTATATGGCAAGGGCTGCTCCTGAGAGCAGCCCTTGAGCCGACAGCACGCTGTTAGCAGGTAGCTGTACCGATCTTACAACGATTCATTCGTTGCCGCAACGAAATCATGGAGGGTGAGCGACGTTTCTGTGAATAATGATGTGGTTCGATGTCTCTAGTTTGTCAGTCCGTGAATTTAAGGTGGACTCCACTGCTGCTTTGTGAAGACCTTAGCTTCTGACCCCAAGCCGGCCTATTCTCCGTGTCTGCAATACACTCCGGCATAGAAGGGCCAATGCCCGAACCCCTCTCCGACCTCGAAGGGGGCCGCTCCCAGATCTTGGTCGGAATCGCCCGCCTCGGTGACTTTCGGCGCGGTTCTGTGCGGGCCTCCTTCTGCCGCTGCGGCAAGCTCAGCTGCGCCTGCGCAAGATGCAACTCGACGAGGGGCACATCGGGTGTTGGGACCGGTCCCTGCGAGGCAGTGCGGGTCGAGGCAGCCTACTTCGAGGGGCAGGCCGACTGCATGCGTTACGCCGACTTCCGCCGCCAAGATCTCTTGGTCGGTTCCGGAGTGATGCGATCCGGCTGCCGCACTGTGGCTGGCCGTCTGAAGCGCTCGGGGATGTTTCGGGCCGTCGACGGAGCCAATGCGATCAACACCCTCCGTTGCGCCCATCTCTCCAATCGCTTTGACGACCACTAGGAAGACCGTGCAGCAGCGTGAGTTTCACGGAATTGTCGCGCACCCAATCATGGAATCATGAAGTGCTTGATGCGATGTTTCCAGAGGAGGGTGCGGAGATCAGGAGGAAGGTCGGTTTGGGTGACTAGGATTGCGATGATTCCGGGATCTGAACGGAGGTCCATAGCCTCCATGACAGCTCGATACTTGATGCACTGAAAGACGCCGCGCCTGAGATCCGCATCGTCGGAATCGCTGGACTTGACCTCGATCGCGACGGTTAGATCCGGACCACGATAGACGACATCGACGCGGTCGGCGGAATCGAGGACGAACTCGGTTTGTGCTTGGAACGCTCGGTAGCTGCTACTGAGGGCTCCCGGATTTTCTTTGACCCACAATCGGAGTGCTTTGTGCTTTGGCCCTTCTCCCTCTCGGCGGCGGCTGATGCCGTCCTGTTCCCGGCCCTTTGGTGGGACATAGTCTGGAAGATCGTCGCCGAAGGCACTCCGGTAGACGCTGTCCCACTCATTGAAGGCATAGACGCAGGTTGCAAGGGATTCGCAAGTTGCACGCCACTCATCGTCGCCAACATTCGAATCCGTCGGGGCTCTGAATCTCTCATCACCAAGATAGTCCGCTATGAACACGCCGGCACCGCTGCCTGGCAGGCGATCTTGTTGGCGAACTAGCAAGATGTTCAGCGGCGGGCATTCGGATTCGACCGCAAGAATCCGTTTCATGAGCTCGCCTATCGGCACCCCCATCCTCGTAGAGAATATTGTGTCGAAGCCCACCTCAGTTTCAAGACGGTGTTTGGCCTCTCCATAGGTCATCAAGGTCCGGCGCTTAGCGGCATGGATAAGCCACTTTGCCAAGGGCTTTATGGCGTGGGTTCTCAGATTCTCGTCAGTACTCTTCATAGGAATCACCGTCCTCCCTGCGTCCTAGGCCAGCGAGTAGACAATTCTAGGCATACGTGTAGGCGGACAGTTGCTTTGCCGCACGTCTGACACTTGCTTCATCGCACAATCGAGGTCAGCCTTGGCTTCGGCAGGCTTGTCTCAATGAACGCTTCGATGGCTGGTTGAAGCCCTCGTGCGGGCAGGATCAAGGGCCATTGCTTAGTACCGTTCGTACACTTGTTGTTCGTCTGGAATGCCTGCCGCAGCCAGGCGTTCGCGGAGTTGCGTGACCATTTCGCGCTGGCCGCAGAAATAGGCATCTGGGCTGCTCAGGTCTGCCATGGCCTTGTCGATGTGGGCCGCCACGCGCCCGCGCCTGCCGTCCCAGCCGGGGTCGTCACCGCTGACGGTCGGTACGAAGCGCAAGCCGGCGTGCCGAGCTGCCAGTGCCTCGAGTTCGTCCCGAAACAGCAATTCGGAAGAGTGCCTGGCACCGAGCAGCAGGACTGCTTCAGCCGCAGGGTTAGCCCGGAGTTGCTCCAGCAGGATGGCGCGCATCGGGGACACGCCCGTGCCGGCGGCGAAGTAAATGGCTGGCCTTGCCGCATCCAATAGGCGCATCTTTCCGCCGGGCTCGCTGCATTCCGTTCGATCGCCTCGCCGCAAGCTTCGCAGATGGTTCCCGAACGCGCCCTCGTGTTGCACGCACAACTCGATCCGTCCGTTCGGATCGGGCGGCGAAGCGATGGAGTAGTAGCGCGTCTGCCGGGCCCCGCCGACTGGTGCGCTGAGGGCGACATATTGACCGGCTTCGTGTCGGAAGGGGGCTTGGAAGACGAACCAGCTGACCCGAGGCGTCATCAAGGAGTGCTCGAGCAGTTCTAGGACGGGCATCAGGGGTCCATTGTCCCAGCCCGCATGCCAGCCTTGCGGCTAGGGTTGCTCGCCATCAGCCAGCAAGGCCCGGGCGCGCGCGGCCAGTATCGCCGCGAGTTCGGGATGGCCGTCCAGCGGCGGTGATGCTTGCAGCGTCAGCTCGGGGTGCTGCGGTCGGATCTGGTCGATCAGCCGAGGCAGGTCCTCGGTCAGGTGGCGGCCCATGGTCAGGAAGTAGGGCGTGATCAGGATTCGCCGTGCGCCTTCTTGCGCGAGTTGCTCGACCGCCTCGCCAAGGCTCGGATGGGCGAGTTCTAGGAACGCTGCCCGGAAAACCGCGATCTGGGCGCGCCGCGCGGCCTCCACCGCGACCGCTTCCACGGCCTCGTTGGCGGCGGCAACTCGGGAGCCGTGGGCGAACACGATCAGCCCGATAGTGTTGGGCAGGCTCAAGGTATACTCTCGGTTTCGATGGATGCCCTCATTATCACTCTCTACTTTGCGGCGGTCTTCGGGGTGGGCTTCTACCACTCGCGGAACAAGAACACCACGACCGAGTATTTTCTCGCTGGCAAGCACATCGGCTGGTTTGCGGTAGGCGCGACGCTGTTCTCCACCAACATCGGCAGCGAGCACGTGATCGGCCTCGCGGGTTCTGGTGCCTCCAGCGGCCTAGCGGTCGGCACATACGAGTGGTCGGCCAGTTTCTGCTTGCTGCTGCTGGCTTGGATCTTCATCCCTCAGTACCTGCGCAGCCGCATCTTCACGATGCCCGAGTTCCTCGAGAAGCGCTTCAGCCCCGGCTGCCGGTGGTACCTGACGACCGTGTCGCTGCTGGCCTACGTGCTGACCAAGATCTCCGTGGCGCTATTCGCGGCGGGGATCCTGGCGCGGGAGATCTTCGGCTGGGACTACATGACCACCGCCGTGCTGCTGGTGGTCGCGACCGGGATCTACACCATCACGGGCGGGCTGTCGGCAGTGATCTACACCGACTTGCTGCAGGCTTTCATCATGGTCGGCGGCTCGGGCTACCTGACCTGGCTCGGCCTGAGCGAGGCCGGCGGATTCGGGGCGCTGCGGGAGGCGCTGCCCGATGATTTCTTCCACATCGTCAAAGACATCAACCATCCGGAGTACCCGTGGCTGGGGACTACGCTGGGCACGATGATCCTGGGCACCTGGTATTGGTGCACAGATCAGGTCATCGTCCAGAAGACGCTGAGCGCTCGCAGCCTGCCGCACGCCCGCGGCGGCGCGATCTTCGCCTCGGCGCTGAAGATCACCCCGGTCTTCATCTTGGTGCTGCCCGGCCTGATCGCGAGGGCGCTCTGGCCCGCCGAGGCCACGGGCGATACGGCGTTCCCGCTGCTGGTCGAGCGGCTGCTGCCGCCGGGCTTGTCGGGCCTGATGATCGCTGCGCTATTGGCCGCCCTAATGTCTTCGCTGAGCAGCGTGCTGAACTCCTGCTCCACGCTCGTCACGATGGACATCTACAAGAAGCTTCATCCCGAGGCGAGCGAGAGGCGCCTGGTCTACGTCGGTCGGCTGATCACTGGCGTGGTCGTGCTCGTGAGCATTTTGTGGATTCCGATGATCCGCTATCTGAGCGGGGAGGTCTATCAGTACCTACAGAGCGTGCAGGCATACATCGGCGCGCCGATCACCGCGACGTTCCTGCTCGGGATTCTGTGGAAAGGCGGCACGTCGCGGGCAGCGATCTCAACGCTGATCTTTGGCGGACTGGCCGGGGGCGGGCGCTTTGCATTGGACATCCTGTATAAGGCCTACGGCTTCAGCCTCGGGCCGCTCGAGCCGTTGGTGCAGATCCCGTTCCTCAACTACAGCGTCGGTGTATTCGCGGCCTGCCTGGGGCTGTTCTGGGCAGTGAGCAAGTTCGACGAGAAGCCCGTCGCGGCGCGGATAGCCGGACTGACGTTCGATTGGCAGCGGCGCTCGAGCGAGGGCACGGCTGCCGGCACCGAAAGGTTGCTCCACGTGATGACCGCGCTCGTCGGCCTGGCTGTGCTGATGCTGTGGTTCCACTTCCGGTAGTCGACGGCCTTTCGCTGGCGCGCGTCGCCCTTGTGGCGGTCGCTCTGGCCGCCGCGCTTGCCGGGTGTTCGTCCGGGGACGGCGACACCATGCCCGCAGTCCCGGAGCTGGCAGCCGAATCGTTTCCTGAGCCGGTCAGGCCGAAGGCGCGGAGCCTCATCGATGGCGTGGAAGAGAGCCCGACTGACCCCTGGGCGAACGGTGATCTGGCGATGTTGCTGCACGCTCACAAGCGTCTGTCCGCGGCGCTGGATCTGTATCGGCGCGCCGCGACGCTATCCGGCGGAGAGTTTCGCTGGACGTATCTGCTGGGCATCGCGCAACACGAGAGCGGGCAGCACGCGCAGGCGGTGAGATCGCTTCGGGCGGTCTTGGATATCCGCTCGTACGGCCCGGCCTGGATTCGCCTGGGAGAGTCGCTGTCGGCCGGGGGACAGTTGGAAGCAGCTGCGGATGCGCTCCGTGCCTCGTCGAACATGGACGGCAATGCCGCGTACGTCTCCTATGCCTTGGGCAAGGTGCTGCTGGAACTCGGCGAGACTGCCGAAGCGCTTGAATTGCTGGAACGAGCGCTCGCGCTCGCGCCCGCCGCGGGTGCCATCCGCCACACCCTGGGCACGGCCTATCGCTCGGCGGGCGAGCACGAGTTGGCGCAGCGCACGCTCGCGCAGATCGGGGCGGCCGCCGACCGGCAGCCGATGCTGGAGGATGCCTTCTACGAGAGCGTGCTCGGCCTTGCGGTGGACGCGCGTCACTTCCTGAATCGGGGCCGGAGCCTCGATTCCGCGGGCCAGACAGCCGAGGCCATCGAGGCGTATCAGCAAGCGATCGAGCTCGATCCCAGCATGGCACAGGCCCACGCCAACCTGGTCGGCTCATTCGGGCGCACCGGCGAAATCGACCGGGCCGAGGAGCACTACGCCACGGCACTCGCGCTGAATCCGAACCTCGAGGAGCTCCACAACAACTGGGGAGTTGTGCAAGCATCCCGAGGCGACCCCGCCGCGGCCGCGGCCGCGTTTCGCAGAGCCTTGGAACTGAATCCGAACTCGGCGGGTGCCAATGCCAATCTCGGTGTAGCCCTGCTCGAGGCCGGGCAGTTGGACGAGGCTGCGCGACGCTTCCGAGAGGCCGTCAAGAGCGATCCGACGAACCGTCCCGCGCGCATGAACCTGGGCACGCTGGCCTTGGAGGAGGACCGTCCCGGAGAGGCGGTCGAGCACCTCGAAGCCGCCTTGAGGGGTGACGAGGACGGCAGCGAGCCGTTCGTGCGCTATGCCCTCGGGCATGCCTACCAACGCACCGGACGCGCGGCTGATGCGCGGCGGTCTTTCGAGCTGGCCCTGCAGGTGGCGGAGAATCGCGGCCCCGCCGACTTGGCGGCTCAGATTCGCGCGGATCTCGAAGCGCTACGGCAATAGCGGGAATCAGCCGTTGCGGCTGTCTTGTTCGCGGTCTGGTGCCGGGGATCGGTGGAACGGCGGCGGCCAACAGGATATTCTGGACAGCGGCGGGAGGCCCGATTGACATGCGCGTTGCGCGATCCAGAACTGTTCTTGCTCTCGGCCTGCTTGGGCTTCTGATTTGGGGCCTGGCGGCTCAGGATACCGGGACGAGCCGTGCGGACTACCTGACGCCGGAACTTCGCGACCGCGTCGAAGCTCTCAAGCTTGACGCCCCACAGCACTCGTCCGATGTCAGCGTGCTCGCGCAACGGCTGGACACGCTCTGGGAGTGGGCCAACGCGTACTCGCTGACCGGCGGGCCCGTGCCGGGTGGTTTCCCTCAACTCACGGCGAACGCTAACCGGGCGCTGCGGAGGCTGCCGGACGGTGGCGCCCAGCTCCCGGTGGCCGCCATCTCGGGCTTCGTCGAACAATTCACGCGCGAGTTCCAGATCAAGGACGAGACTCCCACTGCGCTGGGCCCGCTCGAACTCTCCTCGCAAGGCCCCCATCGCGCGGGCGAGTTCATTACCATTCGCGAGACTTATACGGTTGGGGACATGCCCATGGCGGTCGGCGGCGGAATCGCGGTAGGGCAGGGCCGAGGTGGCGGACTGCAGACCAATGATCCCGGCGCTGCAGGTTATGTCACGGCGACGACCTCGAACCCGGATGCCGTACTGGCAGCGGCCGAGCCTTGGGGTCGTTGGCTCAGCTTCGAGACTCGCTCTGCGATCGCCTTCCGACTCAGCGGCGCGGAACTGCGCAAGGGTGACACCGTCACTCTCACGTTCGGTGACCGCAGCGGTGGCGGCCCCGGCTTGAAGCTCCAGAATTGGTCAAACGACCAGGTCGTGTTCAAGACTTTTTTGGACTTGGAGGGCAAGGGCTGGCTGCTTAGTCCGCGCTGGCCTTCGATTGAGGTGATTGGCGAAGACCGCGTGCAGTTCGTCAACGCCGTCGCACCGTCCGTGGTGGAGCCGGGGGAGGAGTTCGTGCTGGCGGTGAGATCGGAGGATCGATTCCGGAACTTGGCTTCCGGGGGCACTCCGGCCTACGAGGTGCTGCTCGATGGCAGCCGGCAGCGGGAGATTCCGGCCGGTGCTGCGGCGTTGCAGGAACTGGACGGGATCGCACTCGATGCGCCGGGCGTGTACCGCTTCGAGGTGCGGTCCGCGGACGGGACCATTCGGGGAACGAGCAATCCGGTGCGCGTGGAAGCGTCGCCGGACAGGCGAATCTTCTGGGGCGAGACCCACGGACACACCGGCTTCGCCGAGGGCCAGGGCTCTCCGGACGGCTATTACAAGTTCGGCCGGGATGTCGCCCGCTTGGACTTCCTGAGCCTGTCCGAGCATGACATTTGGATGGATGACTTCGAATGGAAGACGCTCCAAGAGATGGTCGAAAAATATCGCGTTCCGGGCCGGTTCACGACGATCCTCGGCTTTGAGTGGACCTCGCGCCTGCTATACGGCGGCCACCACAACGTGTTCTTCCGCAACACCCCGGGGCGCTCGCGCGTGCAGAACCAAAAGGCTCCGTTGCTGGACGAGCTGTACGAGGGGTTGAGGCAGGGCAACGACACGGACGACGTGCTGGTCATACCCCATGCCCACCAGCCGGGAGACTGGACCAACAGCGATAGCTCCGTGGAGCGACTGGTCGAGATCCAGTCCGGGCACGGCACGTTCGATTGGTTCGGCGACAAGTACTTGCGGAACGGCTACCGGGTCGGATTCGTGGGGGCTTCGGACAACCACACCGGCCATCCCGGGTTCAGCGGCATGACCAACCGCCAGCTCGGCGGGCTGGCCGCCGTGCTGGCGCACGAGAACACGCCTGACGGGATCTTCGACGGACTGCGCAACCGCGCGACGTATGCGACGACTGGCGAGCGGATCATACTGGAAGCCACCTTGAACGGCGCGGGGATCGGGCAGGAACTGTCCCGCGCCGACGAGAGGACGATCAGTTGCACGGTCAACGGGACCGCCGCCATTGACTCGATTGACGTGATCAAGAACGGGACGGTGGTCTACACGCGGCGCTATCTGCAATCGGAGGTTGGCTCCGAAACCCACGTGCAGGTTAGCTTCGAAGCCTCGACGGACGTGCCGGGCGAGCGGAGTGTGCCGCGGGGGGATCGCCCTTGGAAGGGCGTGATCCGCGTCGAAGGGGCGGAACTGGCGGGTTATGCGGAACCTTGGTTCCGGCATCCGAGCACTTACAAGAGCCGGATGGACGGCGGGCAACTTCATTTCGAGATGCACACGCGCGGACGCAGCACCGCTCTCGTGCTGCGCTTGCAGAACGCGAGCGCCAACACGAAAGTCATCGTAGACATGGAGACGACGCGGGAGCGCCTGGGATCGGGCGGGTACCAGCGAACGCCGCAGCGCCTGCCCGCGAGGAGCGAGGCGTTCCGGCTCGGCGACCTCGGCGGAGAGGTTGAGCGCAGGGAGTATCAGGTGCTCGAGCATACGGATGCCCTGTCTGTCCAGCTGGTGCCGTCAAACGGGGCTCTGGACCGACACTTCACCTATACCGACAAGGATTCGCCAGCAGCCTCCGACTACTACTATCTGCGCGTGCGGCAAATCGACGGAGCGGTGGCGTGGTCCAGTCCGTTCTGGGTCGGTCCGGCGACGCAGTCGCCCTAGCCAGCTTGGCTGCACCGTTGGGCCGATCCCGAGCCTCTCGGCGATCCTGCCCAGCCGGACACCCCGCCTAGTGCGAGGCTGCGTTCCCAGCCCGGGGGCCTGCTCCGCAGGCGGCGACACCGGTTCCGGGGCCCGAACGCGCCCTTCAGACGAGCGTCCCGGCTGCGGCTGCCGAGCTTCCTAGTCCCCCGCCGGAGGAGAGTCACCCTGCACGGACGGAATCGCTTGCAGGCTGCCGCGCCTGTCGCCCCTGAACAGCCGTCGCAGCACGCCCCGGATGTCGTCGAGAATCAGATACTGGGCCGGCACCATGACCAACGTCACAACTGTGGAGAAGAGCACGCCTGAAGCTAGGGCCAGCGCCATCGGAATCAAGAACTGTGCTTGGAGGCTCGTCTCAAGCAGCAGTGGCGTCAAGCCCGCCGCCGTGGTGAGGGAAGTCAGCAGGATCGCGCGGAAGCGCGCCTCTCCTGCGAACTGCACCGCTGTCTTTAGGGAGCCCAGCTTGCGGGAATAATTGCGGATGAACGTGACTAGCACCAAGCCGTCGTTGACCACGATTCCGGCCAGCGCCGCCATTCCGCACACGGAGACGAAGCTGAGTTCCACGCCGCGAATCCAATGCCCCCAGATTGCCCCGACCATTCCAAGGGGAATTGAGCTCAGGATGATTGCTGGCAGGATGTAGCTCTTCATGGGAATCGCCAGCATGGCGTACATCACGAAAACCGCGACGAGGAAGCCTTGGGCAAGGCCACCCATGGACTCGGCGAAGTCTGCCTCGTCCCCCTCGAGCGAGTAGCTCAAGCCCGGATACCGTTCCATCAGTTGCGGCAGGAAGTCCGACTGCAAGGCGCCTATGATCTCGCCGCTGGTTGTGATCGTCTCGTCGACGTCGGCCTGGACGTTGATGGTCCGGCTGCGGTCCACGCGAGTGATCGAAGCCGGACCGCGGCCGATCGACGCGACAGCTACGGTCGAGAACGGCACTTCGTCGCCCGCAGGGGTTCGGACCCGCATGCGCTCCATGTCTCCGAGAGAGCGCCGGTCCTGGCGGGGATAGCGGACCATCACCCTGAGGTCATCGCGTCCGCGCTGAATGCGCTGGGCCTCCTCGCCGAAGAAGCCCTGTCGGACCTGGCGCCCCAGATTCTCCAGTGTCAGTCCGTAGGCTCTGCCCTCGGAAGTCAGTGCCAGCTCAACCTCCGGTTTGCCTCCCCGGTAGGAATCCGTGACCTCGATGACGCCGGGATACTGCGACAGGCGGGCTTTCGTCATCTCCGCCGCTTCCAGGACGGTGGCAATGTCCAACGCGGTGAATTGCAGGTCGATCGCCTTGCCGCCCCCGATCAGATTGTGGGTGATCGTCAGTTCCACTGCTCCGGGAATCTGGCCTACCTTCTCGCGCCAGCGGCCGGCGATCTCGTCCGAACTGATGGCTCGGTCCTCAGAAGGAATCAGTTCGATATTGACTTCCCCAAGGTGCTCGCCTTGGAACTCGCCCTCCAGTGCCGTGCCGCGGCTCTGCAGCTCGCGGAACGGATGTTCTCCCACCGAACTGAGCATGCGTCGAAACGGGTCTTGACCTAGCTCGGCGGTCAGCTCGCGGCGCAATTCCACGGCGCTTCGCTCGATTCGCGCCACCCTCGCAGCTGTCACTTCGGCCGGGGACTCTTGCGGCATCGTCAGCAGCGCCACCACATCCTCGGAATCGACGGTGGGAAACAGGATCAAACGGACGTGGCCGGCCCCGATCATGCCGGCTGTAACCAAGACGCTGACCGCGGCGAGCGCTAGAGTGGCGTATCGCCATTCCAAGGCAGTCCGTAGAACGGGTCTGTAGACTTGCCGAATCAACCAGGCCACCGCATTCGAGAACGCATCGAAGAAGGCATTCGCGGCGCGGGCGAGGGCGTTCGGGGAGCTGTGCTCGGCGGGCTTCTTGTAGTGAGACAGGTGGTAGGGAAGGATAAGGTTCGATTCGACGAGAGAGAACAACAGCGTCGGGATGATGATGAGGGGAAACCCGATAATCATCTTGCCCAGCGAGCCTGGCACGAAGAGCATCGGGGCGAAGGCGGCCATCGTGGTCAGCACGCCGAACGTCACCGGAACCAGAACTTCGCGCGTCCCCTTGATCGCTCCGCTGGTCCCCTTGCCGGTCCGCACTTGCGTGGCGTGAATGTTCTCGCCGACCACGATCGCATCGTCGACCACGACCCCGAGCACGAGGATGAACGAGTACAGCGAGACCATGTTGATCGACGTACCGTGCAGGGGCATCACAGCGATCGAGCCTAGGAAGGCAACCGGAATGCCGACCGTGACCCAGAATGCCAGCCGCAGCCGCAGGAACAGCGCCAGCACGACGAAGACGAGCAGCAGTCCCGTCAGCGCGTTCTCGCCGAGGAGGTCAAGGCGACTCCGTAGCAGGCGGGCATTGTCCCGCCAAGTCACCATCTCGATTCCGTCGGGCAGGGTGGGTGCCGCGGCGGCGACATAGCTATGCACCACCTCGGCCACCTCATCCGCGCTCTGGTCGCCGATCCGGTAAACCTGGACCACCACCGCGGGCTTGCCGTCAAGCATCGCGGAAATTGCGATTTCTTCGAATCCGTCAACGACCGTCGCGACGTCGCTTAGGTAGATCTTGGTGCCATCGGGACGGACCAGCAAGGGGAGACTCTCGTACTGCTCACCCGAATACGCTTGTCCCTCCGTCCGCAAGAGGACTTCCCCGACATCGGTCTTGATCGAGCCCCCCGGCAGATCGACCGAGAAGTTTCGGACCGCGGCGGCGACATCGTCGAACGTCAGGTGCCACCGGCGCAAGGCGTCCTCGGAAACCTCGATCGAGATCTCGTACGGCGGGGCGTTCCGCAGATCCGCCTGGGAGATGTCGGGCAAGGCGGTGAGTTCGTCCCTGACGCGCTCGCCCAGTCGTTTCAGCGTCGCGAGATCGGTCTCACCGGCGATCGAGACGTTGATCGCCTGAAACCGCCGCATCATCTCTCGGATAATCGGCTTGTCCACCTCCTCGGGGAACGTGTCTATCGCATCGACCTTGGTTTTCACGTCCTCCATAAGCGTGCGCACGTCGTATCCGGACTCGACCTCGAGCGCCATCGAGCCACGCCCCTCGGTGGCGGTCGACGTGATCCGCTTGATCCCTTCGATCCCTTGCACGGCCTCCTCGAGCCGGACGCAAATCGCCTCTTCCACGTCTTCTGGACCGGCGCCGCGATATTCGACCGCGACCGTTATCACATCGAGCGCGAATTCTGCATAGACTTCCCGCTTGAGATTCGCCAGAGCGTAGACCCCGCTCGCGACAATCACGAGGAGCAGCAGGTTCGCAACGACACCGTTGCGGACAAACCATGCGATTGGCCCCTTCACCAAGACCCTCCCCGCCCGAGGCGCCTCGCCGTGTCCTCTTGGCTCGTCCCCGCTGCCGCCTGCAGGGGCAACCTGGAAGAGTCCTCACCGCGCGCGGGGCGTTTCACCGCTACACAGAACTGCTCTCGTGCCCGCTTCACATGCCTCCGTCCGAATCTCTTCGCCATCTGTGCCGTCGCTCGACCTGGAACAGGGAAGCATGGGCCGCTCCGCTCGCTGCCGATCCTGCGCATTCGGCTAGTCCAAGATATCCCATGTGAGAGTATCTAGCATTCAGGAACAGTCCTTATCGTCGAAGCTGCGCCCGCTTCCGGGCGGAGGAGATGGGGCAGCCCAGCCCGCCGGGGCTTCAGGCGAAGGCGGCTGAGTGTATCCCCACGGCCGAGCTGGACGAGTTCCACGGTCGGCCGAATTGCTCGACGATGTCTGGCTGTCTGCGCTAGCGCTTTCGGGTGTTCGTCTTGCCGCCGCGTAGAGCGCCTGCTTCCAGACTGTAGTGAGTTTGCTTTCGCGCCACGTCCAACCACGCGATTCTAACGGTGAGAGACGACAGGTTGACGATGATCGGACCCTCGTAGAACGGAATTCCGCACGCCACCGATCTCCTCCAAGGCAGAGCACGCATGAACTTCGAGGCCAAGTGTGCTCGAGGCTCGATCGTATGGTCCCTTTGTGGCCCTGAGCCGAGCTAGGGGCTCTCATCTCATAAGTCGTTTACAACCAGATACATAATCTCATCCACAACAAGTCCTGCAAGCCCCTCATTCGTGGGGTCGATTCCCAGCCCGCGCCCAGTGCGGGGCGACTGGTCCAGAGCCGTTCGGGCTTGGACCCCGCGCCGACTACGAGTCTTGAGTTAGACCGGCCGTCCTGCGAGATCAGCGAATTTGCATGGCAGCCTGACCTAAAACATCACGTGACGAGACTCGGTATCTTGAGGTCTCGCAGGTTGCCTCACAGTGATACCAATGCTCCGGAATCCTTCCTCTGGGTCGAATGACTCCAGTTCGCTTCGCTTGTCTACAACCAGGAGCTCGGTTTCCTCCTGATTTGGCAGACGTTCGAAGAACGGCTTCATCTGGCCTCCCTTAAACTCCAGGTAATCGTACCGGTCACGGTAATCCGGTCCCCATAGAATCTCGAGCCGATCGCCTTCCTGCCCCGACCTCGGTGAGTTCCGCTGGACCGTTAGCCAGTCTTCATAACGCTCCTCTCTTCCCCATCGGAGTCGCCAGCTGTAAGTGTTGAAATCCGCCTCATCGTCTTCCTTGTCGATTGATCTGAGCAACTGGACGCACCCGTACACGATCTCATGCATGATGTTGACACTGACGTGCGGCATCGATGTGCTGCTGCGCTCCTCTGTCAGGAAGTACCGCCAATCGAACGACCCGATGTAAGCACCCCGGCTGTCCCGTGCGCCGTCTAGGTTTACTAAGAACTCATCAAGCGTCGCCAGTGGAAAAGAAGTCATGCCAGGAAACGTATGGCGGAAGTCGTCGTAGTACGTTCTCAGCACATCTTGGTGCTCCGCAGGCAGGTCCTTGAACAGGACCGATAGCGCATGGATCTTCGGCGGTTCGACATCACACACGTGGAGAATTGCCTTGAGGCCCTGTTCGATCAGAAAGTACCCTGCGAGCACGTATCCCCAGGCCTGAGCTAGTTCGTTACCCGGAATCCAGTCCGGCGTCACAGGAGTAGCTGAGTACTTCTGCCATTCCATTCTGAGCGCCGTCTTCAGCCAGGCACGAACATCAAGTGGCTTCTTGTAAGTGATCTTGTCAGTCACTCGTGCGCCTCCGACTCAATTCCGATGCTGCTCGGCACAAGACGGCAACCGTATTCAGTGCTACCGACCGAAGCAAGCGCGGATATTCGCATGGATACCAGCCTCGCCGGATTCGCGGCATCGATCACTGCACCGAACTGCTTGCTGAGCGCGGCCAGTAGCAGCGAGGGCGTCAGGGGCTTGCGGGCATCACGGAGTACTATCTGGTACAGAGCGTCGATTTCCTCGCCGGACACCGTTCGAGATGCCAGTTGGCTGAACTCCTCATGACCGAGCAGGTAAGCATCCAGTCGATCCCGTTCCTCCTTTAGTTTCACGATCTCGTTGGCGAGTTCCTCGTGCCGCCGCCGTCCCCGATCTACCGCTATTTCGTTCATGTCGTTGGTTTCCTGTTCCGTGCGGTCAAGGGCATCAAGATGCGATCCTGATTACGTTAAGTGCCGTTGAGAATTTCGCAAGCTTGACGATAGCACCAGCTCCTGCAGTGGGACTCTCTCTTCTCTCTGCGATTCCTTGAGTTGGCCTGAAAAGAGGCGGGCCGGTTAGCGACAGGACCCGCGAGTTCATCCGTATCGCCACTAGGGTTGTCGAGTCGGAGGGTAGTGGAGAGCCTGAAATGGGTGGAGGTTCAGGGAGGCTTTCTTGGCTGACGTTGTGAAGATTGCCATTGGCTAGTTCTGTAGGCCGGGCTGACCACTCGAAATCGGTCTCACCCCTGAATGATAAAGTTGACGGAGGCTATGGCACAGCCCAACGCTGCGAGCGTGAACTGCAGGTATGGCTGACCACAACTACTTCGCGAATCTGATCTGGCAGATCGCTGACCTTCTACGCGGCCCCTACCGGCCGCCGCAGTATGAGAGGGTCATGCTGCCCATGACGGTGCTCCGACGGTTCGAGTGCGTACTCGCCCCCACCAAAGCTGATGTCCTAGCCGAATACGCGAGGCGTAAGGGAGGCAATGTCAAGGGCGAAGCCTTGGACCAGCGGCTAAACAGGGCAGCTGGCCAGCGCTTTCATAACCGCTCTTCTCTCAACTTTCGGAAGCTCAAGGGCGATCCAGACAACATTGACGAGCATCTAGTCAGTTACATCAATGGGTTTTCTCAGAACGTAAGGGACATATTCGATTTTTTTGAATTCGAGAACGAGATTGAACGGATGCGCGACGCGAATATCCTCTATCTGGTGGTTTCCAGTTTCGCAGATGTCGACTTGCATCCCGAAACAGTTCCCAATGATCAGATGGGGCTAATCTTTGAAAACCTCATCCGCCGCTTCAACGAGTTGGCCAACGAGACTGCAGGCGACCATTTCACTCCCCGCGAAGTCATCCGCTTGATGGTGAGCATCCTATTCATCGAGGATGACCAGTTGCTCGCAACACCTGGGGCCGTTCGCAAGCTACTAGACCCGGCCTGTGGTACTGGGGGCATGCTGGCCGAGGCCCAAAACTATTTACGCGAGCACAACAGCTCGGCAAAGTTGTTCGTCTACGGCCAAGATTACAACAAGCGAGCCTTTGCCACTGCTGCATCTGACATGTTGATGAAGCACGTGGACCATAACGGCTCCGGCGACAATATCCGCTTCGGTGATAGCCTGACCGATGACCAATTCACGGGAGAGACGTTCGACTACCTCCTCACCAATCCACCGTTCGGAGTGGACTGGAAGAAGCAGCGGAGGGAAATCATGCAGGAAGCTGACCAGGCCAGCTTTGACGGTCGTTTTGGGGCCGGGCTGCCGCGAGTCAATGATGGTTCGCTGCTTTTCCTCCAGCACATGTGGGAAAAACGCGAACCCGTCCGCCCCAAGGAACACAAGCATGGCTCGCGGCTCGCCATAGTCTTCAGCGGATCGCCGCTCTTCACCGGCGGCGCGGGATCGGGCGAGAGTGAGATCCGAAGGTGGTTCATAGAGCATGATTGGCTTGAAGCCATCATTGCCCTGCCCGAGCAGATGTTCTACAACACCGGCATTGGTACGTACGTCTGGATCATTACCAATCGTAAGGAGGAGCGACGCAAGGGCAAGATACAGCTCTTGGATGTGCGCGACATGTGGACAGCGGGCGGGAGCGAAGAGAACAAGCGCAGCCTCGGCGACAAGCGCCGCCACCTTTCTAGGAAGCAGATAGACGAAACCGTGGTCATCTACGGCCGCTTCGAAGAGAACGACCGTTCGAAGGTCTTCGACAACGAAGACTTCGGCTACACCCGCGTCGCCATCGAGCGCCCCTTGCGCCTGTGCTACCGAATGAACATAGAGAACAAAGCCCGCTTCCTTGATGTCTGCCCCCACCTTCTCGACGATGTGCAGGCTGTCGACAAGGAACTAGGGCGAGAGCCGATGCTGGACTGGAATGCGGTCTGGAGTCAAGTCGAAGACCTGCTTCGTTCACGCCAAGCGCATTGGAAGGCAATGGAGAAAAGCCTCTTTCGCCACGTCTTCACGCAGAAGGACCCCGGCGGTGAGCCGGTGATCAGAGGGGGCGGTAGAGATCGCGAACCGGATACCTCGCTGCGCGACTTTGAGAATGTGCCGCTCAAAGACGACATCGACACCTATTTTGAACGCGAGGTTCGCCCCCACGTGCCAGACGCTTGGATGGACCGCAGCAAGGACAAGGTCGGCTACGAGATCAATTTCAACCGCTACTTCTACAAGTACACCCCGCCGCGCCCTCTTGAAGAGATCGACGCGGAACTGAAACAGGCCGAGGATGAGATTCTGCGCTTGTTGCGGGAGGTGACGCAATGACCGGGCAGCCCACACTTGCTTTCCCGGTCAAACGCTTGAAGCACGTTGTTTCGCTGCGGCGGTCGCACACCGAGGGAATCGAAGACGACAGGCCGTATGTCGGGCTAGAGAACATTGCTTCCTGGACTGGGAAGCTTCTACCGAGTTATTCCGCTAGCCCGATTGGAGAAAGCGCATCGCCGAGCAACGCGTTTGAACCCGGCGACGTGCTCTTCGGAAAGCTACGCCCGTATCTTGCGAAGGTCTGGGTCGCGGAGTTTGCCGGCAGGTCTACAACCGAATGCCTTGTCATGCAGCCAGTACAGGTGGAACGGCGCTTTCTCAAGTATCTCTGCCTTAACCGTGACTTCATCGACGCCGTGAACGCATCGACGTTTGGTTCCAAGATGCCAAGGGCCGATTGGCAGATTGTGGGGAACGTGTCTGTTCCGGCTCCAGAAGCACGCCGGCAGTGTGTCATTGCCGACTACCTCGACCGAGAAATGGAGCGACTGAATGCGCTGATATCGGCGAAGGAGCAGGTGCTTGATCTGCTCGCCGAGAAGCGTCGGGCGATCATCGCGTGCTCCGTCACCCGGGGTCTCGACCCAAGCGTCCCGTTTCGCGAATCCGGGGTTTCGTGGCTGGGCGAGATTCCGGCGCAATGGGAGGTGCGAAAGATCGCATGGCTCTTTCGGCAGCGGGACCATCGAGGGGAGCCCAATCTTAGACTGCTGGAAGTGTCGCTCAAGACCGGGGTCGTCGCACGCCAGTTTTCTGATGAAAGAATCGAGTCCACCGCTGCCGACTTCAACACCTACAAGGTCGCACGCCGGGGTGATGTGGTCTTCAACAAGATGCGCATGTGGCAAGGGGCCGTAGGAGTAGCCCCTGAGGACGGTCTAGTGAGTCCGGACTATGTGGTCGCCGAACCTGTTGGGCCTTTGACGTGTGCCTACGCAAACATGCTCTTTCAAACCGCTGCTTTCAGCGCGGAGTGTGCGCGGCACTCCCACGGCATCGTATGGGATCGGCTGCGGCTTTATTGGGCAGGCTTTCGCGACATCGAGGTTCCCTTGCCTCCCGTGCAAGAGCAGGTCGAGATCGTCGAGCGAATTGCTTTCGAGACAAAGAGACTCGATGAACTGAGTGAGGCGGCCGAAAGCACGATTGTTCTTCTGAAAGAACGCCGTGCAGCCCTCATCGCCGCGGCTGTGACCGGGCAGATCGACGTAGAGAGCGAGACATGATCGTTACGCGTCTCGAGTTAGCCAACCTACGCGTCATAGAGGCGGCAGAGTTCCACTTCCAGCCGGGGTTCAATCTCATTGTCGGCGTGAATGGAGTCGGAAAGACCAGTGTGCTCGATGCTTTGGGTGTGTGCTTGTCGCGCATCGTCAAGTACGCCAACGGGTTGCGCTACAGGGGACGGATGTTCTCTCTAACCGACGTGCGTGTCGGTGCCGAAGCGTTGACAGTCCAATCGAAGGTGCAACTTGACGGAAGTGAGTATACGTATTTCGCCCACAAGCCACGCGCAGTTAGTATTCCACAAGGGAAGAAAGTTGGACGATCAAGGGAGCAGGTCTATGACAAGCCCATGAGGGCAGGGTTTATCGGCGACGTACCGTCCCCCTTGACGGCCTCCGAGGATAGTCGACCGCTCGCAATGCTCTTTTCGACACGTCGCGCACTAATTTCGGCGCGTGCGCGGTCGAAGATGGCCTCGGCCGGAGGAGTTGCGGCGGCCTGCGCCGATACATTCGCCGATCGGGATCTCCAGCTCGGCGAATTCGCAGCATGGATGCGAACGCAGCAGACCTTAGCGGCGGAACAACCATCAGCGAAGCATGTCCTTGCTGCGTTCGGAGCGGCAGTGTCGAGGTTTCTTCCGGAGTACTCTGACCTGCGAGTCGACAACGGGAAATCGCCAGAACTCATGATCAACCGCAATGCCGTACCGCTGCCGATAGCACAGCTCTCAGACGGCGAGCGGGGAACACTGTCGATGGTGCTCGATCTGACCCGCCGGTTGGCGCAAGCCAACCCCACAATGAAAGACCCCGCCGCAGAGGCCGAGGCGGTGGTGTTGATCGATGAGATCGAGCTCCACCTTCATCCCACATGGCAGCGGCGGATCGTCAGGAATCTCACCGAGACCTTCCCTAAGTGCCAGTTCATTGCTTCGACCCATTCGCCGCAAATCATTGGTGAAGTGGAGCACGACCGAATCCAGATCATGGCTAATGGCGAGGTCTATGCTCCGACCCATTCATTTGGGGTGGACTCGAGCCGGGTGCTTGAAGAGATCATGGATGCCCCCCAGAGAACCAAGGATATAGCGGCGTTGATCACGAAGATATCCAAAGCCGTTGGAGATAACCGGTACGAAGATGCGCGTGGATTGCTTAGCGATCTGTCAAGCCGCCTGGGAGAGAAGGATCCTGAGGTGACACGCATCCAGACCCTGCTCGACTTCATGGAAGGGGATGCATGAGAGCGATTTCCAAAGGACCAGAACCGCCAAGCTTGACCAGACACCGGCAGAGGCCCCATTCCGATTACGACAACTACGCGGAGAAGGACGATCTCCGGCACGCGCTCATAACCGAGCAGCACGGGCTTTGTTGCTACTGCATGAGTCGCATAGGCGAAGGGCCAACGATCATGACGATCGAGCACTGGAAGTCCCAGACGCACTACCCTGGCGAACAGCTCAACTACCGTAACCTGCTTGGCGCGTGTCGAGGAGGGCATGGGCAACCGCCTCGTCACCAGCACTGCGACACACGGAAAGGGAATCGTGAACTTGAGTGGAATCCCGCTGATTCAGGGCATCGCATCGAGACCCGCGTGTGGTATGCGCTGGATGGATCGATCCATGCTAACGACAAGAGATTTGACGACCAACTCGAAACCGTCTTGAATCTCAATCTCGGAATTCTCAAGAACAATCGAAAGGGAGTGCTCGATTCCGTTCTCGCATGGTGGAGACGCCACCGCCCTGTGCCGAGACATCGGATCGAGCAAAAGATTGAGGAGTACGCCCAAATCGATGGCCAACTTACTCCTCATTGCCAGGTTGCGATTTGGTTGCTGAAACAAAAACTCGCCCAAAAGGCTCGATGAGTCGCAACGACCACAGAGAGCCGCTGATTGAGGTCAGCATCGAAACAGATCGACATCTCCCCTGCGAGCTATCCTCAAGCAACGCTATGAAGCGAATATTCAAGAGAATGAGATTCGCCGCGGCCAGACAAATCGTCGCGATCGTAGAAAGCGAGGGCGAACACCACGCCGCTGTGTTCGCCGGAACGGGTGGCGCGAGCGCGGACGGCACTCATGCTTGATGCGTATGACAGTCGCACCAAAGCGTTAGTCACGTTCTTCGAGGCCACCTCCAGAGGAGAGACCGACAGACGCCTACGCAGCGAAGTCTACATCGCCGAGGGCCTGCTGGCGAGGCCGCGCATGCTCTCGAGTTGCGAAATCGGCGGAAGCCTCACTAGACATGGTTTGATGGAAGTGAGACGACACTGCGGCGATCAAGCCACGATGAACGGCATCGCCGGGGTGCGTCAGCGTCTTAGCGTCGGAACACTGAGGGTTGCATGCGGACGAGCCGATTTCGATGATCCATCAGCCCTGTGCACCCTATCCCGAGTTTGAGTGAAGAGCATGAAGCCGACTAACGAAGCGGCCTTCGAGGGGGTCATCGAGTCCCATCTTCTGGGAAACGGCTATGAGAGGATTGCGGGCGAAGGTTTTGACCGCGAACGTGCGATCTTTCCCGAGACGGTCTTGAGCTTCGTCCGTAAGACCCAGCCGAAGGACTGGGCCAAGCTAGAAAAGTTGCTCGGCGACAGTACCGACACGCAGGTGCTCGGTGACCTGTGCAAGTGGATGGATGCTCACGGTGCGCTCGCGACGCTTCGACATGGGTTCAAGTGCTACGGTCGAACTCTTCACGCGGCTTACTTCAAGCCAGCACACGAACTGAATCCAGAACTTGAAGCCCGCTATGCCGCAAACCGTTTAGGGCTCACTCGACAACTCCACTTCTCGCCGCGCTCAGAGAAGTCGCTCGATGTCACGCTAAGCCTGAATGGCATTCCGGTTGCGACCCTGGAGCTGAAGAATCCGCTTACTGGCCAGACCGTCGAGGACGCGCTGCGCCAGTACCAGCGCGAGCGCGACCCGCGCGACCCAATCTTCGAATTCAAGCGACGCGCGCTGGTCCATTTTGCTGTGGACACCGAATCCGTGCTCATGACCACGCGGCTGGCCGGCAAGGCGACGCACTTCCTGCCTTTCGACAAGGGATTCAAAAGTGCAGCCGGCAATCCTCCCGATCCGGCCGGGCGAAGCTACCGCACTGCTTATCTGTGGGAAGATGTGCTGCAACCTGATAGCCTGCTCGACATCCTCGCCCGCTTCATCCACTTGCAGATCGACGAGAAGCGTGATGATCGGGGCAACAGGGTTAAGACGGAAACCATCATTTTTCCCCGCTACCACCAGTTGGAGGCGGTGCGGATGCTTGTGGACGCCGCAGGCAGAGAAGGCGTCGGACACAACTACTTGGTCGAGCACTCCGCCGGGAGCGGCAAGAGCAACACAATCGGCTGGCTTGCGCATCGGCTGGCGTCGCTACACGATTCCTCCAGTGAACGCGTGTTCGACAGCGTGATCGTGGTCACAGACCGCATCGTGCTCGACCAACAACTCCAAGACACGATCTACCAGTTCGAGCACAAGCGCGGCGTCGTCCAGCGTATCGACGAGAGTTCACGCCAACTCGCCGAAGCCCTCGAAAATGCAGTGCCGGTGATTATTACGACTCTGCAGAAATTTCCTTTCGTATCGCGCCATTTGCTCAAGATGGCAGAAGAGCACGGCGCTAATGGATCGGGGACGCTGCCCACTCGCCTTTGCGCCGTCATCGTGGACGAGGCGCACAGTTCTCAGAGCGGCGAGACTGCCACAGATCTCAAGGAAGTGCTGGGAGGCGAACGACTACGGGAAGAAGCCAGAAAGCGCGCAGCCGAGGAAGGCCAGGAAGACATGGAGGAACTCTTTCGCAGCATGGCCAAGCGGGGCCGACAGGCAAACCTGAGCTTCTTCGCCTTCACCGCCACTCCAAAACACAAGACTCTCGCGGTGTTCGGCCGAGGCGGTAAGCCCATGCATCGTTACACCATGCGCCAGGCCATCGAAGAAGGATTCATCCTCGATGTGCTTAAGCACTACACCGCCTACGAGACGTACTACCGTTTGCTCAAGGCCTGTGAGGACGACCCCAACGTGGAGCGCAAGCAAGCGGCGCGGGCGCTGGCGCGGTTCATGAAGTTGCATCCTCACAACATCGCCCAAAAGACCGAAGTGATGGTCGAACATTTCCAGGCTGTCACCCGCCACAGGATCGGCGGTCGGGCCAAGGCGATGGTCGTGACGGGTTCGCGCCTCGAAGCGGTTCGCTACAAGCAGAGCTTCGATCTCTACATCCAAGAAAAGGGCTATGCCATCAAGTCTCTGGTCGCTTTCTCCGGCACAGTGGAGGACGACAAGATCTCGGGCGTAACGTATACCGAGCCGGCCATGAACAACGGGATCGCCGAAAAGGAACTGCCCGAGAAGTTTGCGATGCAGGAATATCAGGTATTGCTCGTCGCGGAGAAGTATCAGACCGGGTTTGATCAGCCGCTCCTGCACACGATGTATGTGGACAAACGACTCGCAGGGATTCAGGCTGTACAAACGCTGTCCCGGCTAAACCGCGTGCATCCTCGCAAGGAAGATACGTTCGTTCTCGACTTCGTGAACACGCGCGAAGAGATCCAGGAAGCCTTCAAGACATATTACGAAGGGGCGCAGATGGGCGAGGAGGTAGACCCTGCCCGAATGTACGTGATCAGGAGCGAGCTGAATGCATCGGGCATCTATCTCGACGAAGAGGTCGAGAGGTTCTGCAAGGTCTATTTCAAGCCGAAGCGACTGCAGAGCGCAGGGGATCACCAAGTCATCAACGCCGCGCTGGACCCAGCGGTATCGCGCTTTGTGGTCCGCCGCGACAAAGACGAAGAAGACGCAGAAGACTGGCGCGGAAAGGTTCGGGCATTCCTGAACCTCTACGGGTTCCTGAGCCAGGTGATACCGTACCAAGACTCGGATCTTGAGCGGTTATACGTCTTCCTCCGCCATCTTGTGGCCAAACTGCCGCGCCCCAAGAGCGGACCTGCGTACCGCTTTGACGAGGACGTACAACTTGAGTACTACCGGCTGCAGAAGATCAGCGAGGGTTCCATCTCACTCAGCGAAGGCGAAGCACAACCGCTCGATGGGCCAACAGAGGTCGGGAGCGGATTGGCACACCAAGAAACCGTTGCGCTCTCTCAACTCATCGAGATCGTGAATGCCCGCTTCGGTACGGAGTTTAACCAAGCAGACCAACTGTTCTTTGACCAGATTGTCGAAGCGGCTATGACCGATGGCAACCTGGTGCAGGCAGCCGCGGTCAACCCGGGCGATAAGTTCGAACTCGTATTCAAGAATCTGTTGGAGAATCTCTTCGTGGAGCGCATGGATCAGAACGAGGAGATTTTCGTCCGGTTCATGAACGACACGGCATTCCAGAGTGTCGTGACGAACTGGATGGCTTCAGAAGCGTTTCGTCGGCTGAGGAACCGTAACGTTGAGAGCGGCACGGAGCACGCTTCCCCCGAGCTAGCGGCGATTGAGTGATGTTTGAAGGATCATCATCGAGATGAACGGACGGTGACAAGGATTGAAGGATTTCCAGATCAGCCTCACGGGACTGTAATCGCGTTCCCTTCGCGAATCGCCCGGTTCACCCAGTGCGACGTTGCCGCGGATTCGACGCCGGCCCGGATGTGTGCGTTCGGGAGGGCCCTGCTCCGGACGCACGCCAGCCAATCTCGAAGGTTGTCGAGGGTGCCGGTTCCATCGACTCGCTCGCTCCACGAGGAGCTGTCGGATCGCCGATACTCGTAGGTCGGTTCGGGCAGGTTCACCGCTTCAAGCGGCATCGCGCCCTCTTCGTATATCCAGTAGCCGTCGCGGTTCAGGACCATCATGGCCTTGTCCCCGCGAAACTCGATCCCGCATCCGAGCAGCCCGAAAGTCATGTTGCCTTCGAAGACAGCGGTGTAACCCTCGCGGAAGGCCATTGTGGCGACAACGGTGTCGGGCGCTTCCAGCCAGTGGTTGGTGTATGTCGTGCCGAAAGCGCGGACTTCGCTGACCCGCGCGCTTCCCATGTACCACTGGATGACATCGATCCAATGTGTCATCAGGTCGGTGACGCTTCCGCCGCCGAAGTCCCAAAAGAACCGCCAGAAATGGAAGCGCGTCGGGTCGAAGGGCTGCTCCGGGGCCGGCCCGAGCCAGCCGTCCCAGTCCAGTTGGTTCAGATCAACCTCCTCGGCGGCCTGCGCCCGGAACCCGGCGTAGTGCTGTGACCAGTGGCAGCGGACGAACGTGATCTTGCCCAATGCCCCTTGGGCGACGAGTTCCTTGGCCTCGAGGAAATGGCCCCAACTCCGCTGCTGGGTTCCCGTCGCGACGACCCGATCGGACGCGGCAACCGCTTCGAGCAGCGCTTCTCCCTCGTTCAGGCTGTGCGTGACGGGCTTTTCGACATAGATGTCTTTGCCCGCTTGCAGCGCTTGCAGCGTCATCGGCACGTGCCAGTGATCCGGCGTAGCGACGATGACGGCGTCCACCTCCCGGCTGTCCAAGGCGCGACGGTAGTCCGCGCACGCCTGCACCCGGGCATCGCCGGGAGGGATCGCTTGCTGCATGCGGAGTCTGTATGCGTCCGACACCGCGCGCAGTTCGGCGCCTTCGATTTGACCCAGATGAGCTGCCAGCCCGCGACCGCGTGCCCCGCAGCCGATCAATGCAATGCCAATGCGGTCATTGGCTCCCAGCACTCCCCGAGCGGCTATGGCGGTCTGGGTAGGCGAGATGGGGAGAATGTCCGCGCACATGCCGGGAATCCTGGCCGGGCAAGCCCGCCCCCGATTGTAGTCGTCCCGGTTGAGTTGGTCGCGCCCTACAGCGGCATCAGAGTGCCTGCGACGAACACGGCGTGCATGTCGCGCAAGTGGTGGATGTTGTCGAGCGGATTGGCGTTGAGAATTACCACGTCGGCCGCTCGGCCCGGCAGGATCGCGCCCGATTCCCGGTCGATCCCCAGCGCTGCCGCGCTGCCGCCGGAGAAGGCTTTGATCACTTCCAGCGGCGACAGGCCGGCCTCGGTCATCAACACGGCCTCGCGATAGTCCGCGTAACCCTCGAAGCTGAGCGGAAATCCGGATCCGCTGGCTAGAGCGATGGTCACTCCGGCCTCTGCCAGCTTGCGCAAATTATGGCGGGCGACATCAAACCGGTGAGACTTGAGCGCCCGGTCCGGGTCAAGGGCCTGCGTTACCTGAACCGGCCCGCGCAGCTGGCCGGAAATCCCCGGAGGGAGCGAGCGTCTCAGATAGCGGTCGTCAATCCACGCCGGGCGGTCTTCGTATGCGAAGCCGGTGGACTCGGCGAACAGGGCGGGTGCGTAGATGACGCCCAGCGCCACGAATTCGCTGATGAGTTCCGTCCCAAGCTCCAAGTCGTGGATGCTCGCGGAGACTACCCTCGCGCCGGCGCGAACGGCGGCGCGGGCAAGCCCCGCCCGATGGGTGACGATGGCCGCCGGGACTCTCCGTCGCTTGGCGCGCTCGACCGTTGCGACGGCCAGTCGCCTGTTCCGGTCGTCCGGGCCGACAGTGACCGTGTCTTGGAATTCGATGAATTCCGCCCCTGCTTTCACCAGGTTGTCCACCGCCCGCCTGGCTGCCTTGGGAGTGCGAACTGTCTCGAACGCCGATTCGAGAGCGCCGCCGCGGAACGCTGCAGGAGCAGCAGCACAGATCGTCCGGACCGGCGTTACGACCCGCGCGGTCTTGGCCGCAGATTGCGCGGCCCGCAGCTGGGCCGGCTGGGGCGCTAGGGTCGCTGTTGTCGTCACGCCGTACGACACATAGCTGGCAAGGTGGCGCAGGATCGAGCCTTGGCTGAAATGGTCTTGGGGCAGTTCGGGGCTGCGCACCAAGCCGGCAAGCCCGCGAATGTTGATGATTCCGGGGATCACGGCCTTGCCGGTCGCGTCAACCACCAGCGCGCCTGCGGGTGCTGCGGCCGAGCCGGTTTGGGTCACGCTGGCGATGCGGCCGTCCCGGATCAGGATGTCGCTGTGAGGCTGAGGCGCGCGGCCCGTGCCGTCGATGAGCAACGCGTCCCGGATCAGGGTGGCGCCTTCCGCGTGCAGGCTCGGGCCGTGCGCAAGCAGCGCCGCTGCCGCCACGCAGCGAGCGGCTCGCCAGCGCTGCCCGGATCGCGCGCCGCTCGCAGCTGTTCCGCCGAATGCCCTGCTAGTGGCCGGTCTGCGACATGCGCGCCGCACTAGCTGATGTTAGCCTGCCGAGGCCCTCGAGGCAGGCCCGGCTCGCGGGCCGTCAGTCTTGCCGGTGCGCTTGCAGCAGGTCCCAGCGCAGTTCGACCCCGTGTCCCGGACGCTCCGACGCTGTTGCGCAGCCCCGGGACACTTCCAGCGGATTCTCGAGAAACGGGTCGAGCCCGAAACCGTGGACTTCCAGGAACGATGCGTTCGGCACGGCGGCCAACAGGCTCACGTGCAGGTCATGCACTCCGTGCGAGGTGACGGGCAGGTTGTGAGCCTCGGCCAGGTGGGCGATCTTCATCCAGGCCGTGACGCCTCCGCAGTTCGTCAGATCCGGTTCTGGGAATGCTACCGCTCCTGCCGAGATCATGGCTTCGAATTCGGCCAGGGTGTGCAGGTTCTCGCCCGCGGCGACCGGCAGCGCGCCTTCGCGCTGGATGCGCACATGGCCGTCCACGTCGGCCGGATCGGTAGGCTCTTCGAGCCAGTAGACGTCAAAGTCTGCCAGCGCCCGCGATGCCCGGATCGCTTCGGACACGCCCCATTTCATGTTCGCGTCCACCATGAGCGGGCCGTCCGGGCCGAGGACATCCCGGAGAGCCTCGACCCGTTCGAGGTCGTCCCTCAGGCGGTCGCCTCCGACCTTCACCTTCAGCGCTCCAAACCCCCGTCTCAGGTTCGATCTGGCCTGGTCCACCAGTTGGTCCAGCGAGAATCCCAGGTCGATCCCCCCGGCGTAGGCGCGGACCGTCGGCGAACTGCCGCCGAGCAGTCTCCAGAGCGGCTCGGAATATCCCTTGGCCTTCGCGTCCCACAAGGCCGTGTCCACGGCCGAGATAGCGAAGCTGGCGGGGCCGCCCCGGCCGACATAGTGCGTCGCTTGCCACATGTCGGCCCAGATGGCCTCGGTGCAGCGCAGGTCTCTGCCCGACAGCAGCGGCGCTAGGTCGTCCTTGATCATCGACTCGATGGCGGCCGCCCCGACGTTGCCGACCGTGTACGTATAGCCGAGCCCCTCCAGGCCCTTGCGGATCCGAACCTGCACCGTGACAAGTCCGAACTCGCGAATCTCGCCGTGAGTGGCATCGCTGAGCACGTGCGGCAACGGCACCGAGTAGCGGGCGACTTCCAACTGATCGAGTCTCATGGCGGTTGTAAAGAGAATATAACAATTGTGCAGAATGCGCCACAGTCATTCGGAATACGTTTTTCAGGCCATGAGCCAGATCTCTTGCCATTCAGGCCTCCCGGCAATCCAGCCCGCGTCGCGCGGCCCTTGCTGGCTCGCGGGCCCGGCTGAGCAATCTTCGACGCGACTGGTGGAGCAGCCTCGCTGCGACAGCGAAGGCGCGCAATGCCGCTCGGTCGCCGCCGGAGAGCAATTGCTTCCGGGGCTGTTTGTACAATGGGGCTTCGTTGTGAGCGCTGCGGAAGTCAAGCTGGCACCGCTGGCCCGCCAGACGTCCGGGCGCATCGAGCGCGCCTTCGCGGCGCTGCACGCCTCCGGCTCGCGTGCGCTGATCGCCTATCTCACCGCCGGGGACCCGTCGCCGGACAGGACTGTCGGGCTGGTCAAGGCGCTCGAGCGAGGCGGCGTGGATATCTTGGAGCTGGGCGTGCCTTTCTCCGATCCGATCGCAGACGGTCCGGTCATCCAACGAGCCAGCGAGCGTGCGCTAGCAGCGGGCACCAGCGTGGCAACGGTGCTGGCGCTGGTCCGCCAGTTGCGCCGGGACTCAGAACTCCCCCTGGTCGTGTTCAGCTACCTCAATCCCATCCTGCGCTACGGCTTCGAGCGCTTCGCGGACGAAGCCGCCGAAGCGGGCGTGGACGGGGCATTGCTGACCGACATGACGATTGAGGAGGCGGACGGATACGTGGAAGCCATGCGCCAGCGAGGCCTTTGCTGTGTTTTCTTGGTCACTCAGACCACTGCCAGCGCGCGGATTGCGGAGATCGTGAAGCGATGCAGCGGATTCGTGTATCTCGTTGCGCGCGCCGGCGTGACCGGCGTGAGCGCCAGCGTTTCCAGCGAGGCCGTGCCCCTGCTGGAGCGGACGCGCGAAAGAACCGATCTGCCCCTGGCTCTCGGATTCGGCCTGTCAACGCGCGAGCAGATGCAGCAGATCGCGCCGCATGTCGACGCCGCCGTCGTCGGCAGCGCCTTTGTGCGCCTGATCGCCGAGCATGCGGACGGTCCGGGATTGGAGGGGAAGCTGGAGGCTCTCGCTAGCGACTTCAAGCAGGGCCTGAAACTGCCCGAGGGGCCGACAAGGATGGCAGCAGTGTAGCGATGAAGAGCTTGAGCGAGTTGCGAGACGAGATCGACAGCTTGGACCGGGAGGCGGTCCGGCTGCTCAACCGCCGGGCGGAGTGCGTGCTGGCCCTGGCGCCGCTGAAGCGGCAGCAAGGCCGGCCGGTCCACGAGCCGATGCGCGAGCAACTGGTGCTCGGCAATATCCTGGCGTCTAACGTTGGCCCGTTGAAGAACGATTCGCTGGAACGCATCTTCGAGGCAGTGATCAAGGAGATGCGGGAAATGCAGCGGGAGCGGGGCGACTAGGCCCGTGTCCTCGATCGCCACGGTTACCGTCGCCGGCGTCGGCCTGATCGGCGGCTCCTTTGCCATGGCATTGCGCCGCATCGGCTACCGCGGGCGGATTCTGGGCGTGAGTTCGCCCCAGACCCTGGAAGCCGCCGCGAAGCTCGGCGTAATCGACGATGGCTGCCCGCTTGAGACTGCCCTGCCGCAGTCGGACTTGGTCTACATGGCCCAGCCCGTCGAGCGGATCATCGACCAACTCGGGCAGGTGCGGGAGCTCGTTCCGAAGCATGCCTTGGTCACCGATGCCGGCAGCACCAAGAGTTCGATCATGGAGCGGGCGCGGGTCCTGTTCGAGGATGGGCCGCACTTCGTGGGCGGGCATCCGATGGCCGGCAGGGAGGGGCGGGGAGTGCGCCTCGCCGAGGCGGAATTGTTCGCCGGTGCCCTATACGCGCTGGTGCCGACCGGCGAGGTGCTCCCCGAGTCACCGGTGGTGGAGGAGTTCTGCGGATGGCTGGACGCCATGGGATGTCGGCGGCGGGTGATGCGGGCCAGCCAGCATGACGAGGTCGTCGCTTGGACGTCGCACCTGCCGCAATTGGTTTCCACCGCGCTCGCCGCTGCGATCAGCACGCAGTTGCAAGACGGGCGCGACTTGGAGATTGCCGGCGATGGCTTGCGCGACATGACTAGGCTAGCCGCTAGCCCGCATGCCGTCTGGTCGGGAATCCTGAAGACGAACCCAGGGCCGATTGACGAGGCGCTCGCCGCAGTCGTCCGGGAATTGGAGGGCTTGCGAGACGCGCTTGACGACGGTTCGGCCGAAGAGCACTTTCAGCGCGGCCAGCGCCTGCAGGGCCGGATCGCCGGCCGCTAGCGCGCCAGCCCCTCAGGCCGCCACTGGAAGCGGAAGCTTCGGAGCTGCCTTCCACAGCCGTTCCAAGTCGTAGTAGTAGCGCTTGTCACGCGAGAACACGTGCACCACGAAGTCCCCGTAGTCGAGCAGGATCCATTCGGCGTTCTGGTAGCCCTCGATACGCAGCGGCCTGCGGCCTTGGGCCTTGACGCTCCTCTCGACCGAGTCCGCGATCGCTTGGACCTGTCGCGAGTTCGTGCCGTGGCAGATGACGAACTGTTCGGTGAAGGTGCTGACTTGGCCGATGTTTAGCACTATTGTGTCCAAGGCCTTGCGCTCTTGAGCGGCTTGTACGGCAACTTCCCAATCTTCCATATAGGTCCGTTGGCCCGAATATGACCAAGCGGCTATTCATTATGACTAGATTTGTCCTGGCGGGCGAGAGGCGGAGTTTCGTGTATCTGCTTTCACCCTGTTGCGGGAGGGCGGCTTGGCCGGGGCTCGGCGCCCTCCGCGGGATCGCTCGCGCGGCAAGGCGGGGGTTCTCGGCACTTAAAATGAATTGCATATGCGGGCGTGTGCTTGGATTGTCGGTGCCGCGATTGGCTTGGCATCCCTGCCCGCGGCGAACGCCCAGGCCGATCCTGAACTCGAGCGTGTGGAGAACCTGGTCCGGGCCGGAGCCCTTCCGAGGCGTGCCCTTGTCGAAGCGCAGACTGAGCGGCTCAAGCGCGGGTATCGAGAGACCTTGAACCGCACGCTGCTCAGCGAAACCCTCGAGAAGAGCGAGCTCAAGCTGATGCTCGACGCCGCAGATGGCTTGGTGCGGATCGCCCGCGAAAACCTTGATCTCGCCATGGCGCGGGTCGAGGCCGGCGTGATCCCGGCGCGGCACCTCCAAGAGGCCAAGGACGAGCTAGCTGGCGCCGAGCGGCAAGCCGAGCTGGCCAGCACGCGGGCCGACCTGATCCGGCAGATGGAGCGCATGGTCGCTGCCGAGACCTACTTGGAAGAGCTTGAGGACGAGGAATTGGCGTATCGCTTCGAGGGCTTTGACGACTACGAGCTCGCGATGCTTGAAGAAGTCGGCGACATGTACCGCTACACCTTCGGGAGCAGCCCCCCGGTCAGCGCCGATGGCGACACGGACCTGCACCGCTCGATGGGCCTGGACCACACCGGCCGGATCGACGTCGCGTTGCACCCTGACTCGGACGAGGGGATGTTTCTGATCTACATGCTGGAAAGCCTGGGGATTCCCTATATCGCGTTCCGCAGCGCCGTGCCCGGCCAGTCGACAGGGCCGCACATCCACGTCGGCCCGCCCAGCGACCGGATCCAGCCGGACGAAACGGACCCGGACAGCTACTGAGGCCGAGCGGCCTGCCTGCCTGCGTGGGTATAATCATGGTTCATGCCCAGAGGGTACATTCCCATCCTGATCTTCATCGGAATCGCCATGGCGTTTCCGATCGTGACGCTGATCGCCGCCAAATTGATCCGGCCCAGTGTCCCGGAGCAGACCAAGCTCGAGCCCTACGAATGTGGCATAGCGCCCGAGGACGACACGCGCGGCCGCTACTCGATCCGCTTCTACCTCGTGGCGATCCTGTTCGTGATCTTCGATGTGGAGACGATCTTCCTGTTGCCGTGGGCGATCCAGTATGACGTGCTCGGCCTGTTCGGCCTGATCGAGATGCTCGTCTTCTTGGCCATCCTGATCGCCGGCTATATCTGGCTGTTCCGCCAGCGCGCGCTGAAGTGGGCCTGACCGCCCGCGCAAGAGGGCTTGCCTGCCGGTCGCCGCGGCCGCGCTGCCGGAGCTGTGCCGTCCCGGCGGCTACAGTGTGTTGAGGAAGATCGGAGCGCCCGCCTTGTTGTCGCGCTTCGGCAAGAGAGTCGCGGTGTCGTACATCGTGCTTACGTCGACGCTGCGCGACTTGCCGCCCGGACCGGGGATCTCGGCGTCCACGTAGCACCCCTTCTGGAGCGCCATCATGCGCCCCGAGCTGCCGTCGGCGATGCGCTCCACGGCCATGGCCGCGAAGGTCGTCGCCACGAGCCGGTCGATGAAATCGGGAGGCCCGCCGCGCAGGTCGTAGGTCAGGTCGCTGACCACGGTCTCTTCCTTGAGCCGCTTCTTGACCTCTTGGCTCAGCGCCTCGCCGACGCTCATCTTCTTGCGATGCCCGTAGGCATCGGCGTCTCCGTATTCCTGCACGGTGCGGCCTTCCCAAGTGGCCCCTTCGGACAGCACGACGAGGGTGTAATTGCTCGGATTCTCGCGCTTGTCCTGCATGAGTAGCGCCAGCAGCCGGTCCAGGTCGAAGACATGTTCCGGAATGCAGCAGCGGATGCCGGTGACATAGGCCGTGTACAGGGCCGTGAAGCCCGCGTCGCGACCGAAGACGCGAAAGATCCCGACGCGCTCGTGCGAGCCAACTGTCGTGCGCTGGCGGCTGATGTTGTCGACGGCGCGCGTGATTGCCGTCGAAAAACCGATGCAGTACTCGGTGTTCGGCACGTCGTTGTCCATCGTCTTCGGCAGGCAGACGACGGGGAAGCCCTCCTCGTGCAGGCGGCGGGCATAGCTGAGGGTGTCGTCGCCGCCGATCGCGATGAGCGAGTCCAGCTTCAGCGTCTCCAGGTTCTCCAGCACGATGGGCGTAAAGTCCACGATGCCGGGGCTGACTTCGGCCAGCGAGCCCAGCCGGCCCTGGAGATGCTCAGGGCTGTCACCAACCTTCATGCGCGAGGGTAGCGTGCGGGTCGAGTGCAGGAAGGTGCCGCCCATGCGGTCGACCGTGCGAGTGTTGGCGCGGTTTAACGGCAGCAGGTACTCGGGGTCGACCCCATCCACGGGGTTGACGTGAGTGAGGCCTTTCCAGCCCCGCCGGATCCCGACGACCTCGATGCCGCGGTCGCGGGCGTCGTAGACCGCAGCCCTGATCGCTGCGTTGAGGCCCGGCACGTCACCGCCGCCGGTCAAGATGCCAATGCGTTTTCCAGTCATGTCAGAGTCTCGCTCGGGTGTGGCCGCTCGGCGGCGAGTTCGGTCCTGCGCGGCTTCTAGCCGGAGGCCGCGGGAACTTCGTTCGGCTCTAGGTACGGCTCGGTCAGCGCTTCCAGCTCCCATCCGAGATGGTTGATGTAATGCAGCACTAGATCCGGGTCGAAGCGGTCCTTGCAGTGCTCGAAGACGCGCTGCTCCCAGCCGTCGGAAAGCTGGCTCGAGTAGTCGCTGTCCTTGTCGAAGAACCCATTCTCATCGTGCTCGATCTCCAACAGGTCCAACACCTCGACGATCAACGGAATGTTGGAGACCAGCACGGCTTGCGAGAGATCCCGGGCGAGTTCGGCGTCGCCGTCCTTGATCTGCTCCCACATTCGCGGCGCGGCGGCGCGCAGCTTCTGGCGGTTCAGGGTTCGCAGCCTGGAGCGGACCTTGATCGCTTCGTACACACCGTAGGTCCGCAGCGCACCGAGTGACACGGACCGGACCAGCCTGCTGGTGCGGTCGCTTCCGAACGCCTCGTAGACCTCCGTCAGTTCCACTTTTCGGAGAATACCACAGGGCTATTTCAAGGCTTCGAGTTCGAAGACCAACACCTTTCCGCGCACCAGGAAGCACAGGTAGTACTCCCAGAACTTGCGGAAGAACCGCCATTGATTGACCGCGAACTCGAAGCCCAGCAGCCTCCAGAATCGCAACAGCTTGATCTCCGTCCGCACCTCCCGGAAGCGGCACTGGGAGTAGTAGGCGAAGCCGCCGGCCTCTGTGAAGTAGCGGAATGAGAAGGAGTTGAGGTGCCAGCGGTGCGTGGGGTCGGTGAACGAGCTCGCGTCCGAATAGTGCGGCGTCTCGATCAGGAGGCGCCCGCCGGGCCGGAGCACGCGGTGCGCTTCTTCCACGGCATGCACGACATCGCCGACGTGCTCGATGACGTGGACGAGGTTGACGCTGCCGATCGTCGCCTCTAGGAAGGGCAGTCCCTGATCAATGTCGGCCAGCACGTCCGCGGCCGTGTTGGCGATGCGGTCGACACCTATCGCGCCCTGCCGTTTGTTCTGGCCACAGCCGATGTCGAGACTGGGTGCCTCGTTCGCCAACCGAACGATTGTAACCGGCTGCTGCGCGCCGCGCCGGGAGCGCCCGGGCGTATGATGGTTCGGCCGGGGCGCTTGTGCAACTCCCGCTCACACCTGCTCAGCGTGACCGCTACCACAAGACGGGCTTCCTGTGCCCCATCGATGCCTTGGAGCCGCCCGAGGCAGAACGCTACCGCAGAGCGTATTTCGGGGTGGCCGCTGCCTTCGGCGGCGCCCCGAAAGCGGTGCAGATGAGCCAGATCCACCGCTTCTACGGGTGGGCTTGGGAACTGGCGACACACCCCACGGTGCTCGCTGTGGTCGAGAGCGTGCTCGGCGCCGACATCTTGCTCTGGTCCGCCTCCGTCTTTCCGAAGCCGGCGCGCGATACGGGCTATGTCAGCATGCACCAAGACGGCACGTACTGGGGCTTGGACGGCGGAGCGGTCACCACCGCTTGGATCGCTCTCACCGACAGCACGCGGGCGAACGGCTGCATGCGCGTGTTGCCAGGCTCGCACCTGCTGGAGATCCAGCCGCACACCGACACGTATGCCGAGGACAACCTGCTCACGCGAGGCCAAGAGATCCAGGTCGAATACGACGACAGCGACGTGGTGGACATCGAGCTGCGAGCAGGCCAGCTGTCGCTGCACCACGTGCGGGCGATCCACGGCTCGCACGCGAACGGTTCCGACGTGCCGCGGATCGGATTCGCGGCCCGCTACGTCACGCCCGACGCCAAGCCGCTGCTGCCGGACCAATCGGCGGCCTTGGTCCGAGGCCGCGACCGCTTCGGCCACTGGGACCTGCGCAGCGACCCGCCGGAGTATCCGTCCATGGAGAGCGCCGTGCTGGCCCATCGGGAAGAGGCGGCCAAGTTCGTCGCCGCGTTGACCTCCGACTAGGAACAGCGCCACTCGCCGCTCGCATGACACTGGTCGGCTGGATCCTGGCGCTGGGCATCAACGCCGCCATGGTCGCGGCCGGCTGGCTGCGCTCTAGGCGCCCGAGCAGCGTCGCGGACTGGCAGCTCGCCTCTCGCAGCCTGGCCTGGCCGGCCATCGGCTTGTCGCTGCTTGCGACCGCGGTGGACAGCGGGGACTTTGTCGCGGTGGTTGGCGGCGCCTCACTACTGTCCCGTTAACTGGAAGAGTGCAACGTACAAGACATCTTATATCAGTGATATACGGGTAGGTTTCTGATGTGAACGACTTCAGCGCTCCGGCTGTCGTTCGATCATCTTATGTGTTCCGCTTCGGCGGACCG
>JAJEHF010000153.1 GCA_022823865.1 Bryobacterales bacterium
GCGGGCTGCGCCTTTGCCGGACAGGTGTCGAACCTGCTGGCTCGCGGTGCAAGGTTTCAGCTCATCGCTTCCTCCTTGCCAGGGCTTGCCCTGGCGCAAAGAATTTCCGGAAATCAGAGGCCAGAATTTCCGGAACCCACAGAAGCGATGTGACGGAAATGCCTGGTCTCGACATTGTTGCTCTCCCTTTCGGAAAGTAGACTGAGCTCGAACGGTGACATGGGTTACGATATCAGTGAATATGGGTGCCCGTCATGAAGACAACTATTGACATCGCCACCGATCTCGCCGTACGTGCGAAGGCACTGGCGGCGAAAAGAGGTGTCACGCTGCGAACAGTCGTTGAACAGGGCCTACGTATGGCGTTGGAGGAAGACCAAGGCGCGAAGCGTTACCGTCTGCCGAAAAGAAGCGTCCCAGGACGAGGGCTCCGTCGAGAATTTGCCTCGAGGCCGTGGTCAGATATTGTCGAAGCCTCGTACGGAGGTCGTGGATCTTGATCGGAGTCGATGCGAATATTCTCGTGTACGCTCACCGAGACGATTCAGAGTGGCACGAGTCGGCGGCTCTGGCGATGACGGGACTGGCTGAAGGCCGAGAGCCCTGGGCGATTCCGTGGCCATGCATCCACGAGTTCCTAGCGATTGTGACGCATCCCCGAATCTACGATCCGCCCTCGACGATTCGTCAAGCGACGGATCAGGTTGAAGCTTGGCTGGGCTCCCCTTCCGTCGTGTTGGTAGGGGAGTCGGTCGACCATTGGAGCAGCGTCAAACCTATGTTGGTCCAAGGAAAGATCCGAGGTCCTATGGTCCATGACGCGCGGGTCGCGGCGATCTGCTTGTCTCACGGCATCGACGAGTTCTGGACGGCAGACCGGGACTTTTCCCGCTTTCCTAGGCTCGTCACGCGAAACCCGCTATTGGCATGAAGTGATTTTGGACCCCCACTGAAGTAGCTCAGCCCTCTTGCATGGATCAATTCGAGCAATCCACCAAGCCGCACGTACGGCCAAGCGAAACGGCCGCGTTTTCGCGGGTGGCTCTATTCGAAGTATTCGTCCCTCCTCGGCACCTCTCTAACAGAGTCGCAGTCCGCCATACGCCAAATGCGCCCTTCGCGCAGCAGCCGGCCGCTAGTGTCACAAAGTCGGGCCGATCCGCCACGTCATCATTTCGCGATGGCCCAGCTTCTCGCTACATGTCTGGCGGCCAGAGGCTACCTCGAGCAGCGTGTCGTACATCCTGCGCCCGAGCCCGGCAATGTCCTCCTCGCCATCTGCCACGGTGCCTGCGTTGATGTCCATGTCCTCGTCCATGTGTCTAGCCGTGGCGGAATTTGACGCCACCTTGATTACGGGAGCAGTGGCAAAGCCGAAACAACTTCCCCTGCCCGTGGTGAAGAGACAGATGTTGCAGCCTCCAGCCACCATCCCCGTAACGGAGGCCGGATCGTAGCCGGGGCTGTTCATGAACACGAAGCCGCTCTCGTTGATCCGTTCGGCATAGTCGTAGACCGCGCTGAGGGTGGCGTGGCCGCCCTTGGCAACAGCTCCGAGGGACTTCTCGGCGATATTGGTGATCCCGCCCGCCATGTTGCCCGGTGATGGGTTGCTGTTAAACGTGACCGAATCCCTGAACCGACCGACATAGTCGAAGTACCAGTCCAGCATGTCCAGCAGCCGCTTCCCCACCGCCGGACTAGCCGAGCGCCGCGTCAGCAGGTGCTCAGCACCCCAGATTTCAGTCGTCTCGCCCAAGCAGGCCGTGCCCCCCTGCTTGACTACTAGGTCCGCACAGTACCCCACCCCGGGATTCGCCGTGATGCCGGAGAACGCATCCGAGCCTCCGCATTCGAGCGAGATGGCAATCTTGGACACCGGGCAAGGCTGGCGTTCCAAACGACCGGCGGACTCGATCATCTCCCGCACAGCTCTCACCCCGTCGTCAACAGCGCGGCGGGTGCCCCCGCTCTCCTGCAGGGTCAGCCCACGGCGAGGTGCCTTGCCCGGTTGGACGGTCTCCTCGCGGAGGTAGTATCCGATCTGGTTCACCTCGCAGCCCAGCCCGACCACGACCGCGGCGGCGATGTTGGGGTGGTCGGCCAAGCCGTCTAACGTCTTGCGCAACAGGTTCGAGTCAGAACCCTCGGCTTGGCCACAGCCATCTGCGTGAGGCAGTGCGACGACTCCATCGACGCCAGTTCCTGCAAAGCTCTCGTCGCGAAACGCAGCGGCGATACGCTCGGTCGCATAGGCAGAACAGTTGCTCGCACCCACGATGGCAACGAAGTTGCGAGTGCCCGCGCGGCCATCGGCGCGCGGATACCCCATGAAAGTGCCATTCTCCGGCAGGGGAATGTCCGCGAGGTCGGACCGTGCCGTGCCGAATTCGTACTGGCGCTCGTTGATGTCGAACTCCAAGTTGTGGGTATGCACCCAGGTGCCCGGATGAAGGTGCTCCCCGGCACGACCGATCTCTTCACCGTACTTGTACACGGTCTCGCCCGCCGCAACTTCGCGCAGGGCGATCTTGTGGCCGGGCGTGATCGGCTGGGAAGTTTGGATCAGCCTCCCCTCGAATTCCAGCTTGGCCCCCGCCGGGATGTGGACTCGCGCTACAGCGACATTGTCGCTAGGGTGCAGGTGAATCCAAGGATTAGAGGGCAGTTGGGAGGGGTCGAGATTGACCAATTGCGTCGGCATGCCAGATTACTCGCAGGTCTCGGCCAAGATCGCCCCCGCTTCCAAGAGCCAATCGGTTTCGGAGTCGTTGAAGTCGCGCTCGCGTTCGACGGCAACGCCCAAGACTCCCACCAGGCGCGTACCCTTCATCATAGGCACGCAGATCGAGCCGCGCATGCCTGTTGACCGCGCGCCTGGGCGAGCAGTGCCGCTAGCATCGGTCTGCAGGTTGCAGACCTGTACGGGCTCGGCCCGCTCGGCAGCCAGCCCGGCCATGCCCTTGCCGACTGGGATACGCCGGATTATCGGCAGCAAGGCGTCGGGAATCGGGCCGGCATGCTGTTCCAAGTGCAAGAGCCCGTCAGCGCGCAGGCGATGCAAGGTGCCGGTATCGGCTTCGAGAATAGCGAGGATCTTGGAAAGCGCCTGTGGCGACGGCAGCGAAGCCAATTCCCGCAGGGCGATCTTGTCTGGCATCGCGTTCATTTCCCGCCGTCCCCGCTACGGGGTGCTTCGGCCACGAACCACTGGTTCAGCAAGTCTGGCTTGTTGTAAGACAAGTCCTCACCCGTGTCGTGTCGGATTAGTCGTCCGCCCGCCGTATTCAGGATCGCATGTGCGGCGGCGGTATCCCATTCCATCGTGGGTCCGAAGCGCGGGTAGATGTCGGCCGCGCCCTCGGCCACCATGCAAATCTTGATCGAACTGCCAACCGCCAAGAAGGACATCTCGCTGTAGCGCCGCCTCAAGTCCTGTAGGTATCTGTCCGTTTCGGCTGATCGGTGCGAACTGCTTCCGACCACTCGCAGGCGTCCGCTCGCCGGGATGGCGCTGCACCGAATCGGAACCGCATCGCCCGATTCCGTGGACTTGAACGAGCCTGCGGACTCGGCCCCCCAGTAGGTGGTCCCCGTGGCTGGCACGTGGACTACTCCGGCCACCGGTCGGTTGCCATCGATCAGGGCGATGTTGACCGTGAACTGGCCATTGCGCTTGACGAACTCCTTCGTGCCATCCAACGGGTCGACCAGCCAGTACCGCCGCCAGTGCTTGCGGGTCGCATATGGTACCCGCTCGGAGCCTTCCTCGGAGAGCAGCGGGATCTCGGGAAACTCCTCCCGCAAGCGACCCTCGATGATGGCGTGAGCAGCGAGATCTGCCTCGGTCAGCGGGGATGCATCGTCCTTCGCACGAACGCTGAAATCGCCAGAGTAGACCTCCATGATGGCCGCGCCTGCGTCGCAGGCGATGGCGCGAATGCGGTCAAGTGACATCATCTGAAGCGCAGGAGCGGGAGTCCCGGGCCACCCCCTCGGACCTCCATCTGCGCGGTGGCCCTGCTCCATTGTTGAATATTCCGAAACTTGCTTCGTCGCCATGCAAGCGCATGGCCGAGCTGCGCCTGCAGCGGTTCGCTAGAATCGTGCCAGCCTCGAAAGCCTGCGCTTCTGGCTTCGGCGCGCCGTTACCCGATCTCTTATGACCCCTTCAGGCATGTACCGTTCGATTGTCCGCCTCTTGAGCCTTGGCCTGGCCGCAGCGACACTGCTGCTGGCCCAGCCAAACGACGCCCAGCCGGGCCGCTTGCGCCCGGACGCGCCGGCACAGCACGAGGCCGCACGCAAGAACATCCCTGACCTGGGCTCGTCAGAGCAGTTCATGAAGCCACGCGACCCGGAGCCGGAGCCACCGCTGGACCCGCGCATCGTTGACGTGATGCGCATGACCGAAGACACGCGCTCTGACGATTTCCCGGACATCGTCACGAATCCCGCGGATCGCTCGGAAGTCTGGCTCGCGTGGGCCAGCTACGACGGATTCCGAGACGAGGTGCGGTTGGCGCGCTATGACAACGACGAGCAGCGCTGGAGCACTTGGACCCAGCTGCCCGGGGTCAGCGGGGACGTCTGGAAGCCCCGCTTGGCATTCGACGGGCAGGGGCGTGTGTGGACCGTGTGGTCGCAACAAGTCGACGGCAATTTTGATCTGTACGCACGCTGGTACGACGGCACGATATTCGGCCCGCTGCAGCGGCTCACCAGCGCGCCGCAATCGGACTTCGACCACGACGTGGCATTTCGGGACGGCAAGATCCACCTGGCCTGGCAGGCGTTCCGGGGCAAGCAGTCCGACATCTACTACATCGCCTACGAGGACGGCGCATGGGGGCAAGAGCTGCTGGTCAGCGACAGCGGGCAGAACGACTGGGAGCCTGCCATCGCGGTGGACTCGCAGGGTCAAGTTACGGTCGCGTGGGATACGTACGACCAAGGACGATATGACGTGCGCATGCGCCGGATCTCCGGCGGAGAGCCCGGAGAAGTGATCGAAGTTGCCGCAACAGAGCGGCTGGAGGCACGGCCGGACCTAGCAGTGGACAGCCAAGACCGGCTGTGGGTGAGCTACGAAGTGGGGAGGGTCAACTGGGCCAAGGACCAAGGGCGACTGGACAAGGTCGACACCGCGCCCGGCTATCCGATCTATGACCTGCGCAGCGTCGAGGTGGCGGCGTACGCCGGCGAGAGCAAGCTGGGCATGGCCGCTGAGTTCGCGATCGAGCGCGGCGAGAAGGTCTATACGCCCGACAGCGGCCAACTCCACCACTACGGCCGGCTGGCGATCGACGACCAAGACCGCCTGCACCTGCTGATTCGCAACCGCCAGGGAAGGCGGCTTGCCGACTACTGGCGCTTTTTCGTGACCACGCTGACAGACGAAGGCTGGACCGAGCCGGCCATGCTGCCGTACAGCCGGGGAAGATCCAGCATGTTCGCGGCCGCGACGCCGGCGCAAGACGGCTTGTGGATCGCCTGGCCCCGCGATGGCCACCCCACCTTCTCTGTGATGGTCAACCTACCAGAGGAAACCGTGATCGAGAACGTGTACGCGGGTCGCTACGAGCCCGGTGTCCGGCCATCGCAACCGGCCTTGAGCGACCGGGCGCCGGTCGTACCGGCGCGGCCCACAGCCCATCCCAACGAGGCTCAGGACGTGCGCCGCATACGCGCCTATCGGACCCGCGTAGCTGGCAAGCAACTGCAGATCCTGCGCGGCGACACTCACCGGCACACGGAGCTCTCGATGGATCTGCGCGGGTCGCCGGACGGATCGATCCTCGACTTCTACCGCTACATGCTGGACGGGGCGGCCATGGACTGGGGCTTCATTTCTGACCACCAGTACGGTGCTGACCGAACGTACTGGTGGTGGCTGACCGAGAAGGCCGCGGATCTGTTCTACACGCAAGGCTATGCGTCGTTGTTCGGCTACGAGCGCTCGGTGCGGTACCCGAACGGGCATCGCAACGTGTTCCACACCAAGCGCGGCATCCAGAACGTGCCGTTCTTTGTCAAGCCGGAAGAGTACATGCAGCGGCACAACGGCATCGGCGCCGTGATCGAGGGTGACACCAAGATGCTCTACGAAGAGATTCGGCGCACCGGCGGCCTCGCGATCTCGCACACGTCGGCGACCAACATGGGAACCGACTGGCGCGACAACGACCCCGATCTGGAGCCAGTGGTCGAGATCTTCCAAGGCGACCGCTACAGCTACGAATGCATGGGCTGCCCGTTCTCAGACAAGGGAGACGACTATCCGTCAGAGGGTTCGGCAATGCTCGAGGAAATCCACCCGGACGGGATGGTTGCCGCCGCTTGGGCGAAGGGCTACCGCCTCGGCGTCATCGCCAGCTCCGACCACCTGTCGACGCATATGTCGTACGCCATGGTATATGCCGAAGACGCCAGCAGGGAAGGCGTCTACAACGCCATCAAGCAACGCCACACCTATGCCGCGACCGACAACATGATCGTGGACTTCCGGGTCGGCGAGGCCTTCATGGGAGACGAGATCCGCGCACAGGGCGAAGTCCCGGCAATCCGGGCCGTCATTCTCGGAACAGATACGATCCGCGAAGTTGCGCTCGTGCGCAACAACGAGGTCGTGTACACGCTCAACCCTATGTCGAAGGATGTTGAGTTCGAATACACAGACAAGGCACCATCCCCGGGCGAGAACTTCTACTACGTGCGAGCGGTGCAGCAAAACGACGAGATCGCTTGGTCCTCGCCAATCTGGGTGGTCCGCGAATGAGCGGCTAGGCCGCAGCGACAGGGTACGTTGAGGCGCTCCGCGAACGGGGGGGCGCCTCACGAGGGAGCAGGCGCGTACGCCCGCAAGAGCTCCTTGGCGTTTGCCAGCGCCGCCTCGCTCACCTCCGCGCCCGAAAGCATGCGCGCAACCTCGTCGACCCGCCCGCTGGCGGAGAGGTGCCGGACGGCGGCGCTCGTGCGGGAGCTGTCATCCGACTTGGAAACATAGAAGTGGGCGTCTGCGAAGCACGCGATCTGCGGCAGATGCGTCACGCACAAGATCTGGCTCTGGCGCGACAGCCGGCCAAGCCTGCGCCCGATGGCCTCCGCCACGCCCCCGCCCACTCCGGCATCGATCTCGTCGAAGACGTAGGTCCGGCGATGCTCGCCGTGGTTGGCCGCTGCCTGCAGAACGGTCTTGAGCGCGAGCGCGACACGGGAGAGTTCCCCACCCGAGGCGACCTGGCCGAGCGCCCGGGCCGGCTGCCCGGGATTGGCCGAGAAGAGAATCGCAGCCCTATCGGTCCCGGTCTCTGTCCACGTCTCGATGGTATCGATGGCCACTACAAGCAGCGCCTTGGGCAGGGCCAGGTCACGCAATTCCGCCTTGGTCTGAGCGGCCAGCGCCTTCGCACCCTCGCGTCTTGCGCCCGACAGCTTCTTGGTGCTTCTGGCGTAGTCCGCCGCCGCTTCTTCAAGTGCTCGTTCAAGCGTCTCGATCTGCTGGTCGCTGGAATCCAGCAGAGCGAGTTCGTCATTGACGCGCTTCTGGAACGCCAAGACTTCGGCCAAGCTTGGACCGTACTTGCGTTTCAACCTGTCCAGCGCCGCCAACCGCTCCTCGACTTCTTCGAGTCGTGCCGGGTCAGCCTCGATGCGGCCAAGGTACGCCTGCAGCTCGAATGCCACATCGTCCGCCGTGGCCCGCGCCTCTTCCAATCGTTCGGCAAGCTCCGCCATGCTGCGGTCGATGTGCCCGATCTGTTCCAGGTCAGCCGAGGCGGACTTGATTCGCGCCGAGGCCGATTCAGACGAGTCGTAGAGGCTGTCGAACGCCGCGAACGCACTCTTGCGCAAGTCCTCCGCATTGGCCAGCAGCTTGCGCTCTTGATCGAGGATCTCGTCTTCGCCCGCCACCGGTGCGGCCCGGAACAGCTCTTCAGATTGGTAGCGCAACAGGTCCAGGCGGTGCAGTCGCTCTTGCTCGTCGCCCTTCACCCGACTCAAGGCCTGCGTGCACTGGGTCCACTTCTGGTGAGCCGTTCGGAGAGCGCTGACCTGATCGCCCAGCCCGGCATAGACATCGACCATGCGCAGCTGCGCCGCTGGAGACAGCAGGGTCTGCTGCTCGTGCTGGCCATGGATGTCTCCAAGGTGCGCCGCCAGTTGCCGGAGTTGCGCCAGAGTGGCCGGAGAACCGTTGATATAGGCGCGGCTTTTCCCCGAAGCGAGGACATGCCGCTCGAGGATCAACTCATCGTCCTCGCTATCGTGGCCGCCATCTTCCAACGGCAACTGCGCGGCCACGCTAGCAGGACATTCGAAACGCCCGCAGATACGCGCCTTGCTGGCTCCTGCGCGTACGACATCTGCGCTGGCGCGCGCACCGAACAGCAGTGCAAGGGAATCAACGACGATGGACTTGCCGCTGCCAGTCTCACCGGTCAGCAGGTTTAGGCCCGAGTGGAATTCGACTCGGAGCTTGTCCACCACGGCATAGCTCTCAATGTCGAGTTCTTGAAGCATGAGCAGGTGATCTCTCGCTCGGATTCGGATCGGCCAACTTCAGGGAATTATATCGGGGGACGCGTGCAGGAGTGTCGGTGTCACTCAGGCAATGAGTTAAGGGGTGACGGCCACTGCAACGGCCCGTGTTGATTCTTCGGCGGCAATGGCTCGGTTGCCACCGAAAACGCCACCAAAGAGTCGATGTCCACCAGATGGCTTATGGTTCCGGGTCACGCAGTCGATTGACCACTGCAATGTCAGGTGGCGTTCCTTCGTAGTCGGCCCCCATTTCCATGGGAAACGCCGGGACACCATTTCGCACCTTGGGTGCGCCTTCAGGCTCGAGCGCCCGAAGAATCAGTCCCGTGACAGCTACGCTGATCGTTTCGCAGCGCTGCTGCGCGAGCTGCCGCACCTTTGTCAACGCCTCGGCGCACAGATTCAGGGTCGTCCTCATGGCTGCACCACTCCATACTGGCATCGGCGCTGCGGCGCATCAAGCATGACGATCGCTCTCCTCCCATATCGCCAGCGAAAGAGCCTCTTCTGGCAGGACTGCACAGCCGTCGAACTCCACAGCACACGACTCGCCATGCAGTAGGCACATGGTATCGCCAAGGCGACACCTCGATGAAGGCTAGGTGTTGCGATTCGTCACCTGCATCCGAACAGTACCCGGTCTTGAATCTATAGGTACGCGGCTACGGCGATCCGGAAGCCCCTCCGTGAAACTTATTGCTTCGTCCTGCGTCTGATTGAAGGTGCATTTCTCGAGGTCAGATGACAAGCCTCGCTCTTGTCTCTGGAAGACCTACGTTGGGCAGCAGCTTCGCTCCCCGAAGTTTTCCGAGCGCAAAGCCTCGAGGCTGTGTCGTCGAAGGGTGTCAGCGGCTAGCGCTGGCAATGGGCTATTCTCCGGTTGACGGAGGTGGGGGTTAAGCATGACTAATCGCAACTTGTTGCTTTCATTCGTCCTAGCAGGCGTCGCCGTTAGCGGCATCGTCCTCGGACAGTCGATGGAGGATACCGATTCTGATGGGACGGATTCCGACACTGGCGAATGGGAAATGTTTAGCGGAAACGTCGTTGCTCTCGAAGGGACGGGAGGAGGTTCTGTCGGCACCGACCCAACCTCCGCTGAAGGCCCGGTCTTTATCTACAACACGCAGACCGGCAAGGTGTACCGAATCTTCACGGGCTGCGGTGACCTAGGCATTAACGGGTGCATTGAGGCTCTTCCGGTCGTGATGGAGGGGCAATTCACCACGGTGGTGCCGCAGCCGCAGTCTGGCGGCGGTCAGATCCGCCGGTAGAATCCCACCGCGGTTCTTCGGTTGCAAGAGTTCACAGCCGTCCGGGGCGGGGACGCCCCTGCGAGTCCCTTGCACCCGTCAACCCAGATTTCTCTTTGGTTCTAACGATGTCGCCATAGCTGCATGGGACCAAGTCACTTAGAGACAGCGGTGGATCCACACGGCAAGTCAGCCCTCCAACAGCTGCAGATTTGCGACCTTCGACTGAAACGTGTCGACTTCCGATGCGTTTCAACCAGAACGACGAGCAACGAACTGGCGGAACTGGTGGCTCATGGGTCAAGCGACGCCAGGGCAGCCACGTGTCGTCCGGAAAGGACTCGATGCAGATCAGGCCCGCCTCGTGCTGCGTGTCAGCTATGGCCTGCCAATGCAGAGACGCCACTGCGACAGCATGGCCGCGATAGTCGGCTGCGTGACTAGGGGGCTACCTTTTCTGACGCGGAACTCGCGACGGTCGTGCGGGCTGGCTGAGGAATGGTGGAGAGTTCCAGATCAACCGGGTCGATGATTCGGAGCTCGCTCCAATCGTGCAAGATCCGCTTGACATCCTCGGAATGCTGGCCGTTTGGGAACGTGCTGAGATACGTCTCGTACAGCATGGCTGCCTGCTCGAACTCTCCCCGGCCTGTATGCACTTCGGCCAGAACGAGATAGCTCAAGGGCCAACTATCCATCTCGCCCGCATTCTCGATCATCTCGACCATCAACTCCGCCTTCGATAAGTTGCCATTCTCAAGTGCCGCGAAACTGTTGTAGAAGCGAAACTCCATGGACCCTGGGGACATCGCTAAGTAACGGTCCGTCAGTGATTCCAATTCGGTCCAGTCCTCGTCTGCGACTGCCATTTCGATCAACGGCGGGTACGGCTTCAAGAATCGACCGTCAATCTCGATGGAGCGCTCGAACGCCTCGCGCGCGCGTTCCGTGTCGCCGAGCCCTCGGCGAGCTCTACCCAGCGCCTCCCATGCAGCCGCAAACTCCGGATGCAGTTCGACTGCTCGCTCTAGGAGCGGAATCGCCTTGGCGTAGTTGGGCTCCTCGACGGACCGAAGTGCCCTCGCGGCTTTCTCGTATGCCTTTCTGGCCTTCTTGGGGGCCGTCAGCGTCGTGAAGCTGACGGGGTCGCCGGACGCCCCCTCGATGGGGCTCAGGACGATTGTGCCGACTTTAGTCCGGCTCATTGGGCGCGTCATCCCCAGCCAAAGACGGTCCGAGCGATGGCCTGGAAATTCGGCAAATAGCCAGCAGTTCGATAGGTTCAATCCTCCCCGCCCTACTCTGATTGGGAACCCTGGCGTTCCGAAGAAGGCCGTCCGGGCGCTCGCATCCGACATGGCCAGCACGGGGTTGCAGCTAGGCTGAAATGAAAACCGACCTCTCCTGTCTGTGTAGATCTGCGGGAGCGACTGAGTTCCGCAGCCCATCCTGATGACCACCGGCTCGGGCAAACCCTCGGCACCTTCGATGATCACCTTACCAGCCAGGATAATCGGCAGGTACAAGCGATTAGCGCTACGCTGCTTGATGATAGGCGACGCCGTCTCGTACGACGATGTCGATCGTCGGGTCTGACTGCCCGACGATGAACCGTAGGTGTTGCGGGAGCCGCCGTAGGTGTTGCGGGACGTGCCGTAAGAGCTGCTGGAGGTCCCGTAGCTGCTGCTCGATGTGCCGTAAGAACTGCTGGACGTGCTGCGGCTGGTGCTGGAGCTGCCACGGCTGCTGCTGGAGGCGCCGTACGAACCGCCGGAAGAGGAAGAACTTCCCCCGCGCTGTTGCGATTGGCCAAATGCCGTGTGGCCCGAGATCACCAGAGAAACGCTAACTAGGCATGTGCCCGCGAATGTAAGTCTACGCATGGTCCAATCGTGCTCCACCTCGCCTGCGATGCCCGGGGTGGGCATGGATCCAGCCTAGCAAGTCGGCTATTCGTGCACTCTGCCCAGAGCCGCATCGGCCGGCCTGGATTCTTGGTGCTGGAAACCTGACTTGCACCTGTCGCCGCGCCAGGGTGTCACCTGTGCAGGCAGTGTTGTTGACGTTTAAGCGCCGGATTCCGTTGCAGTGAATCGAGAGGTTTCTCAAGCGGATGTGAGTCGGGCGTGCTCGGTGCTGCGTTCGCGGCACAGTCTGACAATGCAGGGGCAGCGCTCCGAGAGCATGCACGCGATCACCGGCCGGGTGACTAGGGGGCTACCGCTGCTGACGCGGAACTTGCAATGGGGATGCGCACTGCCTGCGGAGCAGTGGGAAGCTTCACATCAGCCGGATCGATGACTTGGAGCTCGCGCCAGTCGTATAGCGTCCGTTTGACTACCTCGGAATACTGGCCGTATGGAAGAGTCCTGAGATACATCTCGTATAGCTTGGCCGCCTCCTCGAACTCTCCCCGCCGAGAACGCACTTCGGCCAGAATGAGAAAGCTCATCGGCCAGTTGTCCATTTCGCCAGCATTGCCGATCATCTCGACCATTGCCTCCGCCTTCGATGATTTGCCGTTCTTGAGGGCCGCGAAACTGTTGTATAGGCGCAATTTCATGTTCCCTGGGGACATTGCTAGGTATCGGTCGGTGAGCGGCTCTAGTTCGGTCCAGTCCTTTTTTGCGATGGCCATCTCGATCAGCGGCAGGTACGGCTTTAGGAATCGATCGTCAATTTCTACCGAGCGCTCGAATGCCTCGCGTGCGCTTGCCGTCTCGCCAAGCCCCTGGCGGGCTCTGCCCAATGCCTCCCAAGCGGCCGCAAACTCTGGATGTAATTCCAGTGCTCGCTCAAGGAGGGGAATCGCTGTTGCGTAGTCGGGCTCGTCGACGGAGCGGAGGGCCTTCGCTCCTTTCTCGTATGCCTTCCTAGCCCGTGTAGGGGCCGTCAGCGTCGTGAGGCTGACCGGGTCTCCGGATGCCCCATTGATGGGCCTCAGGACAATTGTGCCGACATTATTCCGGTTCATTTGACGAGACATGCCCAGCCAAAGGCGAGTCGACCGATAGCCTGGCAATTCGGCATGCAGCCAGCAGTTCGACAGGCTCACTCCGCCCCGCCCTGCTCCAAGCGGGCTACCTGCCGGCCCTCCGAAGAATGCGCTCCGGACGCTCGCATCCGCCTTGGCCGGCACGGGGTTGCAGCCAGGCTGAAACGAGAAACGGCCCCTTTTGTCCGTGTAGGCCTGGGGAAGCGACCGGCTGCCACAATCGATCCAAACGACTACTGGCTCGGGCGGGCGGGCACCACCTTCGATGATCACTCTTCCAGCCAAGATGATCGGTAGGTACAGGCGACTCTCACTGCGCTCCTTCAGCCTACGTACACGCCTCTGAGACGTCGATGACGACCGCCGGATCTGACTGCCTGACGAGGAACCGTAGGTGCGGCGGGAAGTCCGGTACGTGTTGCTGGAGGATCCGTACGTGTTGCTGGACGTTCCGTAAGAACTGCTGGAGGTACCGTAGCTGCTACTCGACGTTCCGTAGGAATTGCTGGAAGTGCTTCGGGTAGTGCTGGAACTGCCGTGGCTGCTGCTAGAGCTGCCGTAGGAATTGCTGGAAGAGGAAGAACTGCCCCCGCGTTGTTGCGACTGGCCAAACACCGCACGACCTGAAATCGCTAGCGCAACACTGAGCAGACATGCGCCCGCCAATACAAGTCTATGCATAGTCGAATCGTGCTCCACCTCGCCTGCGATGCCCGGGTCGGTGTGGTCCCAGCCTGGCAGGTCGGCAACAATGCACTCTGACCCAGAGCCGATTCAGCCCGGATCGAATTCTCAGTACTGGAAGACTGACTTGCACCTTCCACCACACCTTGGTGTCACCTATGCAGGAATTGCTGTTGACGTTTGAAAGACGGATTCCGTTGCAGCAGTGAATCGAGAGATTTCTTAGGCCGGTCCCCATCGTCCGGTTGCGTTGAGCGTCGACCCCAGCAGACGTCTCGCCATACTGCCTACCGCACTAGCAGCGAGAAGCGATATAGACCTGCAACGATTCGGCAGATTTCGCCTTCGAGATTCGTGGGCATCCGACGCCCCACGGGGCCGAGCAAAATCGGCTGGAGTCATACTACCGATGCATCCCCTGGGGTTTTCGGGGCGTCCTAGCAGGGCGCCGCGTTGAGGCAGTTGCGGGAGCTACAGTACGCGGCCAAGTGCCGCCATCTCGGCCTGACGATCCATTTGGTGAGGGTGCAGTTCAACGTTCGAACACTCAGCATGGAAGAGTTCAAGAGCGCGATGGCATGACTGTCTGACTTCCTCTGGCGCCGGTTCGTCCCACGCATCGGGCCTCAGCCTTCTGGCGTGCCCACGCTGATACGAAATCTCCGGCAATGAACGGGGGCAATCGGGATAGGGGGAAGCCTCGCGGCTCCACCCCTCCCACACCACCGTACATACGGGTCCGTATACGGCGGTTCGAACGGTTCCTCTGTTATCGAACATGGAGGCGTGGCAGGCCCAGTTTGGCGAAGTAGGCGTTCGG
>JAJEHF010000137.1 GCA_022823865.1 Bryobacterales bacterium
TTATGTGGACCGAGGCGTGCGGACCCCATCATGGCCCGGAACCAGCATGGTTCCACACAGAGGTCGAATATATTTGCGCAGACCAATGTCCGTCGAATCGGCTGTTGTAGACAACTCGGGAGCGAACCATATATTTGCCTGCCCGCGCCCCCAGGTCGTAATCGCTGGCTCCGCTCTCTGGTAAGTCGCGTCTGCCAGGAAGGGCACGAGGCTGGCGCCGTCAACATACGAGGGCGCGTCGAGCCCGGCCATTTCGGCAAGCGTGGGATAGATGTCGATCAGCGAGACCGCCTCGTCAGTTGAGCGACCAGTCGCGGCATCTTCGCGCGTGTCCCAAATGATGAACGGAACATGAGTCGCCTCCTCCCAGAGCGAGAACTTGCGGAAGCTGCGCTTTTCGCCGAGATGGTATCCGTGGTCGGACCACAGCACGACGATGGTGTTCTCGCTGTAAGGGCTGTTTTCGAGGGCGTCCAAGACACGGCCCACATTCCAGTCCGTCCAAGAGATCGATGCCAGGTACGCTCGCCTGACATCCTCCCAAGTACCCTCCTGGCGGTATCGGATGTCGTCATTCAGCCGAACGTTGCGCCGCGCCGGCCACGGGACATCTGCAAGGTCGTCGGTCTTGACTGGAGGTGCCTCGATACCGTCTTGGTAGAGCTCGAAGAATCGCATCGGGGCGATAAAGGGCAGGTGGGGCTTGTAGAATCCGACCGCCAGGAAGAAGGGCCTTTGATGCTCCCGGCTCAATACGTCTACGCCGAACTCGGAAGTGACGTAGTCCCGGTGGTGTTCTAGCGGCGACGTGGTCGGACAGAACGCCATCTTGCGGCTGTTGCCCTGGACGTAGCCGGCCTCTGGCTCGTAGACCAGCGGGGGCAGTCCGGCGATCCTCTCGGCGTTGTGCTCGGTCCATTCGCGACGGCCGCCGTCCTTGTCGTAGGTCCACGCTGTTCCGTGGTGGATCTTCCCCGACGCGAACGTGTCGTAGCCGCTCTCGTTGAACAGCTGCGGCAGGGTCGTGTACTGGTCGACGATGTGGGCGTCGATCTTGTCGGTGTCGTAGAAGGGGTAGAGCCCGGAATGGAACGGCTGTATGCCGAACAACAGTGCGTTGCGGCTTGGCGAACAGCCGGGGGCAGCGGTATGGGCGTTGCGGAAGTTGACGCCCTTGCTCGCGAGACGGTCCATGTGGGGTGTCTGGGCCTGGGGGTGACCGTCGAGGAACCCGGTCCAGTCATTGAGGTCGTCGATCGCGATAAAGAGGATGTTCGGCGGAGCGGCCCATGCGAGGGCGTGAGCCATGGCGGCGACAAGCAGGAGTCTGGCGAGGGTTTGCATTTCAGGAGGTTTGGGACTGTCGGGCCGCCTTATCGATGGCTCGAATCTAGGCGGTCACCGCAAGGATACATCGTATGCTGGCGCGGCATTGTCGCGCGCCAGTGGAAGCTGCATCCAAGGGCCGGCCGGCCGCAGGCTCTACAGGTTGCCCTCGACGATGCGGGACTTCGCCGCCAAGTCGGCCCTCACCGTCGCCATGTTGTCCGTAATGGCATAAGAACTCAGGCTGCCGGACTTGCTCAGGTTCGAAAGGGCGATCCCGGCCGACTTGGTCCCCGATGCGACGACGTTGCGGATGCGCAATCCGCCGAATCGCTCGTCGGCGCGGATCCGATACTCGATTGCCCGGCCCGGCCGCGACCGGCCGGTGAAGACGACGTTATCGACGAGTGCGTTGTCGGCGTCCTCAATGATCACCGCGGGCCCCTCTTGGTTCGCATCAGCGATGGTGACGTTGCGGATCGCGACGTTGTCGCTGTTCTCCACCACCAACCACGGGCCGCTCGCAGGCCCGCCGCTGATCCGGACGTTCTCGATCAGCACGTTCGTCGTGTTGCGGACATGCACCGGCCGCCATCGGTCGTCGGCGCGAAAGTCCTGCCCCGACACGTTGCGAATGGTCAGGCCATCGTGACCGAAGTCCCTGTTCGCCGTGCGAATCGCGGTCACGCAGTCCTTGACCTGCACTCCGTCGATGAGGATATGGCGGTTGATCATTCCTTCCTGGCTGTGATCCTGCACGTCAACGCCATAGAAGCTGGACTCTGCGTAGATGTCGCGAACCGTGATGTGCTCGCTTCCGTCGGACACCTCGACAGGTCCCCTCAGTCGGGACCCGTAGCTGCGGATGTTTTCGACAACCAAGTGCCGGACGTATAGGCCCTCGTGTCCCCTTCCGCCGATCGAGACGATGTCTCGAATCGTGTCCCGGCCGGTGACGTTGCGGATCACGCCGTGCTCGATGTCCCCGAACTCCGAGGACGGCGTGATCATGACACCGTCCTTGGCACTGTTGTCGGTTTGGCCGTCCTCGATCACGAACCGTCCTCGCCTGACCACGATCAACGGAGCCCTGTCCTCTTGCGTTACCGAATCGCCGTTCCCGATCAGCGCGAAGTCCCGGATCCTGACGTGCTCGGAAAGGATTTCTAGGATGGGAGTCTTGGCAAGGCCCGGTGCGAGGCGCATGTGGAGGCCGACGAGCGTCAGCGGTTTGTCGATTCGGACCGTCTCCGAGACCTCGACCGGACGGTTGCGGTCCGCCAGCAGCAAGGAGAACGGGGCCGCTCTGTCCACCGCTGCCTGCAGCTCCGCCGCGTCGATTTCTACAACCTTCGAGCCGGATTCGGGCGGTCCCGCAGAACAAACCGCAGCGACGCATGCTAGGAGCGCTATCTTCTTCATGACCGACCGGGACGAATGTAGCATGGGATGGCACTGCCTTGGGGATCCCGCGGCGCAGAGTTTATGGAATGGTTCGCTCCCGTTCAGTGGCATAGTCCAGTTCGACAATGCGGGTACGAGCGGCTTCCAGTGGCCGCCCCTGAAGACACGAGAGGAGAACCAGCATGGCATCGACCAACCACCCATCCCGCACGAGCGTACTGAAGGAGGTCGCCACGGTCGGCCTCGACCTCGCCAAGACAGCGGTCCATTTCGTGGGCCTAGATGCGAGCGGGCAGGTGCTCACGCGCCGCCTGTACTCGAAGGACAAGCTGCTCAAGGTGACCGCGACGATGAATCCCTGCCGCATCGGGCTGGAGGCCTGCTGCGGCGCGCATCACCTAGGACGCCAGCTGCTCGCCCAGGGGCACGACGTCCGGCTGATGCCCCCCAAGTACGTGAAGCCCTTCGTCAAGCGCGACAAGAACGACGCCAAAGACGCCGAGGCCAGCAATTCTCAGGATGGGGGCTCTGGCTCGGGTGGATTGGCACCGGGGAGCGTGCGTATGCGCATGTGGGAAGGCCCTGGCGGCGCAAGCGGGGTGACCGGGCACCAGAGCCGGCCGGCCTAGTAGCATGTCATCGGCAA
>JAJEHF010000029.1 GCA_022823865.1 Bryobacterales bacterium
GCTCCCCGAAGGCGAACATCAGGCCGGTGACGACGATCGCGACCAGGCTGAGCCCGCGGCCGATCGGGCCGGTGAAGGCGGTCTGCATGTTGGTGACGGCGGTCTGCCAGGGGTTGGTGGTGGTCGTGCCGGCCAGGGCCGGCAGCGCGGCGATGGCCAGCAGCGCCGCCAGCCGCAGGGCCGCGGAGGTCGAGGTTCGAAGTCTGCGCATGCTGCTGCCATGGTGCCGCCCGCCCGCGCGCGGCGGCAATCCCCCGCAGGGCCGGAACCGCCCCGCCCGGCGGGATCTCTCCCGGCGCAACGCGCGCGGCTTGTGGTCCTTTCCGGCTGGTGCGCAACCGCCCCGGCGCTTCTGGACCACAGGATGTGTGTGTCAGGAGAGCGCCATGCGCGCGCAACCTACAGGCTGAACTACCGGCCTACTACAGGGACTACCGGCGTATATAAGGAGCGGTGTCACAGAACTGGCGCAAGATCGTCACAGAACTGGCGCAGGAGCCGTCACAGAACCAGCGCAATAGTGTCACAGAACTGGCGCGGGGGTGTCACAGAACTGGCGCAAGTCGTGAGCCACAAAAAAGCGTCACAAAACTGGCGCAAACGTTGGGCTTCAGCCCCGCTTCGCGTTGGAGCGTTCCATTCGGCCCAGCACGGATGGCGGCCCCGGCATCAGCACGACGCGCTTCTCTTGCACCTCGATGCCGGGGCCTCCGGGCCAGCACTCCCGGACACGGTCGAGACACCGGCGGAAGCGCCACCGGAATTGCCGCGGGTGGCGGTACTCCGATCCGAACTGCCTCTCGATGCTCGCCCACGGAATCGGCGTCGGCCGCTCTACAGTCGGCATGCGGTAGGTGAGCCAGCCGTAGATGTCGATCGATAGCGGGGAGCGCCGGAGCTGGCGCAGGATCAGCGGGTCGAGGGGGACCGCCGACCTAGTGACCTGCTCGAAGAACCGCTCCGAGAGCCCGACCATCAGGCCATCCTCTGTCTTCTCCAGCCACCTGTCCGCGACGTCCACCTTCCACCCCCCGTAGTGGGAGAGATGCGTCGTGACGAACTGGGTCGCGCAGAGGCGGTCGAGTTGGTCACGGGCGAGCGTGGACTGACCTCCACCCCCAGAGCGCGAAATCCCCATCCGGCCCAGCAGTTCGTTGGTCGAGCGACCCAGCCGCAAGCTGCGGCGCCGCGTGCGGACTGCTTCCGTCGCCAGATGGATCACGATGAGCCTCGGGTAGACGCCGAACGGCAGCCCCGTTTGCGTCGTCGAGACGAGCGTCGTTGTCACCTTGCCGTTGACGCGCTCGAACTCGGAGGCCTTCGGGTCCGAGTGCGGCAGGGTCGTAGCAATGAGGAAGGCCGGCATGTAGACCGGCCGGCGCTCCCAGGGCTCGCGCTCGTCGCGCCGCGGCCGCCTCTTGCGCGCCTCGCGGTCGTTGGATTCGCCGGGCCCGTTCGCGTCCCCGACGGCCACGGTTAGCACGCCCTTGGCGACCTCGATGTCGCGAAGGCGGTGGCCCAAGCGCACCATCGCTTCGTTGGCGTGCGCTAGCCGTTCCTCCGTCTCGGTCGGATAGGCGACCAAGATCCAGCCCTCGTCGTTCATCGCGACGGGCTTCTGCTGGCGCAGCCAGTGGACGTAGCCGGGGCGGACCTCCGGATCCCGCGAGAGCGCGTCGACCCCCTTCAGGTAGGCCGCCTGGGCCTCGAGCCGCGTGGGATGGTTCTCTAGGTCGAGCTTGGTCGTTGCATTCGGTTGCAAGGCAGCCTCCATGGCTGCCTGGCAGGCACCTGTTCCCTCCCGGCCCGGCTACGCAATATGTAGTTGGTACGCCGGGTACCATCGGCGACTGGATTGAGAGAGTACTACGATAGCGATAGGGCGCAAGCGCGCCCTGCACCGGCTGACCGGAGCGGCGGTCTCAGCGAGAAATGAACAAGTACATCATGATCGGCCCGCAGGGAGCCGGCAAGGGCACCCAGTCCGTCCTGCTCTCGCAGACATTCGGGTTCGTGCACATTTCGATCGGGGAGATCTTCCGCTGGCACGTGGACAACCACACCAAGCTCGGCTCGCGCGTCACGCGCATCACGGCCCAAGGCCGACTGGTGTCCGATGAGATCGTCGAAGAGGTCGTGCGCGAGCGCTTGGAGCTGCACGACTGGCGCCATGGGTTCGTCTTGGACGGCTTCCCGCGGACCCCATCCCAAGCCAGCTACCTGTTCGAGAACTGGAATCTCGATCGTGCGATTTACTTGGATCTGCCCGATGTCGCGGTCAGCCAGCGCGTGCTGAAGCGCGCTCAGGCCGGCCAGGGCGGAGGCTTTACGAAGCGCGCTGACGACAACCCTGAGGCGCTCCAGCACAGGCTGTCCGAATACCACCTCAAGACCCGGCCCCTGCTCAAGCTCTTCGAAGAGCGCGACTTGCTCTTGAGGGTGGACGCCAGTCGCTCGATCGAGGAAGTATTCGGAGCGATCTGCGCGGGACTCGGCTTGCCCGAGCCCGTTGCCGACCGCCGCTCGGCGGCGTAGCGCTCAGCGCAAGGGCGGCCCGCGCCGACCCGAGCCCGGCTGTCGTGGCGGCTGCTGGCCGCGTGGCTGGTTCGGAAGCCCGGGTCCGGCATTCGCCGGGGCGCGATCCGCGGCGCCAGAGTCTTCTCGATAGTCGTAGACGAACTCCCACTCGTTGTAGGCTTTCTTGCCGTTATAGACCTTGACGCCGGTGGCTTCGCTCTTGCTGGCGACGCCTGCGATCCCGCGTTCGAACCTCTGCACCGTGGCGGCGGCCTGGGCCGGAGCGGACATCCCGGCGATTCCGCCGGGTCGTGGAGAGGTCAGCAGGCGGTTGATCAGCTCTGGTGCGCCCGAACCAGACACCGTCCCTGCAGGCCCGCCCGTCGTTCGGCCAGACGCGCCGCCGAGACCCTGCCGGGGCGCCCCCGGGCGTGGCGGCACGCCCTGTCCGGGTCCTCGCGCGATTCCACCCGCAGCAGCACTCGGGTCTTGCTGAGCGAAACGGCGCTCGTTCTCGTCCATCGGCACCTGGCTGGGAAGCATCCGGCTGTAGTCCGGCGGCTGCCCGGGGTCTTCCGGCTCCGCGGGGCTTGGCGAGGGCTCGCCCTCGACGGTGTTGAACCCAAACCCTTGGCTGTAACGGGTTGCAGCGGCCAGGTCTGGTGCGGCGGAGTCTCGCACCGCTTGGAAGCGTTCCGCCTGTTCGGGCACGTCTGGTGCAAATGGATCTTGGGCGTTGGGCATGCCAGGCCGCGTGCCCGGAATGTCGCCGGCGCCCGGATCTGCCTGCGATCCGAACAGGCCGGTCAGCCCCTGTCCCATGGGAGCGCCCAGCGCTTGGCCCAGGCCGCCCTGGCGCCTGTCCTTGGCCGTGTCGAACAGCAGAGAGTCCTCGAAGCGCCCGTCCTCCCCCATGTGGATCAAGCGCCATTCCCCCGTCTCTCCGATTGGATCCGGATCTCGCCTGCGCAGATAGCGCACGCCATCCGTGTCTTCCAAATCGTCGAGGTCCTCGGGGTACTTGTTGTGATCGCGGTAGTAGAGCTGGATGGCGCGCCGGTACTGCTCGCCGCGCTCGATGAGCTGCGCATCCTTCAAGCGCTGCGACTGCAGCGCCATCCGCGGGATCGATAGTGCCAAGCCGATCAGCAAGACGGCTGAAGTCACGAGCAGCGCCAGCAGGACATAGCCCTCCTGGCCGCGTCCGGCGGCTTTTCGCCCGGACTTCATTGCGGAAACTCCAGCGGGATCGAGAACTCCTGGTTCTCTTGGGTGTCTTCGAGCCTGACCGCCTGCAGCCCGATGTCCGTGATCCGGTAGCGCCCCTGCAGGAGCGATCCTTCGGACGCTAGGAGGATCTCGTCGCCATCGAGCAGGAATGCTCGCCGGGCCTCCGAGTGCGCCGAGCTGGCGAGCCCGTAGTACTTCCAGTCTGGCGGGCGCGCCTTTTTCGGGGCCGGTCTTGGAGCGGGTCGCGCGGGCCTCGGCGCGGGCTTGCGCGCGGCTGCCTCCAGCTTGGCTTGGGCGAGCCGCGCCTCCTCTCTGGTCGGCCCCGCGATCTCGCGCGGCTTCGGGCGCCCGAAGTTGAAGATATCTCTGTCCACGACCGGCGTTTCGATAGCGCGGACGCGCTCGAGCAGATCTTTGCGCAGTGTCGCGTCAGCAGCGAAATCGGGCTCGTTCTGCGACTGCGGATCGACGGTCGGAGGCTGGTTCGTTGCCCCGCCTGTGGATGCTGCTGGGCGTTGCGTAGTTGGCGCCGGCGCCGGTCCCCCGCCGGGCCCGCTGAAGAACTGCACGTACACCACGATTGCGAGCACGGCCAGCGCCACTCCCAGCTGGATCAGCGATTTCTTGTTCGCTCCGAGTTCCACCGCGGTCTCCTACAGGTCCCTCACCAGCGTGTCGAAGCGCATGTTGATCTGCAGCTCGTTCAAGTTTGCATCGCTGCGCGGGGTTGCGCCGAGCGAGCCAATCACGAAAAACACCTTGGAACGATCGAGTTGGTACAGGAACTGCACCAAGTTGTCGTAGCGTCCGCGCAAGCTCGCGTTCACCGCGAGGCTGCCGTACTGTTCATTCCCTTCGAGCGGCTCTACGGCATAGCTGGTTTCGCGGACCTCGATCCCGGCTTGCGTTGCCGCCGCGCCCAGTTCGGTCAGCAGGGCCGAGAACGCGCTCTGGCGGGGCAGGGCGATCTCCTCCGCCAGGGCGCTGCCATCGGCCTCGGCCGTCTCGATCAGCTTCGCTCGGGCCTGCACGACCTCTGTGGTGGCTCGCGACTCTTGGACTTGCGCGGCCAATGCCGCATTGCGGGACTCGAGCTCGTACTCTCCTAGTTTGGCCGGGCGGACTGCGAGCACATAGAAGCCCAAGTTGCAGACGGCCACTGCGCCAAGCGCCGCCAGCGCGGTCTTGGGCGCGAGTCGGCGGTACCACTCCATCGGCGCGACCGGCCGGGCGGTGCGATCAGAGCTGCTGGTCATACTCCACCGTGAGTTGGTAACGGAAGGTAGGATCGCCATCGCTGGGCGGCACGCTCCCGCGCAGCGCCGGAGCTCGGAAGAGGTCAGATTCCTCCAGGGTCTTCAGGAAGCCGATGAAGTCCGCCGGTGCCTTGGCGCCGAGCGTCATGTCGAGGCGGATCGTATCCCCTCGGGCTACCTCCGGCTTGATTGTGAGCATCCTGACATTGGGAGGCAGCACGACCTCCAAGTCCAGAAACGTCCGTGTCCAAGACACGCTTTTGCGCACCAGCAGCCCGTTGAGGAATGCTGTGCGCTCAAGGGTCTCGCTGGTGCTCTCGCTTCGCAGCTGCCGCGATGCGGCTGCAGCCACGGTGTCCAGGCGGCGCTGCTCTGCGAGCAAGTCTTGTTGCTGACCGAGCAGTTGGTCCGGCGTCCCCTCGATGCGCAGGAATCCGACCACCAGCCATGCCGTCACGACCAGCAGGGCAACGGCTGCGAAACACGCCAGGGCGGAGAAGGCCCGGTAGCCGCCTGCCGGCTTCGTAGCCAAGTTCAGCCCTGACGCCGACGGGCTCAGGATGCGCATCGCCCACGCCGCGCGACCCACGCGATCAGCCATGCACGTACCCCATCAAACCCGTGCCGCAACTCGCGCCAGCAAGCGGGTGCCCGAGCAGGGGCCTGGCCGGAGATCCCGCTTCGTCGGGCAGCGCCTCCACAAGTGCCGGCTGTATCTCCCCGAAGCCAGCAACCAGCAGGTGTTCCACGGCGCTCCCGAGATTCTCCTCGATATAGACGAGGGTGGGGAAGACATCGGCCAAGACTTCCTGTACGCAGGCGGCCGCATCCGCGCCGCGGAGGTCTGGTAGGGCGATGCGCCGCAGCAGTCGCACGGTGCCGCCTTCCACCGCCGTGATCGTCATCGCCTGGTCACCGTGCTTGAGCAGCACCGTCATGGCATCGTCGTCGACCAGATTGAGCGCGGCGGCGCACGATGAGCCTACGAATCCAGGACACAGCCCCGCGGCCTCGAACGCGCCTTCGCAGCGCACTACGTATTCGCTGGCTACCGCCGCGGCGAATACCGACGGCCTCCCGTCCCCATGTTGCGTGTGGAAGGTGATGCGGGCTAGGCGCGAGTCGAAGGGCAGGCTGTTGCGAAAGCGCTCTTCAACCGCATTGCGCAGGTCTTGAGCCCTGCGCGGCAGGCTGTCGAACTCGAACAGCGCCAGCCGGACCGCCTCGTCCGGAAGCAACACTGCAGCATGCGGGCTGGGCACGGGTTGTAACTCGCCGAGCACCGCCTGGATCGCGTCTTGCAGTCCGTCCGGCGGCTGGGGCTGGTCGCTCGCGAGATCGGCTTCCGGTAGTTCGCGCTCAGCCCGGGCGAGCACGGCCGTCCCCGACCGGCGCGCGCCCATGAGCACGCCGCCGCCGAGTTCGAACACCAGCGCGGGCTGGGGGTCCGGCCACAGCCGGTTGAGGGCTTGGAGCAGCATTCCCACGATCAGTCGATGAAAGTGACCTTGTCGATCTCGCGCAAGGTGGTCAGGCCTGCGCGCACTCGCTCGACGGCGGACTCCCGGAGCGTCTGCATGCCCTCTGCCCGCGCAGCGCGGGCGATTTCGGAACTCGGCCGCTTGGCCAGGATCAGCTCGCGGATGTTGTCCGACATGTCGAGAAGCTCGTGGATCGCTGAGCGGCCTCTGAATCCCGTGCCCGAGCATTCGATGCAGCCCTCGCCCTCGGTGAATTCAAACCCCTCCCATTCCACCAAGGGCAGCCGCGAGGCCGCCAGCCGCTCGCGCGAATACCGCCGCTTCACCTGGCAGTGAGGACAGATCAAGCGCACCAGGCGCTGGGCAAGTATGCAATTCAGCGCGGAGACGAAGTTGTAGGCTTCCACGCCCATGTTCAGGAAGCGCCCCAGCACGTCTACCACGTTGTTGGCGTGTACGGTCGTGAACACCAAGTGGCCGGTGAGGGCCGATTGGATGGCGATCTGGGCCGTCTCGGGGTCGCGGATCTCGCCGACCATGATCTTGTCGGGATCGTGCCGCAGGATCGAGCGCAGCCCGCGCGCGAATGTCAGCCCCTTCTTCTCGTTGATGGGAATCTGCGTGATCCCGTGCAGCTGGTACTCGACCGGGTCTTCGATGGTGACGATCTTGTCTTCGTCGCTCTGAATCTCGCTCAGAGCCGCATAGAGGGTGGTCGTCTTGCCCGACCCCGTCGGGCCGGTCACCAGGACCATTCCGTATGGTTCTCGGATGTAGCGCCCGAAGCGCCGTTGGTCCTCTGCGCTGAACCCGACCACGTCCAAGGACAGCTTCTTGAACTTCTCGCTCATGGACTGCTTGTCCAAGATGCGCAGCACCGCGTCCTCGCCGAAGACGGTGGGCATGATGGACACCCGGAAGTCGATCTGCCGCCCCTTGTAGCGCACCCGGAAGCGCCCGTCTTGGGGCACTCGCCGCTCGGCGATGTCGAGTTCGCTCATCACCTTGATGCGCGACAGGATCGTTTCATGCCAGTCCTTGGCGATCGGCGACATGGCGTAGTGCAGCACGCCATCGATGCGGTACTTGATCGCCACGTCGGCGTTGCGGGTCTCGATGTGAATGTCGCTAGCCCGCCGTTCCAGGGCGTTGAAAACGGTGGAGTCGATCAGCTTGATGACCGGCGCGATGCCGCTGTCCTGGGTCAGCTTGTCGATCGACAGCGTCTCGTCCGGATCCTCGCCCGCGCTGACGTCCAACGTGAATTCTTCGGTGACCTCCTCCAGCACTCTCTGAGACTGCTCAGTCTTGTCCAGCAGCTCGCTGATCTGGGGTAGCGTGGCGATGGCGATCCGCAGCTTCTTGCCCAGCAGCGAGGCGATCTCGTCGAGCTCGGGCAGTCGTCTAGGATCTGCGATGGCGATTTCTAGCGAGCCGTTCCGCTCGGTGATCGGCACGAAGTTGTGCCGGAACATCAGATCGACCGGAATCGACCGGAACAGGTCGCTATCGATATGGACCGAGGCGAGATCGACAAACGGGTAGCGGTACCGCTGCGCCAGCTGGCGAGCGTCATGCTCGGCCGCCTCGGACCTCGTTTCAGTCGCTTCCTCGGGCGTGGGCATAGACTGGCGCCTGACTCGCGCCGTGCAATAGATATTGACGTATAGGTTGGAAGCAGCGTGCAGCCGCCCCTCGGGGCGGGCTGCGTTCAGAACTGTTCCGCAAGGCTGAAGATCGGCAGGTACAGAGAGATCAGCACGAATGCCACGAAGATGCCCATGAAGATCATGATGGCCGGCTCGATCAGGTTCAGCAGCGCGGCAGTCTTGGTCTGGACCTCGTCGTCGAAGAACTCCGCGACCGATGTCAGCATCTGCGGCAGTCCGCCCGTCGACTCCCCTACGCGCACCATTTCGACCGCTAGGGTCGGAAAGAGGTCGGCTTGCAGCATGCTAGCCGCCAGGGTCTGCCCCTCGCGGACTCTTTCCCGGACCATGCCCAGCTTTTCCCGCAGCAGCCCCGAGCCGAGCGATTCGCTGGCGGTCTCCAAGGCGTGCAACAGCGGCACCCCCCCAGTGAGAAGCGTGCCCAGCAGTCGCGCCAGCTGGGCCACCTGGTAGCGAATCCAGAGCTGGCCGACCATCGGCGCGCGCAGGAGGAGGCGCTCGAGGCCGGCCTGCGCGCCCTTCCTGCGCAAAGCCCAGAGCCCCCCGGCGGCAGCGGCCGCCGCGACCGCGACGAGCAAGAGAGCGTTATCGCGCGCAGCACCGCCGAACGCGACCAGCAATTGTGTCGAAACGGGCAGGTTCGCGTCCATGGTGTCGTAGAGCTGCGCGAACTCCGGCACCACGTAGGTCACGAGAAACAGCACCAGCGTGAGCACCAATGCGATGAGCACCGTCGGATAGATCAGCGAGACGAGAATCTTCTTGCGGACTGCCAGCGCGAGCTTTTGGTATTCCACGTAGCGCTCGAGCACTGAGTCGAGCGCTCCGGAGCGCTCGCCGGCGAGCAGCGACGTGACGTAGATGGGCGGGAATGCCTCGCGCTTGGCAAAGGCGTCCGAGAGCGGCACGCCGACTCTGACATCGTTGCGGACAGCAGCGATGTGCGCGGCCAGGGCCTTGTTGCGCACGTTTCCCGCCAACAGTTCCAGAGACTGCGGGATGGGCATGCCCGCTCGAATCATGGCGAGGAATTGCGCGTTGAACACCACGAACTGCTGCAGGTCGACACGCCCGCGCTTGCCGCCCGGCCGGGACGTCTGGATCTCGCCCCGTACGCTCACCGAATGCACCAACAGGCCGCGCGAGGTGAATCGTCGCCGCGCCACGTGGGCGGAGGGGGCGGCCGCCACTTCCTCGTGGACCCCGCCCTGTTGGTCCGTGTAGCTGACCATGAACTCAGGCATCGCGCCGGGCCTAAAGGCTAGGACGCTGGTCCGGGCTCTGGCGTGCAGCGCATTAGAACGAGAATCGGAGCCCCAACTGCAGCTGCCTCGCCTGGCCTGCCGACAGCGATCGCCCGAAAGTAGCTTGGCCGAACGTCCGCTCGGGCAGGTCAAAGTTGGCGCGGTTCGAGACGTTGAAAGCCTCCAGCCGCAGTTCGGCCGTGGCTTGCTCGGACAGCCGCAGGGATCGCACCACTGCAACGTCCAGAGAGCCGAAGCCCGGACCGGCCAGGACGTTGCGCCCGGCGTTTCCGAAGGCGAGCGGTGCAGGCATGGCGAAGGCCGCTGCGTCGAAGAACTGGCCCGGACCGCGCAGGCCGGTCGCCGGATCGCCGGTCAGGTCGGGCCGATCGGTGCCGAAGATGCCGCCTGTGTTGCCGGTGTTGGAGTTATCGATGGCCAGCTGGGGGGTCAGCGGGCGCCCGCTTCCGGCCGTGGCGATCGCGTAGGCGCGCCAGCCCCCCAGCAGCCTGTGCCGGAACGGGGACGCAAGTTGGAGGGAGAGTGCCAATCGGTGGCGCTGGTCGAAATTGGACAGCCCCCTCTCGGCCCGGAAGTCGTGGCTGTTCTGAGGGAACGACTGGTCGCCTGAAGAACTCAGGAAGGCCGAGACGTCGTCGATGGACTTGGCCCAGGTATAGGCCGCGCGAAAGCCGACGAGCTGGCCGAAACGACGTTCCAGGGTGGCGACTCCGGAGTGGTAGCTCGAGGCCGCGCCGGACTCGAACAGGACGATATTGGCAAAGCCGGGCGTCGGGCGCCGCAAGTCCACCTCGCCCTCTCCCGGCGGGGGCTGGTTCAGGTTGCGCCGTCGCAACAGCTTGGTTGCTTTCGAGCCGATGTAGGATACCCGTGCCACGAGCTCGCCGGGTAGCGCGCGCTCAAGCCCGAAGTGCCAGTGCTGGGCGTAGCCCGTGCGGTAGTCGGGCTGCAGGGTGTTCACCGATGCGGGAGGGGCGAAGCCCGGCCCGGAGAACGGGTCTGACAATCGTGGCAGAGAGACCTGCGACGGGAAGAACAGCTTCAGGTCAAAGTACGGGGGGTTGAAGTACAGTCCGGAGTTGGCTTCCAGCATGGTCACGTCGTAGTAGAGGCCGTAGGCGGCCCTCAGCACCAGCGAGTCGCGGGGATTCCAGGCGAGTCCGATGCGTGGCGCGAAGTTGTTGCGGTCCGCCGCATAGCCGGCCCTGCCCAGCGGCGAGCTGGCCGCGTCGATGAGTTGCAGCGTGCTGAGGTCAAACTGCGAGAAGCGGTCATCGGCGTCGTGAACGGGCGCGTTGTATTCGTAGCGCAGCCCGACGCTTAAGGTCAGTGCTGGGGCCAGCGTCCAGTCGTCTTGGCCGAACACGCTCCAGAATTGCGCGCGCTGGCGAAAATCGTTGTCCACCACGGTCTGGATGCTGTACGTGGGAAAGCCGAGCAGCAGGTCCGACACGGGGTGCTGCGAAATCACGCCTAGGAAATTGAACTGGCCGCGTCCGAACAGCCCTTGAGTGCCGTCAATGCTGACGCTGCGGAGTTCGCCGCCCCACTTGAGCCGGTGCTTTGACTTCGCGTGCGTGAGATTGGCAGCGACGTGTCGCGTGGTGCTCGTGCGCGCGATCGGGAGCGCGGTGTCGTCCGACAGGCTGGCGTAGCCGCCAACATTGATGCTGGGGAATCCCACGAAGCGGGGATCGGTGGTCAAGCCCGTAATGCCTAGCTCGCTGGAGATGTCGCGACCCGCGTTCTGGTGCGTGACCGCGCGACGCAGGCGGTTGAACCCCGCCCGGACCTCTAGCAGGGTCCGCGCCGAGAATGCCTGTGAGTAGGCTGCCGCGAGCTGCTGGCCGCGGTCAAGCGTGAAGCTCCCGAAACCCGGCACGTCCGAATCCGAGAACGGGCTGAAAGAGCGCAGATGGCCGGAGTTGAAGCGTGCGAAGATGCGGCTTTCGGCGGCCGGGTCGTGGTCCAGGCGCCCCGTGACTTGATTCACGAGGGCGTCCCCGTCCGGCGTGGAAACGAAGTTCTGCACGGGGTCCCGCCGGTTGGGGTCTGGCCAGTACCGGGCCGCGCCCGCGCCGGCCGGATCCTGCCTCTCCAGGGGAACGCGGTTGTCGGGGAACGGCGCTGCTGCGAAGGGGTCGATCACCGGCGCCGAAATGTCGGAGAAATCGCCCGTGCGTTGCGCCGGAGTCGGGACTGACGCCGTGCGCGTCGCGGCATCGTCGATGCGCGTGCCCTCGAAGCCGGCGAAGAAGAACGTGCGTTCGCCTGGTAGCGGCCCGCCCAGGGCGCCGCCAAACTGACCGCGCCGGTACGTTGGCTTCGGCTCGTCCTCCGGGTCAAAATAGTTCGGCTTGTCCAGGGCCTCGTTGCGCATATAGTGGTAGGCCGATCCGTGCAGCTCGCGGGTGCCCGAGCGGCTTACAACGTTCACTTGCCCGCCCGAGCTCCGGCCGAACTCCGCCTTGTAGCCAGAGGCGTGGAGCCGGAACTCGCGAACGCTGTCCAGGGGCGGGCTGACGACGATCCGATTGATATAGATGTCGTTGTTGTCGATGCCGTCGAGCAAGAAGTTGTTGGCTGTCTCACGTCCGCCCGACACATGGAAGCCGCTGTCGTTCTGGGAAGAGAGCTCAGAGCCCGGCGCACTCGAGTGAGCCCCGCCAGCCAGCAGCGTGAGCGGCAGGAACACCCGCTGGTTGAGGGGCAGGTTGCGCATCCTGTCGCGCCCGATCACCGTTCCCAATGCTGCGGTCCCAGCCTCGATCAGCGGGGTCGAGTCCACCACGTCAATGCTGGTCCGGAGTGCTTCCAGCACCATTTCGAGCCGCACTTGGACGCTGGTGCCGACGCGCACTGCGACCCGTGCCACCGGTGCGGACAGCCCGTTGGCGCTCGGCGTGAGGTCGTAAGTTCCGGGCGGCAGCAAAGGGAAGACGAACGTTCCGTCCAGCGTTGCTGGCGAGCTATGCTGGCGGCCGGTTTGGACGTGCGCTGCGACAACTTCCGCCGCGACCCGACCGCCTGACGGCCCTACGATCGTGCCGGAAATGCTGCCGCCCACCACTTGGGCCGGGAGCGTGACCAGCGACGCCGCGAAGAACGCTATCGCGGCCGTGCAGGCAAGACGAGACATCCCATACAGACGGAGCATATTTTCGACTCGGGCTTGGCCGACGCTACGGTGCCGCGCGTCCCTGAGCCGGCCTAGAGCTTGAACAATTCGCGCAGCCGCTTGGTTTGGCCGCGGCTCACGGGAACTTCGGTCCCGTCCGCATCGCTCATGCGCAGCTGGTAGTTCGACTTGAACCAAGGCAGCACCTCTTTGATTCGGTTGATGTTGACGATGTACGAACGGTGGGGCCTCCAGAAGCGCGGATCTTCCAAGGTCGCGTGCAGCTCGTCGAGCGTCTTGTAGTTGCTGTGTCCGTCCAATTCAGTCGCCACGATGCGGATCGCGCCGGAATCCACAGTGGCGAAGATCACGTCCGCAGCGTCGACCAGCATCATGCGGTCGCCACCCCGGATCAGGACCTTGGTTGGCGGCGCGGGCTGGTTGCGAACCGTCGCCAGCAGGCGGGCCAAGCGCTCGGATTCGCGTTCCGGGGAGAGGATCTGTTGCTGCGCCCGGCGAATCGCCCGCCCCAGGCGGTCCTTTTCAACGGGCTTGAGCAGGTAGTCCGCAGCGTTGACGTCGAACGCCTCGACGGCGTACTGGTCGAAGGCCGTGGCGAACACGATATAGGGGATCTTGCCCCCGCGCGCGAGCAGCTCCCGTGCCACTTCGAGCCCGTTGCGGCCCGGCATCTGAACGTCAAGGAAGACGATGTCGGGCTCTAGGTCGGCGACTTGGTCGATCGCCCTGTGGCCATCCGCCGCCTCGCCGACGACTTCGATCTCGGGAAACGACTGCAGCAGGAAACCCAGTTCCTCGCGGGCCAGGGCCTCGTCGTCAACGAGCAAGGCCGTAATGCTTCCGCCTGCGCGGGAATCTGCCGACATCGGCGATCGATCCTAGGGCGAGTGTAGCATTGGATGGGCATGCCCCGATCTTCGGCTATCGCAGTTGCGCTGTTCGCCAAAGCGCCGCGGGCCGGCCTGGTCAAGACCCGCCTCGCCCGAGACCTCTCGCCCCAAGCTGCGACAGAGTTTCATCGTCTCAGCGCCCTGGCGACGTGGGAGCGCCTCGTCGGCTCGCCAGCCCATGACGCCTTCCTCTACTGCGATGTGCGGTGGGCCGAATTCGAGGCTGTCGCAGACGGCGGTCGCTTTCGCTTGCAGCGCGGCAGCGACCTAGGCCATCGCATGCGGCTCTGCTTGGAGGAGTTGCTGGGCGGCGGGTACGCAAAGGCTCTGATCGTAGGCAGCGATGCGCCCACGTTGCCATGGGCCCAACTTGCCGAGGCCGCGGCTGCGCTCGATGCGGCCGACGTGGTCTTGGGGCCCTCGGAGGACGGGGGCTTCACGCTCATCGGAGCGACCCGCGTCGCCGGCGCAATGTTCCGGGATGTGACCTGGTCGCGCCCGGACACGCGCAGAGCGTGCGTGGCTGCCCTGCGAGCCGCCGGCCTCAATGCCGTGGAAACGCGAACGAAGGGCTACGACGTGGATACCCTTTCGGGCCTCCGGCGGCTGGCGCACGATGCCGGCCTGCCGGCCAGCTTGGAATCCTGGCTGCTCCCGTACCGCGAGCCGCGGTCATAGCAGGCGCTTGCGATCGTCGGCCGCGAGAGCCGAAGTGACTTCGGAGAGATTCTGAGCCTCGTGTCGAGGGCAGACCAAGAGCGCGTCCGGAGTCTCGACAATGACCAGATCGCTTACTCCGAGCAGAGCCACGTGCTTGCTCGGCACGTCCAGATAGTTTCCAGACGACCGCACCAGCGTGCTTGGCGTGGGCGCACAGTTGCCGTCGGCGTCCTGCGGGAGCAGCGCTCGGAGAGACTCCCAGCCGCCCAGATCGCTCCAGCCGATGTCCGGAGCCGCCAAGCCCCACACCCGATCCGAGCGCTCCAAGATTCCGGCATCCACCGAGACGCTCGCGCATTGCCCGTAAAGCTCGGCGAGCCGCTCGCCGGCCCCGTCCTCGTTGCCGCCTGCGATCGCCGCTAGAGTGGCCCAAGTGGCCGGCAAGTGTCGGAGCATCTCCTCCGCGAGGACTGCGGCCCTCCAGAAGAACTGGCCGCTGTTCCAATAGAACCGTCCGCTCCGGACGTACTCTTCCGCCGTGCGGCGGTCGGGCTTCTCGCGAAAGCGCGTCACCGGCACTGCTTGGCCGTGACCGGGCTGGATCGGATCGGCGAATTCGATATAGCCGAAACCGGTTTCGGGCCGCTGCGGCTGGATTCCCAACACGATCAGGCGATCCGCGTCAGCCGCCGCCAGAGCCGATTCGAGCAGCCCGCCATATCGCTGTTCGTTGCCGATGTGATGGTCGGCCGGAAACACTCCCACGAGGGCGTCCGGATCCTGACGGAGGATGAGCGCGGCCGCCAGACCAGCTGCCGGAGCGGTTCCCCTGGCCTCCGGCTCGCCGACCAGGCGCTCGGAGGGTACCTCTGGCACCTCGGATGAAACGGCCTCTAGCAGGCGCTGGGCCGTCACGATCCAGATGTTCTCGGCTGGAAACGAGCTGCGCAGGCGTTCAAACGTCTGCCTAAGCAGGGTCGGGCCGCCCAGCGGTGCAAGCAGCTGCTTCGGCCTGTCGATGCGACTGCGAGGCCAGAAACGCACCCCGCGGCCGCCGGCGATGATGACCGCGTGGCGCTGCGGCCCGCGTCGCCCGCTGCGCATGGGCGGAGACCTCAGTCCCCTGACCACTCGTAGCCGCGAATCAACTTCAATGTTCGAGACCAGCGCGTCTTCGTGAAGAAGTTCAGGGCCAGGTCGCGCAGGTGCTCGAGGGACACGCCTGGGTCTTGCAGGTGTGCGGTGGGGGCGTCGTACGACCAGTAAATGATCAAGGGCTTGCCGACGATATGCGCCCGCGGCACGAAGCCCCAATAGCGGCTGTCGAGCGACTGGTCGCGGTTGTCGCCCATCGCAAAATAGTTCCCTTCTGGCACGACCAGCTCCCCGTCCTCGACGAATTCCTTGAGCATGCGCAAGGCCGGCTCGTAGATCTGCATCGACGTCGGCAGCGTGGGGAAGTTGTCGCGGTATGAGTCGATGAAATCGCTCTTGTAAACCACGTAGGGTTCGTCCGCCGTCTTGCCATTGATCCACAGCTGTTTGTCGACTATGCGAATGCGGTCGCCCGGGACCCCCACGACGCGCTTGACGAAGGTCTGCTCGAGGTCCATCGGATAGCGGAAGACGATGATGTCACCACGCTCGACCTCTTGATACGGCAGCAGGTATTGGCTGATGGCGCCGGCTGGCGCATAGGCGAGCTTGTCCACCAGCAAATGGTCGCCGATCAGCAGCGAGTCCTCCATCGAGCCGGTCGGAATCACGAACGCCTGGACGAGAGTGGTCGTGCCGAATAGCAGGAGCAGGATCGTGACCGTCCACTCGGCGATGATGCCGCGCGACGGCTGCGCGGCCTCCTGCGGAGCCTCGTCGTCGAGCTTCTCAGTCTTGGCTGGGTTCGCTTGCATGGGAGAATTCGAGCCGCGCTTCGAGGCCGAACCTTAATCTTACTCCGCCAGAGCCGATGGCCCGGGCCGTCCAGTCCCTGCCACGGGCAGCGTTGTCGCCTAGGAGTGCCCAATGATATCCTTGGATTTGGGGCCGACCGGGATGCTCTGCCCGGTTTCCGGGCTCGACAGCAACGTTCCGAGTCGCGGGCCTCTCCGAGCACCGCAAGCGCTATGCCTGACTACAACGGTATCCCTGTTCCTTCGGACGGAACTCGCATCCGGATGGAAGCCGGCCGCTGCGTCGTGCCCGACCGTCCGATCGTCCCGTTCATCGAGGGCGACGGCTCGGGGCGGGACATTTGGAAGGCGGCCAAGGCAGTCATCGACGCGGCGGTCGAGAAGGCCTACGGAGGCTCGAAACAGATCGCCTGGTACGAGGTCTTCGCCGGCGAGAAGGCGTACGACCGCTTCGGCGAGTGGCTGCCCGCCGACACTGTCGACGCGATCCGCGAGTTCTGCGTCGCCATCAAGGGCCCGCTCACGACTCCCGTAGGCGGCGGCATCCGCAGTCTGAACGTAGCCCTGCGCCAGCTGATGACCCTGTATTCGTGCGTTCGCCCTGTGAAGTGGTATCCCGGCGTGCCCTCGCCCATGAAGGATCCGGGCAAGCTCGACGTGGTGATTTTCCGGGAAAACACTGAAGACGTCTACGCCGGGATCGAATGGGAGCAGGGCACTGGAGAGGCGGCCCGGGTCATCGAGTTCCTCAACGGCGAGATGGGCCGCGGCATCCTCGCCGACTCCGGCGTGGGCATCAAGCCAGTCTCGATAACCGGCTCGAAGCGCTTGGTGCGCGCCGCGATCCAGTACGCCGTCGACAACGGCCGCTCGTCGGTCACGCTGGTGCACAAGGGCAACATCCAAAAGTTCACCGAGGGCGCGTTCCGGGACTGGGGCTACGAGGTGGCCACCGAGGAGTTCCGCGATGTCTGCGTGACCGAGGCTGAAATCTGGGATTCCGGCGATGGCACGGTGCCAGACGGCAAGATCCTGGTCAAGGACCGCATCGCCGACGCGATGTTCCAGCAGGTCCTGCTGCGCCCCTCGGAGTATGACGTGATCGCCACCACGAATCTCAACGGCGACTACCTGTCGGACGCCTGCGCCGCGCAGGTGGGAGGACTGGGCCTGGCGCCCGGGGCGAACATCGGCGACGGGCAAGCCCTGTTCGAGGCCACGCACGGGACAGCTCCGAAGTATGCGGACAAGGACGTCATCAACCCCAGCAGCGTGATCCTGTCCGGCGTGATGATGCTGGATCATCTGGGCTGGAAGGAAGCGGCCCGGTTGATCGAGTCGGGCATGACCGGCGCGATCGCGGCGAAGACCGTCACGTACGACTTGCACCGGCAGATGGCGGGTGCGACCAAGCTCGGCTGCAGCCAGTTCGGCGCGGCTGTGATCCGCCACATGAACTGAGGGATCGGGAGGGTCTCGAGATGCGAAGGAAAGTTACGATCATCGGCGCGGGCAATGTCGGGGCAAGCTGCGCGCTGCGCATCGCCGACAAGGAGCTGGCGGACGTCACCCTGATCGACATCATTGAGGGCGTGCCGCAGGGCAAGGCACTCGACATGCTGGAGGCCTGCCCGGTGGAGGGTTCTGACGTGCGGGTGGTCGGCACCAACGACTACGAGGACACTGCGAACTCCGACGTGGTGGTGATGACCGCTGGATTCCCCCGCAAGCCGGGAATGAGCCGCGACGACCTGCTGCTCAAGAACGCCTCGATCGTCCGGTCCTGCATCGCAGCGGCCGCAAAATACTCGCCGAACGCGATCTTGGTCGTGGTCTCGAACCCCCTCGATGCGATGTGCCATGTCGCCTACCACACGTCCGGGTTCTCGCGGAATCGCGTGATCGGCATGGCCGGCGTTCTTGACACCGCGCGCTTCCGCACTTTCCTGGCCGAAGCGGCCGGCGTCTCGGTGAGCAACGTCGTGGCCATGGTGCTGGGCGGTCACGGCGACACCATGGTCCCGCTGGTGCGGTACACCAGCGTGTCGGGAATTCCTATCAGCCAGATCCTGTCCGAGGACGAGATTGCGGCGATCGTGCAGCGCACCCGCGACGGCGGCGCCGAGATTGTCAAGCATCTCAAGACGGGCAGTGCCTACTATGCGCCGTCGTCCTCCGTCGTGGAGATGGTCGAATCGATCCTGAAGGACCAGCGCAGGGTGCTGCCGTGCGCAGCGTTGCTCGAAGGCGAGTACGGGCGTGACGGCATCTTCGTGGGCGTTCCGTGCAAGCTCGGAGCGAACGGCTTGGAGCAAGTCTACGAGGTCGAGCTCGACGCCCACGAAAGGGCAGCGCTTGAAGCCAGTTCCGACGCTGTGGAGGAACTGGTCGCAGTGTTGCGCCAAAACGGCTACTAGTCTGCGGGGCATGGCCGCGGCGCGCGGGCTCTAGGGCTTGACTAAGTGGCCGCGGTGGCGTTAGAGTTCGGTTTCGGTCGCATTCTCGACCGCAAGAGAGGAACGTACAAATGAAGAGACTGATCACGCTGCTTGCGCTCGCCATGTTGGCTGCGCCGCTTTGCCTAGCAGGGTCGGTTACCGGCCATGTGCTGGACCTGAACTGCGCGAAGGCCGGTCACGCCGACCTGGCCTGTGCCGTGAACTGCATCAAGAACGGTACACCCGCAGTGGTCGTAACGGCCGACGGCAAGATCTACGAGGTTGCCGAGCAAGCCAAGCTGGTGGAGCATGCTGGCACGAAGGTCACCGTGACCGGCAACATCGAAGGCATGAAGATCACTTCGGTGGAAAAGGTCGAAAAGGCCAGCTGAGCCGGTTCTGATCCAACGCAGGCGCGCCCTCGGCGCTCACTGCCTCGGCGTGCCCGTCCCGTTCCGCGAAGCGGGCCGCATCTGAACAGAACGGGAGAGATGGCTACGCGCACTCCCTGAATCGTTCACCGCAAGACGCTGTCCTGCACCCGGGGCAGTGGGGCATTCTCCCAAGTTGAAATGGCCGCCATGGCCTCGTTACAATTCTAGATTCTGTCTGGGGCAGACTGGAGAGACCATGTCGACCATTGATGTTCCCCTTGGCAAGCGTGGATTCGGCCAAACCTCGCGGCCGGACGCTTGGTGGGTGCAACCGCTGGCTATATTCCTCGGGTTCTCCACGTTCATCGTCTATACCACTTGGGCGATTTTCCAGGCGGAGCACTACACGGCCGGGCCGTACCTCTCGCCGTTCTACTCGCCGGAGCTCTTCGGGCCGACCGAGCATAGCTGGTTCGGGCCCAAGCCCGGCTGGTGGCCGATGTGGATACCGTTCTCGCCGGCATTCCTGATTCTCTGGGCCCCGCTGGGATTTCGCCTTACCTGCTATTACTACCGCGGTGCCTATTACAAGGCCTTCTGGGCCGATCCGCCTTCCTGCGGCGTGGGGGAACCGCGATCAGGCTACCGGGGCGAGCGTTCATTCCCCCTGATCATTCAGAACGTGCACCGCTATTTCCTCTACATAGCGCTCGGATTCATCGTCATGCTTTCCTATGACGCTTGGAAGGCGCTGTGGTTTTCCGATCCGACCACAGGCTCGGTCGAGTTTGGGGTGGGCTTGGGCAGCATCGTGCTGGTCGTCAACGTGGCGTTGCTTTCCTGCTACGCATTCGGCTGCCATTCCCTGCGCCACTTGTTGGGAGGACGCAAGGACGTGCTTTCCGGGTCGCCCGCGCTCGGCAAGACCTACGATTGCGTAAGCTGCCTGAACCGCCAGCACATGCGCTGGGCTTGGTTCAGCCTGTTCTCGGTCGGATTCTCCGATCTCTACATCCGCCTTTGCTCCATGGGCGTATGGACTGACTGGAGAATCCTGTAGTGATCGAACACGAGCCGATTCAATACGACGTTCTTGTCATCGGTGCCGGGGGGGCAGGCCTGCGAGCGGCGATCGAAGCCCGGGCCACGGGCGCTTCAGTCGGTCTCGTCTGCAAGTCCCTTCTCGGCAAGGCGCACACGGTGATGGCTGAGGGGGGTGTGGCCGCCGCGTTGTCGAATGTCGATGACCGTGATAACTGGGAAGTGCACTTCGCCGACACGATGCGCGGGGGGCAGTACCTGAACAACTGCCGGATGGCAGAGCTGCACGCCAAGGAGGCTCCCGCGCGGGTTCGCGAACTCGAAGCATGGGGGGCGGTCTTCGACCGCTCGCCCGACGGGCGCATCCTGCAGCGCAATTTCGGCGGACACGCGTACCCGCGGCTCGCGCACGTAGGCGACAGAACGGGCCTGGAGATGATCCGCACGCTGCAGGACTACGCCGTTCACCAGGAGATCGAAGTGCACATGGAATGCGCCGTGATCGAGCTCCTGACAGATGGGGAGCGCGTGGTCGGGGCTTTCGCATTCGACCGGGATCGCGGCACCTTCAAGGTGTTTCAAACCAAGGCCGTCGTGCTGGCGACCGGCGGCATCGGCAAGGCGTATCGCATCACCAGCAACAGCTGGGAATACACGGGGGACGGCCACGCTCTGGCCTACCGCGCGGGAGCTGCGCTGATCGACATGGAATTCGTCCAGTTCCACCCGACGGGCATGGTCTGGCCTCCGAGCGTCGCGGGCATCTTGGTGACCGAAGGAGTGCGGGGCGAGGGCGGCGTCTTGCGGAACTCGCTGGGCGAGCGTTTCATGTTCGGCGACATCCCGCCTGCGTACCGCAACCAGACGGCCGACAACGAGGAGGAGGGTTGGCGGTACACCCAGGGTGACAAGGATGCACGGCGGCCCCCGGAATTGCTGACCCGTGACCACGTGGCGCGCTGCATCGTGCGGGAAGTCAAGGAAGGGAGGGGAAGCCCTCATGGCGGTGTGTTCCTAGACATTGCCTGGATCAAGGAGAAACTCCCCAGTGCTGCGGAACACATCAAGCGCAAGCTGCCCAGCATGTACCATCAGTTCAAAGAGCTCGCCGACATCGACATTACCGAGGAGCCGATGGAGGTCGGCCCGACCACTCACTACGTGATGGGCGGTGTGCGCGTCGACGCGGACTCGCAAATGACAGACGTTCCCGGGCTCTTCGCAGCCGGGGAGTGCGCTGCGGGCCTGCACGGGGCCAATCGCTTGGGTGGCAACTCGCTCTCCGATCTGCTCGTATTCGGCAAGCGCGCCGGCGAGTACGCTGCTCGCTTCGCGCAGGAGAATTCGGGCGGCGAGATCTCGCGAGATCACACTGCCCGCGTCGCGCGCGCCGCGCTTGAGGCATTCGACCGTGGCGTCGACGCGGGCGGTGCCGAGAACCCGTTTGAGATTCAGCAGGACCTGCAGAAGATGATGCAGGACCAGGTGGGAATCGTCCGCAACGAGGACGACATGCAGGCAGCAGTGGAGGGCATCGGCCGTTTGCGGGAGCGAGCGGAGCGGGTCGCCGTTAGCGGCAACCGCGAGTACAACCCGGGCTGGCACACAGCGCTGGACCTGCGGAATCTGCTTGCCTACTCAGAAGCGATCGCTCGAGCGGCTCTGGCGCGGAAGGAGAGCCGCGGCGCGCACACACGCCTCGACTACCCTGACAAGGACGAGAAATTCGGGAAACTGAGCGTCGTGATTCGCAAGAACTCGGACGGCGATCTCGAGGTCTCATCGGAGCCGATCCCAGAAATCCCCGAGGGACTGCAGCGGATCATCGACGCAAAGAAGTGAGGAGGGCAGATATGCCGACGGCGACATTCCGGATTTGGCGGGGCAAGGCGGGCTCGGGGAGCTTTCAGGACTACGACTGCGAGATTTCCGAAGGCATGGTCGTCCTCGATGCTGTGCACAAGATCCAAGCGGAACAGGCCAACGACCTAGCTGTCCGCTGGAACTGCAAGGCCGGCAAGTGCGGGTCTTGTTCCGCCGAGATCAACGGTTCCCCGCGGCTGATGTGCATGGCGCGCCTGAGCGATGTCCCCTTGGACAAGCCCGTCACGATCGAGCCGATGCAGACCTTCCCTCTCGTCAAGGACTTGGTGTGCGATGTCAGCTGGAACTTCGAGGTGAAGAAGCAGCTCAAGCCGTTCGCCCCGAGGCCGCCGGATGCCGAGGACGGTTCGTGGCGCGTGCTGCAGCGAGACGTCGATCGCGTGCAGGAATTCCGGAAGTGCATCGAGTGCTTTCTCTGCCAGGACGTCTGTCACGTCCTTCGCGAGCATCATTACCACGACCGCTTCATCGGCCCGCGCTTCTTGGTGCATGCGGCCGCGCTTGAAATGCACCCCTTGGACAGCGAAGACCGTGTCGGCCAGCTCCGGGAGACCGACGGCATCGGGTACTGCAACATCACGAAGTGCTGCACGAATGTCTGCCCGGAAAACATCACGATCACCGACAACGCGATCATTCCGCTGAAGGAGCGCGTGGTGGATGAGTTCTACGACCCGCTGCGGAAGATCTTCCGGGTGTTCCAGAAGTAGGGCCCTGCTTTCTTCGCCGGCCTCGAATGGTTCGGCAATCTCGCGAGGCGCTTGGACGGCGATCCACGGGAGAGCCCCGTGCCCGAAAACAGCACGCCGGGTTTGACGAGGCGGGAGCAGGAAACGCGAACATGGGGGTCGGATCAAGGCCCAAAGCGAGAGCGATGGAAGTGCCGCCGAAGCCTGCCGCCGGCGCGCCTGCTCCCGCCCCGACCCCTGCCTGAGCACGGCCGAGCCGAGACTCCCTCGGGCGACTTGACCCTGCGCCGGATTCGCGCTTGACACAGGGCCATTTTTTTGTCCGAGTCCGAGGCAGTGCACGACAGTAGCCGGAGGGGCAGCGGCAGCCTGCTAGAGTTTGCGAGCTCGGCATGGTAGCGCTGTCTGCTGCGAGGACTGGACATTTTGTTGTCAGTCTGTCAGG